>JAOAGP010000029.1 GCA_026415695.1 Thermodesulfovibrionales bacterium | reverse complement strand
AGATTACATAGAGGTAGAGAATCTGCTGTTTCAGACAGGGTATTTGACGATATTAGAGGCAAGGCAGATGGAATTAGGGATATTCTACAAACTTTCATATCCTAACATGGAAGTAAAGAGGAGTTTAAATGAGTATATACTTAAGTATTACTCTTCGGACTCTGTAGGAGTAACTAATAAGAGACTGAGGTTGTATGAGGTTTTAAAGGGAGCAAAGATAGAGGAGATAAGGGATATAATGCAGAGTCATTTTGCCTCGATACCACATGATTGGTATAGGAATAACGACATAGCGAATTATGAAGGTTATTATGCGAGTGTGTTTTACAGTTACTTTGCGTCCTTAGGGCTTGACATAAGGGTAGAGGATGCGACAAATCATGGGAAAGTAGATATGACGGTGCTGATGAATGACAAGGTATTAATCTTTGAGTTTAAGGTAGTTGATTTGATAAAAGACAACACATCAGCCCTTGAGCAGATAAAGAAGAAGAACTACCATGAGAAATACCGATTGAAGAACCTGCCGATATATCTCATTGGCATTGAGTTCAACAGTGTAGAAAAAAACATTCTAAACTACGAATGGATGCAAGTTTAGAAATCTTTCATGATGAACCTTAACTGTATTAATCAAGAAAAATACTTACAGTTTAGTAGTGAAAAGGACTTAAAGGGTCATGTTCTTATGGTTAAGATAGTTTATGCAAAAAAACTAACTAATGAGGGAAAAAACTAAGACACTGAGACAGTATAACATTGATTGGAAGATAAGTATATTAGAACTTGGCAAGACACTTGGCAATATCAGTGAAGCCTGTAGGAAAGTAAAAGACTAAATATCAATAAGTGTGATTACTTATAAGCAACCAAGCATCACAAGAGATAGAGCAAGCAGTATTGGATTATGCGTAAGAATCCGACACACGGTCAGGTAAGTGCGGTATTATGAGAGATGCCCCCTATGCAGACCTTTAATGTTGGTCTATCTTGTTTTCAAAAAAATGTTTATGAAGAGGTGAAAGAAAAATAGCAGTGGAGTAAAATTATACTTACGGAAAGTAACCTATAAATGCAATTACTGTTTAAGGCACATTAATCACGGTAAGTTTGATGCCATTGGATCCTTGCTTTTTTCCATATACATCTCAAGCACCTCATCGGAATAGGTATCCTTGTCTTTGTAGATTATAAGAGGGGGCATGACCTTGAGCCCTGTCTTTGCACCCTTGACCGCCTCTACAAGCACCATCTTTGCAGGACTGTCTATGAATGAATGTACAAACCTTATCCTTTTAATCTCCAACTGATTTTCTTTCATCTTGATTGTAATCTCTGCAAGTCTTTCTGGTAAGTAAATGATGTATAAATGTCCATGATGTTTAAGGATATCTGCAGATGTTTTTAGCAGTTGGCTTAACGATAGATTTATCTCATGCCTTGCAAGTGCCTTTTCATCGTTTGGGCTTATTAAACCTGTTTTACATCTTCTAAATGGAGGATTTGATACAACGACATCTATTTTTCCGAGGATGTCGGTGTATTTTGAAAGATTTTTTATGTCGGAATTTATGACAATAACCCTATCGTTTAATCTATTTAGGGTTACATTCTCATTGGCAAGTTCTGCAAGACCAGATTGTATTTCCACAAGGGTTACCCTTGAGTTTGGATATCTTTTTGCAAGTAAAAGACCTATGATGCCCGAACCTGCACCGAGGTCGTAAATCGTTTTAATATGGGGAAGCCTTACGAAATCGTATAATAATACTGCATCAACCGAAACCCTGTAACCGTTTGTATGTTGGTAAAATTGTATGTCTCTGATGAAGTCAAGGGTCTTCAATCTTCATTGATATGATTGAGTGTTTGAAGATACTCTTGCCATTCAGACGGAAGGAGGTATTTTTTCTTGTTATTACAATCTTTACATGCTGGCACAAGATTTGACTTTACTGTTTGACCACCCCTTATAATAGGCACTATATGATCCATGGTTAGATCCTTTGGCGATACACTACTGTTACAATAGTAACACCTTCCAGTTGAAACCTTCCTCTTCCACCAACCAGATTGTCTTAACTGTCTTGCAATTGCCTTTTGTTTATTTATAAATGATGAGTCAACCTGAGTAATAAAAATACCTATCTCCTTCCCCTGCGCGACTCTTCTTCAGCAAAATACTTTCTGTATAGGATATCCCATTCTTGACTGCCTTCTACTGGCTTTTTGGATAGGGATTCAATCTTTTTCCTGACAGCCTCATCAATGTCTTCACCTAATCTTAACTCCTCCCTAATCGTCCTCTTTATCTCCTTGCGAATCTTTTCCTCGTTCTCAATAGGGGTTATTATCTGTTTTTCCACCAAGGATTTGTATAATTGGTGGGTAAGGTGCCTGACCTTTTCATCAGATAGCATCATAAAACGAGGTTTCTCTCCTTTACGAGTTTGTTTTTTGTCATCTCAAAGAGTTTCCTGTAGTCAAGCCTATTTCTCTCAATCTCTGATTCAAATTTCTTTAATAACTCCCTGACTTCCTCATTTAGCCTATCCTCAACTGACAACTCATCAAATAGTATCCTCTCTGTTTCCTCAATTGCCTGTTGTTTTGGCACATTTAATGATGCAAGGTTTTTTCGCTCAATATTATGTATTATTTTCTTTGAAATTATGGGCAACCAACTGCGTGGAATCCTCATACTATCTTTCCATGAATGGCAACAGGGCGATATTACGAGCCCGTTTTATAGCAGTGGTTAATTCTCTTTGGTGAACAGAACAAGTCCCAGTCATCTTTCTTGAAAGTATCTTGCCTCTTTCTGTTATAAATGTCCTTAAGGTTTTTATATCCTTGTAGTCAATAAAGGCAATCTTGTCTGCACAAAACTTACAAAATTTTTTCTTCTGAAACCTCTTTGTCTGTATCATTACTTTTTATCTCCTTTTTATATTATTAAAATGGTTCTTCCCTGCTTATCTCATCAGGTGGCGGCAAATCATCTGCAGAGATATCAGGTATTGATGCCTCTTTTCTCTGCAAGAAACGAATATTGTTAGCCAAGACCTCCATCTTAGACTTTTTTTGTCCTTCATACTCCCATCTTCTTTCTCTCAATCTGCCCTCTACTAAAATAAGACTACCTTTTGAGAGATATTGGTTACAACTTTCAGCCTGTTTACCAAACACAACACAATCAATAAACAATACCTCCTCTTTTGACTCATCACCCTGTCTTGACCTTGTATTTACTGCAAGTGTGAAGTTTGTAAAAGCCATTCCACTTGGGGCATAGCGTAATTCAGGGTCTCTTGTTAACCTGCCAATGAGGATTATCCTATTGAACATTTAGACCTCTTCTTGGGTCTTCACTTCTTCAGGGCTAACAGGCATATCACCTGTAAGATCCTTTGGCAATGCGGATATTTGATGTTTTGTCAGTTTGATTACCATAAACTTGATAACAACATCAAATACTTTGAAATATGCCTCAAGTTTTTTAATGACATCTGGGGGAGACTTAAACAATAGGATAGAGTAAAAACCCATCTTGTGTTTGTTAAGTTCATAAGCCAATTTTCTCTTGCCCCAATTGTCAACCTTAAGCACCTCACCCCCGTTTGATGTGATGAGATTTGTAATCTTTGAAATGGCTGACCTTGTTTCCTCATCGGAAAGATTTGGATTGAGGATTACTGCTGTTTCATAAAAATTCATACACAACCTCCATGTGGATATTAAGCCCTTTTTCTCTCCAAAGGGCATGGAGTTAAACAATCAAAAGAACTTATTTTATAACATATTGAGGGAAAACAAATCAAATTGTAGCCTCTTTCAGTAAATCTTCACTAAATCTAATCATATGTGACCACTTTCTAATAAACCTTTTCCGATTTTCAATCATGACATCTCCCCTTTTTAGATCCCTTCCAAAATAGTTGATAATCCTTTCATCCTCTGCCTGTGACATGCCCCAATGATGCTCAAATCCAGTTACAGGGACTGCATAAAGGTATAGTCCTGCAGACATTATCTGTAGTCCCATGTCCCATTCTTCAAAAAAACATGGGCTAAATCTCACATCAAAACACAATCTATTTTCACGAAATCTCTCGGTATTTATTGCAAACAAAAAACCAGAGACATCATGTGTCTTAATAGGTTTATCAAATGTGCCTTTTTTAAAATACCGATTCACCTTGAGATTTCTGAAATCAAGATGTGAACCTTGTGGTCCAACGATTACAGCCTTCTCAAGTGTTAAACAATACTGTCTCATCTCTTTCACGCATTGTTGGGTAATGTGTAAATCTGCATTCATAACAAAGATGACATCCCCTTCAGCCAAGTTTATCCCAATATTCCAAGACCTGCTCACACCTGCATTGGTCTTGTTATAGCAATATTTATCAATCCTCTTATTTCCTTCAAGTCTTTCAAATACCTCTTTTGAGTTAAAAATACAGATGACTTCCCCTTCAATATTTTCTAAATCCTTTAAAAGTGTAAGGATGTTGAAATCACTATGAGGTGAGAAATCAAGCACAGGAATTACAAAACTATTCATACACTAAATCACCCTTCCCGGTAAGAGGTTAGTAAAATCACCCTTTTGATAAACAGGCACTCCGTTTACAAATACCCATTCAATACCTTTTGGTTTGACAAATGGATTGTTGTAATCTGATTTGTCAATAATGTTGTGGTAATCAAATAAAACAATATCCGCATAGTATCCTACCTTTAATTCACCTCTTCTATCTAATCCAAATATCTTGGCTGGTAAAGATGTTATCCTCCGTATAGCCTCATCAATCGTGATTATCCCCTCATCCCTAACATATCTACCTATAAAACGGGGGAAAGAGCCAAAACCCCTTGGATGCGGTTTGCCCTTGTATGTAATACCGTCAAAGCATCTAACAGCACTGTCAGAGCCAATTGTCATATACGGTAGTTTGAGGAATCTTTTTAGATTGTTCTCTGACATACTAAAAAAAATAGCATTGGTCTTTGCATCATCCTCAATGATGATGTCTATGACAGTGTCAATTATATCTTTACCTAATCTTTCAGAGATCTCAACTACAGAAAAGCCCTCCATCCACCTATTTTCTTGTCTGTAAACGCTTGATACATATATCCCCTGCCAATCTTCATCTGGTTCTTTTTGGAGTTCTTTAGATATCTTCTGCCTTGTGGCACTGTCTTTAAGCCTTTTAATCTCTGCCTCAATACCACCTTCCAATACCCATTTTGGAAGTATGGTATCTAAATCAGTGCTTGATGCAATATATGGATATCTATCGCAAGTGATGTCAATACCACTTGTTTTTGCATCTTCAATCATCTCAATTACCTTATCTATTTTGTGCCAGTTTGCCCTCCCACCTGTTTTTAGATGTGATATGTGGATCCTAATCCCGCTTTGTCTTGCAATCTGTATGGTCTCTTCAATAGCCTCAATGAGATGTTCTGTTTCACTCCTCATGTGAGGAACATACAAGGCATCTGGTTTTATACTTACTAAATACTTACATAAAGAAATCAATTCGTCAGTGGTTGTAAATACACCCGGTGGATAAATTAACCCTGTGGATAATCCTTTGGCACCAAGCCTTACTGCATCTTTGATATGCATATACATTTGAGCCATCTCTACATCACTTGCCTTACCCTCTTTGTATCCCATAACAGACGCCCTGATGTTACCCTGTCCGCAGAGTGTTGCAAGGTTTATAGCAATGCCATTGTCATTTAAGATTTGGAAGTATTCGTCAAAGGTATTCCATCGGTAAGGTATCAAATACTCAAGAAAATCAGGTTCTCTTTGTTTAATACAATCCCCGAGAATCGGTGCTGCAGATAGACCACAGTTACCATTTATCTCTGTGGTTACTCCTTGAGCAATCCTGCCATGTGCTCTGGGGTCTGCAATTAGTGTGAATTCTGAATGACAGTGGGTATCAATAAAACCGGGGGTGAGAAGAAGACCATCTGCATTAATTAGATTCTGTGATTCATACACTTCATCACCTATGTATGATATTTTGTCTCTGGTAATACCCAAATTTGCCTTAAATGCTGTGCTTCCTGTTCCATCAAGGCAGAGGGCGTTGACGATGAAATAATCAAACACTTCTTACTGGTGCCTTCTTTGATGGCTTCTTGATGTACTTTTTGGGATTGGTCTTTTTTTCTTTGTTTTTTGTTTTGCTTTTTATGTCTGACGATGAATATCCACCATTTTTTGTTGTCTTTATCTTGACTGGTTCTACAGATTTAATGTCATTCCTCTGTATCTTGCCGTATTTTGATATCTTATCTGCAGGTAGGTTTAAAAAATAACTATTGATGCCATCACCTATTGACTGTGCAATCTTGATACGATAATCCTCTGTTGATAACAAATACTCCTCTTCTTTGTTGCTGATAAAGGATATCTCAGTCAATACAGATGGCATTTTGGCTCCTACCAATACATAAAAGAGTGCCTGCTTGACGCCAAGGTTTGACACCTTTGGATATTCACTTGTTATGTTTTGTATGAGTGCATTCTGCACATATCCAGCAGCCTTCACTGATTCATCTCGCTTTGTTTCTCTCTCTAGAGATGTTAGTATGATACTCACCTCGTTTTTTAGTTCCTTCATCTGTTTCATTGTGATAGCATTTTCCCTTGCAGCCACCCTCATAGCCTCCTCATCGTCAGTCCAATTGAGAAGGAATGTTTCAATACCCCGTGCTAATCTGTTAGGAGCAGCGTTTGTATGGATAGAGACAAACAGATCGGCATTTAATCTGTTTGCTATCTGAGCCCGTTGTTCAAGAGGGATAAATACATCCTTGTTGCGGGTAAGATGCACCTCTATGTGTGGATATGAATTTGTGATGTATTGTGCTGCCTTTAGTGCAACATCAAGGACTATGTCTTTTTCATAAAGTCCAGAGGGACCTACAGCACCCGGGTCATGCCCACCGTGACCTGGGTCTAATACAACAATCTTTTTCTGAATAGGTGGAGACTTTGCCTCTGTTTTTGTATCAGGTATCACCTCTTTTTGTATAGGTTCTGGCGTTGTTTTGTCTTTTGGTTGTTCTCCTGATGTTTTGGGGGTGAAATCAACTACAAGCCTAACTGGGTCTTCAAGGCTAAAGACCTTGAAGTCATAATCAGGTTTTTCAATATCAAATACAATCCTTACAGTATTTGCATTAAACTGTCCAAGCCTGACCATTTTGATGATGTTGAGATTGATGTTGTAGTTTGAGGGGATGTTTTTTGGTAATTTGCAGTTCTTCAGGTCAAAGAATAATCTTTCTGGGTTTGATAGCCTGCCTTTTGTAAACTCAACAGGTCCTGATAAATCCACCACAATCCGCACCGTATCATTACTTGACCAATGTCTGACAGCCTTCACCTCCTTCATGTCTTCTGCATATGACGATGCCAGCAGGGCAAATAATAATGATGCAAGCACAAGAAAAACCTGAAATACCTTAATATGATTTAATCTAATCATCATCAATTTTTTAGTTAACAATCTATGCAGCCTGCACTGACTTTATTGCTGGTATCTCCTTTTTGAGTGTTGACTCAACATAATTTTTTAAGGTTAATGTTGACATTGGACAAGTCCCACATGCCCCTTTTAACCTTACATATACTGTATCGTCTTTGATCTCAATAAGTTCAATGTCCCCGCCTTCTCTTTTTAGGTTAGGTCTTATCTTTTCTATGACAGACTCAACAGATTCTTTTGATATCATTGCTATACCTCCTTTTTTTATTTCATCAATAATATCTTAAAATCAATCACAAATCAAGAAGAATTTATCTGTTTGACCTTAAAATATTAGACACCTCATCAAGCATAGACCTTCTTTTGCTCTCATCAACATAAGGCACTGCACCAAAAAAGACATGACTTACTACCTCAATCCCGCAAAACTCAAATATACCTTTATCTGATGTCATCTTCATTGAGTGTATCATCCCAGAATTTTCATATATCTCATTTGGCGTGCCCATTGTATTAAAGATAAATGCCTTTTTACCCTTAAGCAGTTGCGATATTGTTAGATCCGAATTAACTGCATAGGCAAAACCATGTAAAAAGACCCTATCAATGTAGCCTTTCATCATTGAGGGCATGCCTGTCCACCAGATAGGATAAACAAGGTTTAAAACATCAGAGGTAGATATAAAATCTTGTTCTAATCTTGTATCATCTAATACCTTGTTATTCTGTAAGGCGATAAAATCAGCACTGCCTAACACAGGATTAAATCCAATACTATAAAGGTCTCTGACAACAACCTCATCCCCAAATCCTTTGAGTGTCTCTACAATCTTATCTTTTATTGCAGAACAAAAACTTTTAGGATTTGGATGGCAGTATATCACCAATTGTTTCATATCCAAAATACCTCCCTTTTTCTTTTATCTTGTCAAGTGGTGTATTATATAACATTTGATATCTAATTCGGTTAATAAAATGCAAAGGACTTTAAGGATAGCATTAGGACAAATAAACACTACATTAGGGGATATCAATCTCAACATCCAAAAGATGCAGGACTACATCCATGAATCCCAAAAACTTGATGTGGATATATTGGCTTTTCCAGAGTTGGCAATCACAGGCTATCCACCAGAGGATCTACTTTTAAAGCCCCAATTTGTTGCTGACTCTGTAAGAGGGATTAGGACTTTAGCAAGATATTGCAAAAATATAATTGTGGTTGCTGGATTTGTAGATTTTAAGGCTGACAATTTCAATGCAGCTGCAGTAATTGACAATGGACAGATCATAGATGTTTATCACAAGATACACCTGCCAAATTACAGTGTTTTTGATGAAGAGAGGTATTTTAGTGCAGGCAGTAGAATCCCTGTTTACAAGGCAAAGGACTTTTTATTTGGTGTTAATATATGTGAGGATATCTGGTATCCATATGCACCTACTTACATACAAGCCCTCAATTCTGCTGAGTTGATAATAAACATCAATGCATCTCCTTTTCATATTGGTAAGTATGAATTCAAGAAAAAGATGTTGTGCACTCGGGCTAACGATGCCTCATCCTTTATTGCCTATGTAAATCTCGTAGGTGGTCAGGATGAGTTGGTTTTTGACGGTGGAAGCATGGTCATTGACCCTCAAGGCGATATAATATCAAATGCAGGGAGATTTAAGGAGCATCTGTTAATTTGTGACATCAACCTTGATGATGTCATTGCAAAGAGGCTTAAAGACCCACGATATAGAAAACCGAGGTTTGTTGAGCAATCTCAAAATGTAACCTTGATAGAGACTGATTATCAAAGGAAGGATAAGTATAAAGCGATTGAAGATACAGGTATAACGATTGAAATATGTGAAGAAGAAGAGATATTTAATGCACTCATAACTGGCACGAGGGATTATGTCTTAAAAAATGGTTTTAAAAAGGTATGTCTTGGTTTAAGTGGTGGAATAGACTCTGCGATTGTTGCGGTTATAGCGGTTGAGGCATTAGGTAAAGACAATGTAGATTGTATCTTTATGCCATCAATATATACATCAAAACAGAGTAGGGATGATGTCTATCAACTTGCCAAAAATCTCGGGATTCACATTATTGAGATACCAATATCTGATATCTTTGATTCATACCTAAAGACACTTGCACCATTTTTTAAAGACACAAATCCAGATATTACCGAAGAAAATATTCAATCAAGGATAAGGGGAAACATCCTCATGGCATGGTCAAACAAGTTTGGTAATTTAGTCCTTACCACTGGCAATAAATCGGAGATGAGTGTAGGGTATGCTACACTTTATGGTGATATGGCTGGTGGTTTTGCTGTGATAAAGGATGTAAGCAAAACCAATGTTTATCGTATATGTAGATGGTTAAATAAAAAACATCAATACGACTTTATACCCCAAAGCATACTCACAAAGGCACCAACTGCAGAATTAAAGGAAAACCAGAAGGACACAGACACCCTTCCGCCTTATGATACACTCGACAAACTAATTGAGGCATACATTGAAAACGATGTTGATGTCCATAGTTTACTAAATATCATAGATGATACGGCAGAATTAAGAAGGGTGTTGAGGATGATAGACAAGAGTGAATACAAAAGAAGACAAGCCCCCTTGGGTATAAAGATAACAAAAAGATCATTTGGAAGGGATAGAAGATATCCGATAACAAACAAGTATGATATATTTAACAGTAGGGACATGCCATGAGACTAAAGACCGTAATAATTTCCATCATACTGATATTGCTAATGTTTGTAACACAAAATCCCTGTGTTGCATCAGATAAGAAAGAACTACCTAAAGCACCATCATTTTCAAAAGATAGTCAGATCCAACAGGTCAAACCCAAAAAACCTATTCGTATCAAGCTACATAGAAATGCAAAGGGGGAATACACATGGGATATCACTGGGGATAATCCAGATGAGATAGTGAAGGCAGACAACCGATTAAGGAGATTGTTAAAATTAGAATAAAAGACTACTTTGGAGGATAATTATGCAAGAAAGGTTTAGTATCAGGGAGGTCATTGAACAGGCGATACAGACGGAGAAATTGGGTTATCAGTTTTATACAACGATGTCAGAGAGATTTAAAAAAGATGTAGAACTAAATAAACTCTTTATGACACTTGCAGAAAAAGAGATCCAACACGAAAAGACATTCACAGAACTGCTGCAAAGCACAGGAGACTCCCAAGAGGAAGGTTGGGATGAGGTATCGTTATATTTAAGGGCAATCGTTGAGTCTGAGTTTTTTTTAGGCAAGGAGAAATCCTTACCCTCAATGCAACACATAAAAGACATTAACGATGCCGTGAAATACGCAATATCCTTTGAAAAGGAGACCTTGCTTTATTTTTATGGAATAAGGGATAGCGTTAAGGAAAAGGAAGTAATTGATGAGATAATCAACGAGGAAAAGAGCCACATTAGATGGCTTGTTGCATTCAAAACAAGATAAAGGAGGGTTTAAAAATTATGGAAGATATAATCATTTCTCCCCAAGAATTTAAAAAGAAACTTGATAATAACGAAGTAAGGTTTGTTTTTGATTTAAGAAGCGAGGATGATTTTAAAGACGGTAAGGTGGAGGGCAGGTATGAGTTTCAAACCTTAAATCTCCCTCAGGAAGACTTTGTTGGAGAAGAGGACAAACACATTGATAAGTTCCCAAAGGATATACCTATCATCACAATATGTGCACACGGAGATTCTTCAAGATACACTGCTGAATGGTTACGAGAAAAAGGCTTTAACGCAAGGTCATTAGAAGGCGGTATAGACCTTTGGTCTGAATACTACGAGACATCAAAGATATCTGATAATCCTGCAATATATCAGTTTTACAGGGTTGCAAGAGGATGCATTTCTTACCTTATCAACTCAAATGGTGAGGGTATTGTCATTGATGCGATGAGACACATTGATGTGATACTAAAAAAGATTAATGAAATAAATGTAAAGGTGAAATATGTCATAGACACACATCTCCAAGCAGACCATATATCAGGGGGTAGAGAGATTGCTCAAAGGATTGGAGCAAAGTATTTTATAAATCCACACGATGCAAAAAACGCAAATTACAAGTATGAAGAGCTAAAAAATGGCGATAAACTCCACATAGGCAACTCTGTGATTGAGATTATACACTCACCCGGGCACACACCCGGAAGCACATCCTTGCTACTTGATGGCAAGTATCTATTCACTGGTGACCTGATAATGAAGACAAGCATAGGCAGACCAGACCTTGGTGGTGCATCAGAAGAGTGGACAAAGATGCTCTTTGATACCCTTTTTAAGAAGTACGCTCATCTCTCTGACGATACTATCATCTTGCCGACACATGCATCATCAATAAGGGAGCAGGAATTAGGTATTGTAATGACTACAATGGGTAAGGCAAGAAAAGAACTTGATTTATATCAGATCAAGGAGTTTGGAGACTTCTTTAAGCAGGTATCATCAAGCCTTCCTCCAAATCCTGAGAGATATCAAGAGATTAGAAAGGTTAATCTTGGCTTGCTAAATCCCGATGAAAAGAAGGCTAAAGAATTAGAGATTGGCAAGAACCTCTGTGGGATGTCTAAAAACAAATAATGTCTCAAGGGGTGCTTTACATAGTTTCTACACCTATTGGTAATTTAGAAGACATAACCATTAGGGCTTTAAGGATACTAAAAGAGGTTGACATCATTGCTGCTGAAGACACACGACACTCCTTAAAGCTCTTAAACCACTATGGCATAAAGAAAAGACTTATAAGTTGCTGGTCAAAGGCACAAAAAAGGGCATCAAACGAGATACTTGATAGTTTAAAATCAGGGTTAGATGTTGCTCTTATCACAGATGCTGGCACACCATGTATCTCTGACCCCGGCTTTTACATTGTCAGTGAGACGATTAAAAGCGGGATAAAGGTAGTTCCAATCCCCGGTTGTTCTGCCCTTATTTCTGCACTTTCAGTAAGTGGTATTGAAACCCATGAATTTACCTTTATCGGTTTTCTTCCAAATAGGCAGTCAGAAAGGAAGAAGAAACTTGAAGAACTATCACATGAAAAAAGACCGATTCTATTTTACGAGGCTCCTCATAGATTGATGGAGACACTTCAAGATATAAAGACAACATTTGGTGATAGACATATCGTGGTAGCAAAGGAGATGACCAAGATACATGAGGAGTTTATGAGGGGAAAGGTTTCAGATGTTATTGAATATCTCAACACTCAAAAAATAGCAGGGGAATATGTCATAATATCCGAAGGCAAAACGGATAATGGTATAGAGATGGGAGATCTTGTCAACGAGGCAATTGATTTAATAAAAGAAGGGATGAGCAGAAAGGAGGCGTCAAAGATTATATCCCGTAGATACGGAATAAAGGCAAAAGACATCTACGACTTGACGATTCAGAGGATAAGATGAATCTAACGAAATTGAGATACGAAATAGAAAACATATACAGTCTTCCAACCATCCCTCCTACATTAAGGAAACTCATCATCCTGATTGAGGATCCAAACATATCAGTAGATGAGTTGGGTGAATTTATACTAAAAGATACATCCCTTACTGCTCGTGTCATAAGGGCTGCAAACTCACCTATATATGGCTTCACTGCAAAGATTACGAAGGTAAGTCAGGCGATAATGATGTTAGGTCTTAACGCTATAAAGGGTCTTTTGTTGGGGGTGACCGTTTTTGAATACCTGCCTGAAACTATAGTGGGATTGTGGAAACATTCTCGAGGATGTGCTACCTCTGCAAGGATTATATCCGAAATGACAAACAACAATAACATCACAGAAGATGTATCCGTTGCATCGCTCATACATGATATTGGTAAGGTTGCTCTCACACTTAAATACTCAAATGAGTATGCAAAGGTTATCAGTCTTTCTGAACAAAAGCAAACTTATCTTACTGATGAAGAGATGGGCATATTTGGTGTAACACACGCAGATGTTGGTTCTTGGTTAATCTACAGGTGGAACTTTCCGCTTTCACTTGTAGAGGCTATAAAATACCATCATCAGACAGCAAACACAAAAGACCTTTCTAAAGAAACATGTATTGTCTCTCTCGCAAATGAGATTACAAAACTGGTCTCATACGGTTATTCTGGAGAGAGGTTTTTACACCAAATAGGAGAGACAGTATTTGATTCCCTAATGATTGACGAAGATTTAATGAGACAGATATTCAAAGAGGTTGTAAACACACTTAAAGATGATGACTTATAAAGCGGTAAGAGTACTGTTAAAAACAGTAACAATAAAACCCTTTCTTAACTGATATACCATAAAAACACCTTCTCATGTTATGCTTATTGTCTAAATTTTAAAAGATAAAAATATATTATGTTGACCTTTGGTTTTTCTCCTTGCCCTAATGATACTTACATTTTTTATGCTTTAGCAAATGGTTTGTTAGAGGTGGGGGGGGTTCGCTTTCAATTTATTATTGATGATGTTGAGACATTAAATAACCTCACAATGCAAAGACAATTGGACATATCAAAGGTTTCCTGCCATGCCTATTTTTTTTTAAAAGACGATTATGAATTTCTCTCTTGTGGTGCTGCGTTTGGTAGGGGATGTGGACCTATTGTAGTAAAAAGGGACAATGCTGTCATACACCCTGATGATGAATTGACTGTGGCAGTGCCCGGCAAACTAACAACCGCATATCTTTTGTTTGAGTTGTTTTGCAATGAAAACAAAATAAAGGTTAAAAAGGTAGTATTCATGCCATTTAATGAGATAATGTCATCTGTTAGTAAAGGACAAGTAGATATAGGTGTGATAATCCACGAAGGCAGGTTTACATACAAGCAATACGGTCTTAAAGAGGTAGTTGATTTAGGTAAGTGGTGGGAGGACACAACAAGATTACCTATACCATTAGGCGGGATTGTAGCCAAAAGGTCTATCGGAAAAGAAATGATTTCAAGAATAGAACATCTTATCGCACAAAGCATTGACTACTCTGATAGAAATATTGATAATGTTATGCCCTACATAAAAAATCATGCTCAAGAACTATCAGATTCTGTAATACATGAGCACATTGCACTATATGTCAATGAATACACAAGACAACTAACAGATGAATGTAGATTTGCACTTGATAAATTAATAAAAATGGCAGAAGGAGTGAATAGATGGCAAAGATTGTAGATGAGTTTTTGAAAGAACCGAGGATAGCCTATTTCTCTATGGAGATAGGTATCCAAAGCAACATACCCACATATAGTGGGGGACTTGGTGTCCTTGCAGGAGATACAATAAAATCTGCTGCAGATCTAAAACTTCCAATGGTAGCAGTCACATTACTTACCAAAAAAGGATACTTTAGACAAGACATAGACGCCTATGGCAGACAACACGAGCTCCCCGATGACTTTAACCCATCAGATTTTATGACCCAATTACCAGAAAGGGTAAGCATCAGCATTGAAGGCAGAGATGTCTTCATATGTGGCTGGCTTTACATAGTAAGAAGTGAAACGGGCGGTAGTGTGCCAATAATCTTTCTTGACACCGATTTATCAGAAAACACAGAGCAGGACAGGCAGATAACCCAATATTTGTATGGAGGAGACAATGCCTATCGTTTCAAGCAAGAAATGGTATTAGGTATTGGTGGCACGAGATTACTTTATGAAATAGGCTTTCTCATCAAGAAATTTCATATGAATGAAGGGCATTCAAGTCTGCTTACAGTTGAACTACTACGGATGTATAAAAAGGATATTGAAGAGGTATGGGATGAAAGGCTTGTATGGAATGCAGAGAAGGTCCGAAGCCTATGTGTATTTACCACGCACACCCCAGTGTCTGCAGGACATGATAAGTTTAGTTATGACCTTGTAAAAAACATCTTCACAGAACCTGTGCCGTTGAGTGTATTGCAGGAATATTCTGGAAGTGAACAATTAAACATGACAAAGCTTGCACTTAATCTCAGCAACTATGTAAATGGTGTTGCTAAAAAACATGGTGAGGTTTCAAAGAGCATGTTTCCGGGATATGAAATACATGCAATAACAAACGGCGTTCACTCATACACTTGGACATCCGAGCCATTTAAGCAGCTCTTCAATAAATACTTTCCGGGTTGGGCAAATGAACCAGCAATGCTTGTGAGGGTTGAGAGGATACCCGCTGATGAAATATGGGAGGCACATCAAAAGGCAAAGAGAAACCTCATTGATTATATAAACAGAGAAACCAATGTTGAATTAAATTACGACACATTTACCATCGGATTTGCCAGAAGGGCTACGGCGTATAAAAGGGCTGACCTTCTATTTCAAGATATAAAAAGACTGTGTAAGATTGGTGAGGGGAGGATTCAGATTGTATATGGTGGTAAGGCACACCCCAAAGATGAACAGGGCAAGCAGTTAATACAAAAGATACATGAGATTAAGGAGAAGATAAAGGACAAAATCAAGATAGTTTATGTAAAGAACTACAACATGGACATTGCCCTCAAGATAGTCTCTGGTGTAGATATCTGGTTAAACACACCTCTAAGACCACTTGAAGCATCTGGGACAAGCGGGATGAAGGCCTCTCACAATGGGGTGCCAAACTTTAGTGTTTTAGATGGTTGGTGGCTTGAAGGACACATTGAAGGATGCACCGGATGGTCTATAGGACCTGTTGATATCTCTGCCGATCCCAATAAAGATGCTGAAGACCTTTACTACAAACTTGAAAAGATAATACTTCCATTGTATTACAAAGACAGGGAAAATTGGATTAAGGTGATGCAGAATGCGATATCAAAAAACGCCTATTTTTTCAACTCTCATAGGATGATGAGAAGATATGTTACAGAGGCATATATAAGGTAAGGAGGAATTTCTAATGTCAGATAAGATTAAGGTTTTAAATCCTTTAGTAGAATTAGATGGGGATGAAATGGCACGAATTATGTGGGGTTTGATCAAAGATAGACTCATCCTTGAGTTTTTGGATATCCCAATAGTCTATTTTGACCTTGGCATAAAGAGTCGTGATAACACAAACGACGAGGTAACCATAAAGGCAGCAGAGGCAATCAAGACACATAAAGTAGGGGTAAAATGTGCTACTATCACACCTAATCATGAGCGACTAAAAGAATACTCATTAAAACAATTATGGAAAAGTCCAAATGCCACAATCCGCTCAATTCTTGATGGCACTGTTTTTAGAAAACCAATCATAATCAAGAATATCCCACCTGCAGTAAAGACATGGGTAAAACCAATCATCATAGGTCGTCATGCATACGGAGATATCTACAAAGGGGCTGAAATGAAGATAGATAAGCCCGGGGTTGTAGAACTCATATACAAATCATACGACGGTAGTGAGACGGTTAGTGTTACAGTGCATGAGTTTAAGACAAAAGGTGTGGTTATGGCAATGCACAACCTTGAAAAATCCATTAGGAGTTTTGCCAAGTCTTGTATCAATTACGCAGTTTCAGAAAAGGTTGATCTGTGGTTTGGTGCAAAAGACACAATATCAAAGACCTATCATGCATATTTTAAGGAGATATTTTCACAAGAGATAAACAATGCCTATGAACAACTCAATGCATCAAACATACAATACAGATACCTTCTAATAGATGATGCTGTTGCTCAGATTATGAAATCATCAGGAGGGATGCTTTGGGCATGTATGAACTATGATGGTGATGTAATGTCTGATATGATTGCAAGCGGGTTTGGAAGTCTTGGACTCATGACATCTGTATTGGTCTCACCTGATGGAAATTATGAATATGAGGCTGCTCATGGCACGGTTGTAAGGCACTATTACGAGAGGCTTAAAGGGAATGTAACCTCCACAAATCCAATCGCATCCATATTTGCATGGACAGGGGCTATAGCAAAAAGAGGTGAGTTAGACAACACTCCTGATGTGATTAGATTTGCTAAGGCACTTGAGCAATCCGTGATAGAAACTGTTGAGTCAGGTATAATGACGAAGGATTTGATGTCTATATCACAACCACCAGTGGATAGGTTTTACACAACAGAGGAATTTATTGATGAGGTTTATAAGAGATTGACTGACAATCTTGGGAAGTAGTATGTCAGCAAGTAATATGACTAACCCTTCTTACTTTTAAAGAATGGTTTGTATGTAGGGCTTTTGATATTTATACATTGGCGAAGTCCAGCAAATTTTAACAAAAAACCCAGAATTGCTATCAACAATGATATCCCTACAAGTTTCAAGGTTTCTATTTCAAAAACACCGTGTAGTATCAATTCTCTAAGGATTGCAACTATTGCGAGTTCAACCATGATATCCACAGATACATGGTGGGATTCTATGTAAATTATGAGAATTCTTAAGACCTCCACAAGTATAAAGATAAACAAAAACTCTGAGATTACATGTGGTATATCAGTATCCTTGTAGATTGAGATTCCTAACAGATAGATGGTTTTAATTATGAAAACAAAGTTTACAATTACAAGACTTATAAGTATTAGATCCATTATCACTTCTATATATTTCCTAAAAGCAGAATGTATCCAAAAGTAAAACTCACCCTGTGATTTGTTACTTGTATTGTCTGTAATATTTTCAGAATCCTTCATATTCCATGCCTCCTAAAGAGATTTAGAAAGTATATTTTACTATATAATCTAATTTTTATTTATGATGTTTGTGGAATGTGATCATAAAGAACTTACCATGGTTAAACCTTTTATTAAAATCCTAAAAGGCAACAATAAGTGAGTATTTGAGAAAAATCTTTGTATTTTGTATCGCTCATTGTGTATTATTTTTGTCATATCTTTAAAGCAACTTTCAAGGAGGGAGTATAATGGATTCTGTTAAGATGTTTGAGGAAAAGATATCAATTGCGATTGAAAAGATCAAGACCCTAAAAAATGAGAAGGCAGCCCTTGAAGAAAGGATTAGAGAACTTGAGGGGATTATTCGTCAAAAGGATGAAGAAATAAAATCTTTAACTGAAGATAAATTCAAGATAAAATCCCAGATAGAGGATCTCATCAAAGAGTTAGAAGGCGTAGAGGGAAATTAACGGTTTATAATAAATGCAAGCAGTAGAGGTTACGATACTCGGTAAGAAATATAAGATAAAATCGGACTATCCACCAGACTACATATCTGAGCTTGCGGAGTATGTGGATTCAAAGTTGACGGAGTTATTAAAGAAAATGCCTTCATTACATCCGCTAAAGGCTGCAATCATAACCTCTATCATTATTGCAGATGAACTCAAAAGAGCAAAGAGTGAGATTGAAAATACAAAGAAAAGCCTCAAGATATTTGAGGATAAAACTGAAACCATAATCAAACTCTTTGACGAAAAGTTGGATTAATAAAAAGATGTCAAGGATAAAAGACACATTTAATATACTAAAATCATCTAACAAAAAGGCATTCATACCATACATCATGGCGGGGGATCCAGATTTATCATCTACATATGAAAGGATGAAGATACTACAGGAATGTGGGGCAGATATCATTGAATTAGGTATCCCATTTTCTGACCCTCTTGCCGATGGACCTACCATTCAAATGGCTTCAGAAAGGGCGATGAAGAAGGGTGTTACCTTAAGAAAGGTGCTTTCTTTTGTTAAAGGCTATAGGCATGAATTCAACATTCCAATAGTGATAATGTCTTATTACAATCCAATATTCAAGTTAGGTGATGAGCAATTTATAAAACTCGCTGCTGATGCAGGTGTGGATGGTTTTATTATCCCAGATTTGACCATTGAGGAGGCATCAGGATTTGCTAAAAAATCATGGGAGTTTGATATTGATACCATCTTTCTTGTTGCTCCAACATCAACAAAAGATAGGATAAAAATGATATGCGATATGTCAAAAGGGTTTGTCTATTATGTTTCTATCACAGGAATAACAGGGGCAAGGTTAAATCTACCCGATAATTTCTATCACAACATGCAGACTATAAGAGAAGTTACTAATCTACCAGTTGCAGTTGGATTTGGGATTTCAACACCCCAGGAGGCTCAATTGGTTTGTAAGGCATCAGATGGAGTGATAGTTGGAAGCGCTATTGTAAAGAGGTTTAATGATAATCCTTCAACAATAAAAAACTATCTGCTTGAGTTATCAAAGGCAATCAAGGGGGAGTGATGGAGTGGTTTAAAAAAAAGAAGGAGACAAATTCTGAAAAGAAGGTTAAAATACCAGAGGGATTGTGGGTAAAATGTGATAATTGTAAGGAAATTATCTATAAAAAGGAGATTGAAAATAACTTGAAGGTGTGTCCGAAGTGTGAGTATCATTTTAGGATTGTTGCAAGGGAGAGGATAAATCAACTTGTAGATGAAGGTAGTTTCAGAGAGATTGATAGTAATCTTGTTACAACAGACCCTCTCAAATTTGAAGATACAAAGCCATACAAAATTAGGATACAGGAAAATATCAAGGCTCATCAGATAAATGATGCCTTTATCTATGGCACTGCAAGTATATACAAAAGACAGGTTGTTATTGGCGTAATGGATTTTTCATTCATGGGTGGAAGTATGGGTTCTGTAGTGGGTGAAAAGATTGCTCGTGCTGCAGAACTATCACTAAAAGAAAGGTTGCCTCTTGTTACAGTGTCTGCATCTGGAGGTGCGAGGATGCAGGAGGGGATGTTTTCATTGATGCAGATGGCGAAGGTATCTGCAAGTGTTGCAAGGCTTAAAGAGGCTGGGATTTTATATATATCAATCCTTGCAGACCCTACTTTTGGAGGGGTAACGGCAAGTTTTGCTATGTTAGGAGATGTGATTATAGCTGAGCCAAAGAGCCTTATTGGTTTTGCAGGTCCGAGGGTAATTGAGCAAACCATCAAACAGCAACTACCACCAGATTTTCAAAGGGCTGAGTTTTTACTTGAGCATGGTATGATTGACATGATAGTAGAGCGGAAACTCTTGAAGGAGACTATATACAAGATAATCCAATATCTAATGCCACTACAAAGTCCATATTAGTTTTATATGGATTATCATGAGACCGTTCAATTTATTTATAATCTACAAAGATTTGGTATTAAGTTAGGCTTACAGAGGATAAGAACTGTCCTCAATCTAATAAACAATCCCCATACGACTTTTCATTCAATACATGTAGCAGGCACTAATGCAAAAGGTTCAACATGTGCCATGATTCATTCTATGTTAAAAGAGGCAGGTTTTAAAGTAGGTTTATACACATCTCCACATCTTGTAAATTTTACCGAAAGGATTAGGATTGATAACACAGAGATAACAGAGGCAGATGTAATAGATTACTCAAAACATCTAATGGATGTTATAAAGAACAATGATGTTTATGGTATAACATTTTTTGAATTTGTGACAGCCCTTGCTTTTAAGTATTTCAAGGACAAAGGGGTACAGTGTGTGGTTGTTGAGACTGGCATGGGTGGAAGACTTGATGCAACAAATGTCATTACCCCAGAGGTTTGTGTTATTACGCCAATTGGTTATGACCACAAAGAGTATCTTGGCGATAGTATTGAAAAGATAGCATACGAAAAGGCTGGTATCATTAAGCCATCTATACCACTTGTAGTATCAAATCAGACATCAGAGGCAATGGGAGTGATTGTTGAAAAGGCAAGAGAAAATGACTCTCCAGTTTTTATTTTCGGTAAGGATTTCTATGCAAAGATTATAGAGTCTTATCCAAACTTTACAGTATTTGATTTCTATGGACCTATAAATATACAAGGAGTAAGGTTAAATCTTTTAGGCAGGCACCAAGTATCAAATGCAGCAACCGCGATAATGGCTGCATATCAATATATAATTAGGCATAGAATCAAAATCAATCTTGAGGATGTCATCAGAAATGGGCTGTCAAAGACTGTGTGGCCTGGTAGACTCCAATGGATATCAAGACATCCTGATATACTTTTGGATGGGGCGCATAATGTCCAATCGGCAATTACATTAAATGATTTCATCTCTGAACATCTATCAAATAGGTTTAGGATCTTTGTCATTGGTATTATGGATGACAAAGATAAGGAGGGGATACTTGCTAAGATACTGCCTATTGCTGATAAGGTGATTTTTACTGCTCCAAATTACAATAGGTCAGCAAAACCAGAGCATCTTAAAGAGATATCGGAGGGATTAGGCTTTTTTGATGTTGTAATCACAAAGGATGTCAAGGAGGCGTTAGATACTGCATATGAGTTAGTAAAAAAACAGGAGATTGAAACAGCGCATTTAGTAGGGGGAAAAGATCCGGTAATAGTGATAACAGGCTCACTGTATCTGATTGGTGAGGCTATTGAAATACTACATCCCCATAAAAATAAAGCCATTTACGATTGTTTTAAAAATTAGTGATAAATAAAATCGTTATACAAAAATATCCATTAATTGACTTTCTGTCTGGTTTCACATTATGATTATTTATTATCCCATGGGGGAGGCAAAACTGCCTGAGAGTTCCTTATTAGGAAGACCCCTTGAACCTGATGCGGATAATGCCGACGGAGGAAATGGGAGGTTAATACACCTTATATAAGCCTCTGTCATTGTTGACAGGGGCTTTTTTAGTTTGGAGGGTTTGATACTATGAGGGTTAGATTAAACGGAGAGGTTTATGAGACTGCATGTTCAAATATTGAAGAACTTTTACAGGAATTGGATATCAAACCAGAGTTTGTAGCAGTAGAATTAAACAGAAGGATAATAAAGAGGTGTGATCTTTCATCAACATCAATTGCTGATGAAGACAACATTGAGATAGTAAGATTTGTAGGAGGTGGTTAATATGGATGATGACAAACTCATAATCAGGGGCATTGAGTTTAAATCAAGACTTTGGGTTGGCACTGGTAAGTATAAAAACTTTGAAGAGACTGCAAGGGCAATTGAGGCATCCGGTGCTGATGTAGTAACTGTGGCAGTAAGAAGGGTAAATATAATTGACAGAAGATCAGAAAATCTTTTGGATTACATAGACCCCAAGAAATACAAGATATTGCCAAACACTGCAGGTTGTTACACAGTTGAAGATGCACTTAGGTATGCAAGACTAGCAAGAGAGGCTGGTGTGTCTGATCTGATTAAATTAGAGGTCATCGGAGATGAAAAGACACTTTTCCCTGATGTTATAGGGCTTCTTGAGGCAACAGAGATACTTGCCAAGGAAGGTTTTATTGTCTTCCCATACACCAACGATGACCCAATAATGGCAAAGAGGCTTGAGGATGCTGGGGCTGCTGCAGTGATGCCACTTGGGGCACCCATTGGTTCAGGATTGGGAATAAGGAATCCTTTCAACATTAAGATAATCCTTGAGAATGCCAAGGTTCCAATTATAGTGGATGCAGGCGTTGGTACTGCATCAGATGCGACCATTGCAATGGAATTGGGTTGTGATGCAGTATTGATTAATACTGCAATTGCCGGTGCAAAAGACCCAATTGCTATGGCAACTGCCATGAAACATGCAACCATAGCAGGCAGGCTTGCTTATAAGGCTGGTAGGATATCAAAGAAACTCTATGCTACTGCAAGCAGTCCTTATGACGGGATGTTGTCGTAATAAAGATGCATTTATACCTTATCACTGACAGAAAGATATTTAACAGTGAGGATGAGTTTTTAAGGGCGGTTGAAGATGCATTAAGAGGTGGGGTAAGGATGTTACAGATGAGGGAAAAGGACTTGCCAGATAGACAGATGTTAAATTTGGCTTATAGGTTGAGGGATATTACCTCGAGATACTCTGCAAGGCTATTTGTCAATGATAGGCTTGACATTGCAATGATTGTATCAGCAGATGGCATACATTTAGGGCAAAGTAGTATTTATGCAGATGTGGTGAGGGATACAAGTCAACAAAAGATGCAAATAGGGGTATCAACTCATAGTCTTGATGAGGCATTAGATGCACAGAGAAGATCAGCGGATTTTATAACATTTGGTCCTGTGTTTGATACACCATCAAAGAGGGCTTATGGTGCACCAGTTGGTATCAAAAAACTACAAGAGGTGGTTAAAACAGTTGAAATCCCAGTTTATGCGATTGGTGGTATAAAATTAGAAAACCTCTCAGAGATAAAAAAAATCAAACCAAAAGGCGTTGCCCTAATAAGTGGCATATTAGCATCAGAAGATGTTTATGCTACAACAAGGAGGTATTTAGAGATTTTAGGAGAAGACCTATGACACAGATAGAATATGCCCGTAAGGGAATAATCACTGATGAAATGAGACAAGTTGCCCAAGATGAGGGTGTAAGTGCTGAAGATATAGCCAAGGCAATATCAGAAGGCACTGTTGTAATAACAAAAAATAAGAAGAGAGATATAAAGCCATTAGGAATTGGAAAGGGTTTGAGGACCAAGACAAATGCCAATATCGGCACATCTAAAGATAGCATATCGTATGAAGAAGAGTTAGAAAAGTTAGATGTATGTATTAGATATGGTGCAGATGCAGTGATGGATCTTTCTACAGGTGGTAATATCAGGGAATTTAGAAGACTACTTATATCAAGGTCTCCATTGTCAATTGGAACTGTGCCTATATATGATGCAGTAGTTCAATCCGTTGAAAAACACGGAAGCGTTATTAAGATGAAACCCGATGACATCTTTAAGACGATACAAGAGCATGCAGAGGATGGGGTAGATTTCATAACTGTTCACTGTGGTGTTACAAAGGCATCAATTGAAAGATTGAAGAAGGACAAAAGGATACTTGATGTAGTAAGCCGTGGAGGTTCATTTTTGCTTGAGTGGATAGTTTGTAACGACAGGGAAAATCCACTCTATGAGGATTTTGACAGGCTTCTTGAGATTGCAAAAAGATATGACATGACATTAAGTCTTGGTGATGGCTTTAGACCCGGGTGTTTGGCAGATGCAACCGATAGGAGTCAATTGGAAGAACTCCTCATACTTGGAGAACTTCATGAAAGGGCATTGGAATATGGTGTGCAGTCAATTATTGAGGGACCTGGCCATGTGCCACTTAATCAGGTGGAGATGAATATCAAGATACAAAAAGAGATTTGCAAGGGGGCGCCGTTTTATGTATTAGGTCCGCTTGTGACAGATTGTGCGATGGGTTATGACCATATTGCAACTGCTATTGGCGGGGCAGTGGCTGCAATGGCAGGTGCGGATTTTTTGTGTTATGTCACACCTGCAGAACATATAAGACTGCCTGATGTAGATGATGTCAGAGAGGGGATTGTAGCAGCAAGGATTGCTGCCCATGCAGGTGATATTGCAAAGGGCATTCCTTCGGCTATAAAAAGGGATAGGGATATGGCTTATTTTAGAAAGAACCTTGACTGGGAAGGTCAGATAAGTTTGAGTTTTGACCCTGAAAAGGTAAAGTCTTCAAGGAATTTGCGTCCCCCAAAAGACAGTGAGGTATGTAGCATGTGTGGTGAACTCTGTGCAATAAAGACGGTAAAAAGGGCATTAGGGCAGTAGTGTTGATTCTTATCCATTAAGAACCTCTCTAATCTTATTAGAAAAGAAACCAATATTAAACGGTTTCTGAAGGAAGTTACAGCCTTCATCAAGGATACCTTGGTGTGATATGACATTTGTAGTGTATCCTGAAACAAACAGGGTCTTCATCTTTGGTTGTAAAACCGATATCTTTTTTGAGAGTTCTCGCCCGTTCATTTGGGGCATGACAACATCGGTGATAAGGAGATCAATACTGCCTTTATAACTATCTGCGATTTCAAGTGCCTTATTTGGCGTGTTTGCATCTAAAACCTTATAACCAAGTGTCTCAAGCATAGTCTTCATCATCTGTAATAATGTGTTTTCATCTTCAACAAGGAGTATGGTCTCATTACCCTTTTGCCATACATTTTGGTTATTTGACGGTTTAATGTTATCAGGGGCTACAGTATGAACTGGGAGATACACCTTAAAGGTTGATCCCTTGTTTACCTCACTATAGACATTTATGAATCCTTTATTTTGTCTGACAATGCCATATACGGATGACAAACCTAATCCTGTTCCTTTGCCTGTATCCTTTGTTGTAAAAAATGGTGTAAATATATTGGACAACACACCATTATCCATCCCACAACCATCATCACTTATTGAAAGCATTACATAGTTACCAGCAGTGGCATCAGGTCTGCTTAAACAGTAGTCGTCATTGACCTTAACAAAAGATGTTTCTATGATTATATTTCCAGTGTCTTTTATGGAATCCCTTGCGTTTGTGCAAAGATTGAGCATTATCTGGTCTATTTGAAGAGGGTCAATGTAGATGTTACAGTTTTCCTTTGAGGGTATGAACTTGATGCTTATATGTTCACCTATTAGTCTTTGTAATATTGCCAACCTCTGTTTAATAGTTTGATTTAAGTTTATTACCTTTGGCGATATGGTCTGTTTTCTTGCAAAACCTAACAGTTGTTTTGTAATATCTGCCGAGTGATGTGCTGCCATATCTATTTGGCTTAGGTATTGATATATCTTAGAGTCCTTGTCAACCATTGTGATTGCCATTTGAACATTTCCAAAGATTATGCTGAGCATATTATTGAAGTCATGAGCAATACCCCCAGCAAGCCTTCCAAGTGATTCCAATCTCTGTGTTTCTCTTAATCGTTCATCAAGTATCTTCTGGTCTGTCTGGTCTAAGAAGAATGCGACCCATTCCGAAACCTTTTCATCATCCATCTTTGATGGAGCTATGTAACCTTCAAATGCCTTTTTTTTGTAAAAGAAGGTGCATTTTACCTTCTTCCCTCCTTCTAACATCTCAACAAACATAGGTTCTACCGTCTTTGTAACCTCTTCAGGATAGATATCTGATATCTTTGAACCTATAATATCTGACTTTTCATCTGTGATGAAATTAACAGCTTCACCGCCGTAAAATTTACAAATCATGTCCTTATCAAATAAAAACATCGCACATTTTGGGAAGTTATCAATCATAGACTTATACTCAGCTTGGTTTTGACACATAGACTCATTGATTTTTCTTAATGTAGATATTTCTTGCCTTGCCTCTGTTAGGCTTTTTTGTAATTCACTGTAAGTTGGGTTTTGCGGTTGCATGTGTATTTCTCCTGTGATACTGGTTTTGTTGTTAATAAGGTGTGGTTTGTAGAGGATTGATAGAGCAAACCGTCCAAAGACTTCTTGACTTAAGCTTATCAGACAATCATATTTTAGTCAACAAAAAATTTAGTATGTAATGAATTTCTTATTTTGAGTTTGGTTTGAGGTTTATATTTAATCGGTTAGATATTTATCTACGCCGTTAAGACAATAATAACTATCATTTCTCTTTGCATTTTCAAACATATCAATGTTTCTCTGTAGTTTATCTCTACTGTATTCCTTATGATAAAGGTGAAAACAGTACAATCTAAACTTGATATCCTTTCTCTTAAGTCCGTATTTGTAAAATCTCACTACAAGTTCTGAATCCTCTTTCCCCCACCCCTCAAAGTCTTCGTTAAAACCATTTACTGCAATAAAATCCTTCTTGAAGAAACTCATGTTACAACTCCTAATCCCCCTCAAAGAGACTGATTTTCGTATGATTGGTATAGGTAGTCTCATTGCATTTGTAATGTTTTTGGCATCTTTTCTAAACCACATATTTAATGCGCTTTTAAAGTCACATTGTTTGTATGTAAACTGTTGGGAGACAGATTCAGCCAATAAGACCCTATGACCCTGTATAAAATAACCCTCTTCTGCATATCTATTATGGTCTTGCACCATGTATATGCATGGAACGGAATCATCATCGCTTAGTATTATGTAATCTGAAGTGCTTTTTGCGATTGCTTTATTCCGTATCTTTGAGAGTCTGAAACCTTTATCCTCATGCCATACATGTATAATTGGTATATTGGTTGTTTTAGAGATTGTACCTATTACATCAGCAGTGTTTGATGTAGAACCGTCATCTGCAATTATTATCTCATTTGGTGGATATGTTTGATTGAGGTAGCCTTCTAATGTTTTTTGCAGATAATGTGTTCTGTTGTATGTGCTTATTATGATGGATATCTTCATCTTGGTGTGACTAAATGAACGACCCTTTGAGGATAGGGAATCTCTATGCCTTCTTCTTTAAACCTCTTAAATATCCTTTTTCTCAATTCATGGGCAACGATGTATTGTTTGTCGGGATGTCTTATCTGACATATCAATGTAAAATCTATTGAGCTTTCTGAAAAACCCGGATTAAGCCTCACAATAGGTTCAAAGTCCTCAACGATATCTTTGACCTCTGTCATAGCCTTTTTGACCTCATCTATTAAGATGTCTTCCACCTTTTTGATGTCTGAATCATAACTAACACTTATCGGGATGTTTAGCGACATCTTGTTATCAGGTAATGAAAGATTTAGCACTATACTTTGAGATAATTTACTATTTGGAATGATGACCATATTATTTTGTACAGTCTTTATCCTCGTGGTTCTCCAAGTTATATCCTCTACAAAACCTTCCTGCCCGTTTTCAAGTCTGATAAAGTCACCCACTCGTATGGTCTTTTCAAAGAGTATGTGCATCCCAGCAAAAAGGTTTTCTAATGTATCCTTGAGGGCAAGTGCTACTGCCAAACCACCAACACCAAGTGCAGTCAAGACAGGGGCTATTGATATACCAAGGACCGACAGGATGATAACAAGTCCTATTGCAATGATGACGCCCTTTAAGATGCCATAAAAGAGTTTTGTTGAGGGGAATGGAATTTCTAATCTGTCCACATAGTTTTTAAATAAACGACTTACCACATTTGCTATAGCAAGAGAGACAGAGAATATTATCAAGATATAAAGCACCTTATTTGCAGTTTCATGTTGTTTAACAGGTAGGTTAATGACCTCAAGACCGATAAATATTGACAACGCAAGGCATAAAAAGATTGAAGGCATCTTGATGGATTTCAGTATTATTGTATCTATCTGATATGGTGTTTTTGAGACGATAATCTTGATTTGTCTTAAGATTAAAGACCTGATAATCAGTAGTATGACAAAGGAGGCAACTGTTATAAGGAGTGAAAGAGTTACTAAACCGATGTCTTGCATATCAAAATATAACAGTATTTATATATCAAAGACAACCTGAATCATACAATAATCCTCTTCAATTATCACTGAAAGGTTGTGGTATGTAGCAGCCTTTATGAGGAGTTTCCTTTGATGCTTTTGTGGATTAAAGATTTCACCTTTTACTGATGCCTTAATCTTAAATATCCCGCCTGTTTCAGATAAATCAATGTTTACTAATCGTCCAACAAAACCGTTTGTGTCAAAGATAAACAACAATTCATTTAGTAAGCATACTACTAATGCTTCTATGCTGTCTTCTTCAAGATGTATCTCTATTGACTGACTTATTTCAATGTTTTGTATGTCTGTTATCAGGTTATACATGCTTACACATGTTTCCTGTAGGGTGCTCACAATATCTGAATTACTTACCTTTATTCCCACATCACCACTTATGTTTAACATCTCTGTTGCCATGATTACCTACCTAATCATTCTTTTATGTGTCTAAATAGCGTTAATGAAAATGCCAAGAAAAATGTAGGCATTATTAGTGGTGCCAGAAATGGTGGTAGTGCCCCAGCGTAGCCTAAAGACAGACTCAGTGTATAGCCGAGCCAGTAAAAAACACTTATCACCACACCTATGCCTGCTGTGATAGCGTTGCTGTGCTTTTGACTGATTGATAAGATCTTGAGGTATAAACTACTACCGCAAAGTGGCAATGAAATCCCAAGCATGAGCATTATAAAGTTTATGGATGAGTAGATGATTCTTGAGGAGATGTCCACATCAAGCCTCATGTTTTTAAACCCTGCTGAATTAAGCCTGCTTCTAAAGTCTATTAATTCCTTGAGTGTTAGTTCTTCTGGTGTCCACATCTCTTCTTGAAAGATATTTGGCGAGTCTATATTTGTAAGGCTCATTTCTTTTAGGGTTGTAAATCTGCTGTTCTGGACATCATTAATGAATACATCCTTTAGAAGCCAAGAGTTTTCCTGCCATATCGCCTCTTTTGCATCAATCCTTTGATGCAACAGACCGTCCTTAAGTGAAAATATGGTAATACCTTTACAGGTCTTAATTTCAGGGAGATACAAGGATATCCTTATGATTGACCCATCTTTACCTCTCATATACAACACGCCTTCCTTCATGGTGATGGTCTTTTTTTTGTTTATGATGTTGTCTCTTATAGCATGGATTTTTTTATTTGAATTTGGGCTTACTACCTCACCTATTAAGAAGCCAAGAATTGTCAGTATCAGACCTATTACAAAGAATGGCTTAAGCAGCGCCTTTATGTTCCCTCCTGCAGACCTTATAGCCGTAATCTCAAATGTATTTACTGCCCTTGAAAAAACGATCAAGGCACTAAACAAAACGGACATGGGTAATAAGTAGTAAATGTATTTAGGCACGCTAAAAAGTATGTATTTTAGGAGAAGATAGTTTGGGGGATTGTGTGCCATCAAGGAAGCCATTCTATCTACAAAACCAACGATGCTAAAGACTATTGATGAACCCAATGCAATAACAGATAGTGTCTTTAAGAATTCGAAAATAAAGTAGCGTTGGATCAATTTCACTTTTTATTCACCCTTACTACGATTAGTATTGAGAATATGGTAAAGACAGTGAAGGCTGTCCATGAACCAACTATGGTTGGTATCTTTTTACTTACTGCAAGATTTTCAGTGTATATCATAAGGGTGTAATAGACCCCAAATACCAGTAATCCGATGGATAAACCACCTAATCTTCCTACCTTACCTGCTTTAAGGGCAAGCGATGGTGCAAGTAGCATGATTATCAGGCACATCAAAGGCAGTGAAAACCTCCGATGGTATTCAATAAGATAGATATTCCTTTTATCAGGGTTTTTTTCTGCCTCTTGTAGTAGTTGGGCTGGAGTCATCTCAGTAGGAGACACCTTGTGATATTCTACATGAGGTGTTAACTTGAAGAAATAATGCCCAAACTGTATCTCAGTGGTTGTATCTGCCTTGATTATGTATATTCTTCCTTGCTTTAGAGAGAATCCTATGGAGTCACCTACGATTGAGACCTTGCCTTCATTGGCTATGAGGATCTTTTGTTCTGTTGCATCTCTATCGTCAACTATGAATATCTCCTTTAGGGATGTGGGGTCAGGTTTTTCTTTTACAAGTATTAGGATGTCTTTAAATGCGGTGTTGAATATCCCTTCTTCTATTACAAGCGGGGCGCGTATGGTGAGTATCTCTGTAATCATCCTTTTTAGTGCTACACTTCCCTTTGGTCCTAAATAAAAACTCATAACGAAGGATATTACAAGACATCCTAACCCGAGATACATAACAGGTCGTGAGATGTTAAAAAAAGAAATGCCAGATGTCTTAAGGATAGTAATCTCATTGTCGGCATTCATCCTTCCATAGACTACAAGTGTTGAAAGTAAAAGTGACATAGGCAAGGTGATGATAAGTAATTCAGGCTGTATAAAAAGGATTATCTTCAATATGTCAAAGATGTTGATACCCACAGTGGCGAATAACTTGCTTAGACGCAGGAGCTTTTCCGTCATTATAGTGAAGTTTAAAAACACAAGTGCAATAAGGAACGCTATGATGAGTTCTTTGAGTATTGATTTGTTTATTAAAAGCATCATTAAAAGTATAAACTAAACCACTATAAATTTGCTTTTTTAGTCATTAGTCAATTATCCTAAAATCATCAAAAAAATCAGGAGGGATATTGTGTTAACAGTTTCTTCAAAGGCAGCATTAAAGGCAAAGGAGATACTTTCTGCTGAAGGAAAGGAAGATTGGGGATTGAGGATTTATAAGATTGGTGAGAGTTGTTGTGGTCCTTCATACGGATTAGACATAGACGAGAAGTCTCTTGCCACAGATCAGGTTATTGAAAAGGATGGATTGAAGGTTTTCATAGACAACAGCATCTTTTATGGACTTGCAGGGATGGAACTTGATTACTACCAAGATGACGAAAGAGAGGGCTTTATAATGACAGGAGGTATCCCATCTTGTGCCAGCGGTTCCTCATCATGTAATCCTGGCAGTTGTGGTCCGTCTGCTGTTTAGGAGTTGATGTTTCCGATACACCGACCTAAAAGGCTCCGCAAAACAGAGTTTTTAAGGGCTCTGATCAGGGAGACCTCTATCAATAAAAGAGACCTCATTTATCCACTCTTTGTAACAACTGGACATGGCATTAAAAAAGAAATAGACGCCATGCCCGGTTGTTACCAGATGTCCATTGATTGTATTGTTGAAGAGGTTGAGAGCGTTAGGTCGTTGGGTATCCTTGGTGTTATACTCTTTGGTATACCAGATCACAAAGACCCTTTTGGCAGTGATGCCTACAGTGATGAAGGTATTATTCAGACAGCGGTAAGAGAGATAAAGTCTAAGGTAAAGGATATACTGATTATCACTGATGTTTGTCTGTGTGAATACACTGATCACGGACATTGTGGCATTATCTCAAATGGTATGATTGACAATGACAAGACCATCCAAATCCTCGCAATGAGTGCAGTAAGTCATGCAAGGGCAGGTGCCGATATCGTAGCACCATCAGATATGATGGATGGTAGGGTGAAGGCTATTAGAAACGCATTAGATTCAGAGGGATTTATAGACATCCCGATTATGTCTTATTCAGCAAAATACGCATCCGCTTTCTATGGTCCTTTTAGAGAAGCAGCAAAATCAGCCCCTATGTTTGGTGATAGAAGATCCTATCAGATGGATCCCTCTAACAGGAGGGAGGCATTAAGAGAGGTAGCACTTGATATTGAAGAAGGTGCAGATATTGTGATGGTAAAGCCAGCCTTAAGTTACCTTGATGTGATTTCTGATGTGAAGTCGTATTTTTCAGTTCCTGTTGCAGCCTATAATGTAAGTGGTGAATATGCAATGATAAAGGCAGGGGGTAGGTTAGGGTGGATAGATGAATATAGGGTAATGATGGAGGTTGTAACATCTATCAAAAGAGCAGGTGCAGACATCATCATCACTTATTTTGCAAAGGATATTGTAAAGGTATTGTCTGAAGATGGAATTTGATAGCGTTATCAGACAGATTGCAATATCAGCGTTGCCTATACTTTTTGCTGTTGTAATTCATGAACTCTCTCATGGGCTCATGGCATACAAGTTAGGAGACCCAACTGCAAAGATGTTGGGCAGACTCACATTAAATCCTCTTGCCCACATTGATATCATAGGTACCGTTATCATGCCTCTTGCCCTCTTTGTGATGACGAGTGGTCAGTTTGTATTTGGATATGCAAAGCCCGTCCCTATAAATACAAGGAATTTTGCTAATCCTTCAAGGGATATGGCATTATGTGCAGCTGCAGGTCCTATAAGCAATCTCATCATCGCAACAATAAGCATTCTTTTACTTAAGTATGTGCTCATACCGTCATCAGTTCTTATATCAGATGATGTTTTTGAGCAGACTCTGAAACCAATTGCTTTGATGCTCAAGACGAGTGTTTTGGTAAATGTCATACTTGCGGTTTTCAACATGCTACCCATACCCCCACTTGATGGAGGAAGGGTAGTAGCAGGTATTTTGCCATACAGATATTCCATGATCTTTGATAAGATTGAACCCTTTGGTTTTGTGATAGTGTTGTTGTTAATTATTACTGGATTGACCAGTTTTTTTGTTTATCCATTGGTTAAGTTGGTCTTGGGTTTTTTGGAATTGCTTTAAGATATACAGGAGGGAAGATGCAGCAAAAAAGGGTGCTTAGTGGCATGCAGCCAAGTGGTAAACTTCATTTAGGGAATCTTATTGGTGCTTTAAAAAACTGGGTTGACATCCAAGATAACTATGAATGCTATTACTTTGTTGCGGATTGGCATGCACTTACCACAGGGTATGTAAATCCAAAGGTTATAAAGGAAAACACTATTGACCTTTTGATGAATTTTATATCTGCAGGGTTAGATCCAAACAAATCAACAATATTTATTCAGTCAATGGTGCCTCAACATGCAGAACTTCACATAATACTATCTATGATTACACCGGTTGGATGGCTTGAAAGGGTTCCTACTTATAAGGAAAAGCAACAGGAGATTCAGGACAAGGATATAAACACATACGGGTTTTTAGGCTACCCTGTGCTTCAAACGGCAGATATAATCATATACAGGGCAAACTATGTTCCTGTAGGCATTGACCAAGTGCCTCATTTAGAGATATCACGAGAGATTGCAAGGAGGTTTAACTATTTGTATGGTGAGGTCTTCCCTGAACCAGAGGCGTTACTAACAGAGTTTCCAAAGGTGCTTGGTGTTGACGGCAGAAAGATGTCAAAGAGTTATGACAATGCTATATACCTATCTGATTCACCTGATGTTGTAAGGCAAAAGATAATGACCATGATGACTGACCCTGCAAGAAAAAGGCGAACTGATAAGGGCAACCCCGATATATGCCCAGCATATCAACTACACAAGTTTTTCTCCTCTGATGATGAACTCAAACAAGTATCTCAAGGATGTGTATCAGCTGGAATTGGGTGTATTGATTGTAAGAAGATTCTGGTCAATAATGTGGTATCAAGGCTTCAACCAATATGGGATAAAAGGCAGGAACTCACATCAAAGCCAGACTTGTTGATGGATATTGCATATGAAGGGTCAAAGAGGGCACAAAAAGCGGCATCTGAGACTATGAGTATTATGAAGGAAACAATGGGGTTGATTTAGATGTCAAGAGATGTCTTTTTGCCCTTTTATAACATCAAAGAAGAATGCGGTATCTTTGGGGTATTTGGACATCCTGAGGCATCAAACCTTACATATTTAGGTCTATACGCCCTTCAACATAGAGGGCAGGAAGGTGCAGGTATTTGTGCTTGTGACGGTGACACACTGCATATTGAAAAATCTATGGGGCTTGTTGCTGATATCTTTTCTGAAAAGAGGCTTAAAAGACTACCCGGTTTTTCAGCAATAGGACACAACAGGTATTCTACTGCTGGTGGGAGCTCCCTTAAAAATGTCCAGCCACTCATTGCAAATTATGCCTATGGCACTATCGCTATTGCACACAATGGAAATCTTATCAATGCAGAGCCTATAAGAAGGGAATTAGAATCTCAAGGGGCAATCTTTCAATCATCTTCAGATACAGAAGTAATACTCCATCTAATTGCAAGGAGTCAACAATCACAAAAGATTGCAAAGATAGTAGAGACACTGAAAAAGGTATCTGGGGCATTCAGTCTCTTGTTTTTAGGACAAAATGAACTCATTGCTGCGAGAGACCCTTTTGGTGTAAGACCCCTCGTGTTAGGTTCTGTAGATGGTGCTTATGTCTTTGCATCAGAGACTTCAGCATTTGATTTGATTGGTGCAGAGTATATCAGAGATGTAGAGCCGGGTGAGATCGTGTGTGTAAATAAGAATGGCTTGGAGTCGTTTATATTCTCAAATAGTAATAAGAAGTCATTCTGTATATTTGAGTTTATCTATTTTTCTCGTCCTGATAGCTACATCTTTGGACATACTTGTGTAAACACTATTAGGAATGAATTAGGGAGACAACTTGCAAGGGAATCAATGATTGATGCTGATATTGTAATACCTGTTCCGGATTCCGGTGTCCCTGCAGCAATAGGTTATTCAACAGAGAGCAAGATTAGGTTTGACTTTGGTTTAATAAGAAACCATTATGTTGGCAGGACATTTATTGAACCTAAACAGAGCATTAGGCATTTTGGGGTAAAGATTAAACTCAACCCTGTAAGAGACCTCCTCAAGAATAAAAAGGTTGTTGTTGTGGATGATTCAATAGTCCGTGGCACTACAAGTAAAAAGATAGTAAAGATGATTAGGGAGGTCGGCGGTGCAAAAGAGGTTCACATGAGGATATGTTCCCCGCCTACGATAGGTCCATGTTTTTATGGCATAGACACACCTACAAGGCAAGAACTCATTGCATCAAGCCATCTCATTGAGGAGATCAGAAAATACATCACAGCAGATACTTTAGCCTACCTGTCGCTTGAAGGGCTAAAGAGTGTTGTTCCTAATCCGGAAAACTATTGCACCGCTTGTTTTGATAATAAATATCCAATCAGCTTCCCTGTTGAAAAATCTGATCAGTTAGAGTTAATTTTTACCTAAAAAAACCGTAGGAGGTTTTGCTTTGATACAAAGATATACTTTGCAAAGGATGGGTAATCTATGGAGTCTTGAAAACAAGTATCGCAAATGGCTTGAGGTTGAAATAGCAGTATGTGAGGCATGGGCAGAATTTGGAGAGATCAGTCAATCAGACCTTGAGATTATAAAATCAAGGGCTGATTTTGATGTAAAGAGGATTGATGAAATAGAGCAGGTTGTAAAACATGATGTCATAGCCTTCCTTACATCAGTTGCTGAAAATGTTGGTGATGCCTCAAGGTATGTGCATAAGGGATTGACATCCTCTGATGTGACAGATACTGCGATGTGTCTTTTGATGGTTCAATCTATAGACATTATCATTGATGATGTCAAAGACCTGATGTCAGTGCTTAAGGAACAAGCACTACGCTACAAAGAAATCCCCTGTATCGGCAGGAGTCATGGGGTTCATGCAGAACCTATGACCTTTGGTCTAAAATTTGTGCTTTGGTATGAAGAGGCAAGAAGGAATCTTGAGAGACTAAAAAAGGCTAAAGAGACGGTAAGGGTTGGGAAACTATCTGGTGCGGTTGGGACATTTTCAAATATACCTCCAGAAATTGAAGAGAAGGTTTGTAAGAGGTTGGGATTGATACCTGAACCTGTTGCCACCCAAGTTATTCAAAGAGACAGACACGCCGAATTTATGACCACACTTGCCATACTTTCAGCCATGATTGAAAAGATCGCTATTGAGATTAGACACCTTCAAAGGACAGAGGTCAGGGAGGCTGAAGAACCATTTACACACGGACAAAAAGGCTCATCAGCGATGCCTCATAAGAGAAACCCTGTTGGATGTGAAAACCTGTCAGGTCTTGCAAGGGTTGTTAGGGCAAATGCCATTGCAGCCATTGAAAACATAGCACTTTGGCACGAAAGGGATATCTCACACTCATCTGTGGAGAGGGTCATAATACCAGACTCTTGTATCCTTGTTGACTACATGCTTAATCGTCTGACAAACATACTCAAAAATCTGCATGTATATCCACAAAACATGAAGAATAACCTCAACAAGTCTTTTGGGCTTTTTAACTCTCAAAGGCTACTACTTGCACTTACTGAAAAGGGGATGACGAGGGAAGATGCCTACATCATCGTTCAGTCATTGGCGATGAAGAGTTGGCAGGAATCTCTGGATTTTAAGTCGTTGGTTGTTTCAGATACAGAAGTATCAAAACGCCTATCACCTCAAGACATAGATGAGATATTCAATCTTGATTACTACTTAAGGCATGTAGATTACATCTACAAAAGGGTTTTTGATGCCAAGGATTGATATATCAAAGATAAAGACATACTCCTTGAGGGATAGGCAGAGCAAGGTTTCAGTTGATGCCTTTGGGAAGGTATATTCAAGGGGGATGAGTTTTAAGGGATTTGTTGATAGCCTTCCAGACTTCCTTGCTGTAAAAAGTCTTAAGGCTCTTGCTAATGATATAGTCATAGCAAGGACCAATGATAAACCAGTGATATTAGGTATGGGAGCACATCCGATAAAGGTAGGACTTTCGCCCTTGATCATTGACCTCATAAAAAGTGGCATAGTAACGGCATTTGCAACAAATGGTGCAGGCATCATCCATGATTTTGAGATTGCGTATCATGGGCAGACATCAGAGGATGTTGCAAGGGAGATTGATACTGGCACCTTCGGAATGGCTCAAGAGACTGCCCAATTTCTAAACACCGCCATTATTAAGGGTGTGGATGAAGGATACGGATTAGGCTATTCAATAGGAAGGTCAATCTTTGAGGGAAACCTACCATACAAACATTTGAGTATCTTTGCTAATTGTTATGAAGGTTCTAAAGTTGCAACGGTTCATGTTGCAATCGGCACAGATATCATTCATATGCATCCCACTGCTGATGGGAAGTCAATAGGGGAGGGCAGTCTAAGAGACTTTAGGGCATTAGTAGAGGCAGTGTCTAATCTAAACGGTGGTGTGTATATAAATCTTGGCTCATCAGTCATACTTCCAGAAGTATTCCTGAAGGCTATTACAGTAGCAAGGAATTTAGGGTTTGAGGTAAAAGACTTCACAACAGCAAATATGGATTTTATCCAACATTATCGTCCAACGGTAAATGTTTTGCAAAGGCCAACACAATGTGGAGGTAGGCACTATGCCCTCACAGGTCACCACGAGATTATGTTTCCATTGTTATGCGGATTAATAAAGGAATTCAAGGGTTAAGGCTTAATATAAATTGGAATACCGTCAGGGACTAAATTCCAAATCTCATCTATTTCTTCGTTTGTAACACCAATACATCCATCCGTCCAGTCTAATCTTCGGTGCATCTTGCCAACGGTTTCAAGCTCTTTTGGTAGTCCATGTATCATTATCATACCGCCGGGTGAAAAGCCCATTGATTGAGCCCTTTGTCTGTCTGCATCATTGGGGTATGAGATCTTAAGAGCCTTGTAATACTTGCTATCTGATTTTCTTGATTCAATAAAATACAAACCTTCAGGGGTCTTTTTATCACCTTCTTTTGTTTTATGACCTACTGGATCCTTGCCAAGTGATATCCGATATGTCTTGATTATTTCTCCTTGATTCATAAGAAACATGAGCCTGTAGGACTTCAACACAACGATTAAGTCGGCTGTTACACTGCTACAATATGCAGTTATAGGTGTGATTAGACAAGATATGATGACCAACACGACAAACAAGTTTATCATCTAAATAAACATGAAGGGTGGATTATTGAACAATTCGTTTTTTAGTATGTATAACGATGATACATTGTCCTTTAGATAAGGAGTTGGGTCAAATTCAGGCTTGTGGATGAAGGGTTTGAGTCTTAATAGAGTTTGGACTATCATCTTTTTCTGAACATTAAGGTTCATAAATGATGAAGGGAAATCAACTATGGTTGGGTTTACCATCTTAAAGAGGTCTTGATTGTCAAAATCTATGAATCTATCGTTTCCAATGGTTGCAATTATCTTTCCTTCAAAGTTTGTCCATAGCCTCATGAAAGATCTCAAATGAAAGTAGGGTAACCTATCAATATTTTTAAATACTACAATATCAAATTTTTCTATGTCCTCAAGCAGTATCTCTTTGTCTGCAAGGTTTTCGCAAGGTATCACAGTAAATATCTTACTGTCAAAACCGAAATCAGGTATGTTTAAAAATTTACCCAATACATAATGACAATAAACATCATCATCATATCGTAAGACTATTCGTGTGGCATTGTATGATGCAAAGTTTCTGAAGTTTTTAAGTAGATACTCAAAGTATTTGTCTTGAGGGATAAAACTATCCAACTTGAAATTAGACATAGGATAAGCAGGTAGTCTCATGTTGCTTCTAATACCCATTTCAGAAGCCACGATATTGGCATCGGTGATGATTTCGTTTAAAAGTTCCATGACCTTTGAATCCTCAATACCTGTGCGGAGAAGTTTCTTTATAAATACGATACCGTTGTCTCTGTCGTTATCCATGATGAATGTTGTCCCGAGCATGGTTAGGTATGCAACAAAGCCAAAATTGAGGTTGTTTTTTGTAATAACCATCTTTTGTGCCTTTGGCATCCTGTATTGAGGATTGAGTGTCTGATGTGATATCAGATATCCATCTAATATCTTCTGAAAAACGCCAACCACCTTTTCAAAATAGGTCTTTGTCACATGTAAGAAATCATGCCCAAATAAGAGGCTTTCGTAAATCCTTGAGATATCGGAATACAATCTTAATGGTGAGGTATAATAATTACCCAACTCCTTTTCTCTCTTTTGAGTTAATATCCTAATCCCTGTAGTCTCAAGTGATAGTAGTGAGCTTCCCTCACCGCCTTCGTTTTTGTAACCGAAATACATTGCAAGTTTTTTAAACATCACGGTTTTAAGGATGTTAAAAATCTGATAACTCTTGAAGCTTGATATGCTTATCTCAAACCTTGAGATGTTTTTCTTGACAAAGTCACTGGATATCTTTTTTACATTGTCAACCCCTAATCTTGCGATGGCAAGGTTTATATCAGCAGTGTTTATATCGTATTTCATGCCTGACATAGCACGATCCATGAGTTGTTCTTTTAAATCAGGGATATTGGTATATTTGGGGTCAATCTGGGTTTGTGTTGCGGTCTTTGATTTTTTTCTTTTTTCTTCCTCTATTGCCTCATCATTTAAGACCTTTTGTCTTACCTCATGAAGATTGTCAACATAGATCTTTAACCTCTGCATATTTGTATCTTCGTATTCAAGTTCAGCCATAAGATTTGTAAGAGGTGTTAAGAAGTCGTATTGTTTGTATCTTGATATGTCTAAAAATGTTAATGTCATATCAGGAGGGAATTCTCCCTCAATCAATGTGAGCAGATTTTTCTTTATGTATAAACCACTGTCAAATGTATCAATTAATCTGATTCCTAAAAACTCGTTGTTCTGCCAGATGATTTCCGCCTTTACTGGTTTTGCTGATGTATCTATTGATATCAGTAATTCGGTGTAATCAATGTTTGTACCCCTTTTCTTTTTAACCCTAATACCAGATTTGCTCATCTGTATGATTTCTCCTAATGGGGTATCTATTGGTAAGATGAGATAACGGATGTCCTTCCTTTGATTGAAAATCAGGCAAGTCTTTGAGTTGGATTGTTTAGGGTCACACACTACACCTTGAGTGGGTTTAGCCCTTTTGGGTTCGCTTACTTCTTTTTTAGAAAAATAATCAAAAAGTCCCATTTAACCTCATCTTGCTTATTTAATTAATGATTATAAATCAATTGACTAATAAAAACAATATCAAAGTGATAATCGGGGATATCAGATATCTCTTCGTCCTTCAAGAGACTTGGCAAGTGTTACCTCATCTGCAAACTCAATGTCACTTCCGATTGGTAACCCATATGCAATCCGAGTAACCTTTATCTTAAAGGGTTTCAAAAGTTCTCCGATGTATTTTGCAGTGTATTCCCCTTTTGTGTTTGGGTTTGTGGCAATGATGACCTCTTCAATATTACCGTTTGCAACACGCTCCAACAATTCCTTTATCCTTAATTGCTGTGGCTGTATATCATCAACGGGTGACAAGACACCCATTAGCACATGATACAAACCCTTAAATGCGCCTGTTTTTTCGATTATAACTATGTTGCTTGGTTCTTCTACAACACAAATCTTGTCTCTTTGTCTTGTAGTATCTGAACAAAAACTGCAGAGGTCATCAGAGCTGATATTAAAACAAACCGAACAAAACCTTGCCTTTTCCTTGACTGCTTTTATAGATTCGGAGATAGAAAGGGCATCTTCTTTGGGCATTGAAAGTATGAAAAATGCGAGCCTTTGTGCAGTCTTTCTACCTATACCCGGTAGTTTAGTGAGGTTAGTGATTAATTCCTCAATTATATTTTGTGCCATCTCTACCTCAAAATGTTACCTAATCCACCTAATCCTGGTATCTGCATACCCATAGTAAACTTTGACATACTTTCATTCATCATCTCTTGAGCCTTTCTAATCCCTTCATTTACCGCAGCTAAAATGAGATCCTGTAGCATCTCAACATCATCAGGATTGACAACATCCTTTTCTATCTTTATTGAGACCAACTCTCCACCACCATTTACTAATACACTCACCATACCACCACCAGATGTTGCCTCAACCGTTTTTGACTTTACCTCTTCTTGTATCCTCTGCATTTCTGCTTGTAGTTTTTGAGCCTCCCGCATAATATCACCAAGCATCTTTTTAGACATCGTCTTTCCCTCCTGATTTATTTTCTTTTACATCAATGATGATACCATCATAAAGTTTTAAGACATCTTGTACAAACGGGTTATTTAGTGCCTCTTGCCTTAAATCTTTTTTAGCCCTTTTGTCTTTTTCAGTCTTGATATCTATTGTGTATTCACGGTTATACAAATCCTTCATAATCTTTTTAATCATAGGCACAGACTCTCTTACTGCCTCTCCATGCACAGCATTGCCACCTCTAAAAGTAAGAGTTACAGTATTTTCATCGGGAAACTCCACTATTGCCTCATCAAGTCTTGTCTTGAGGAAACCGTTTTTGGTTTCTATTTCGTTTACTACAGCATTCCAGATTTGTTTCATATCAATCTTGGTGTCAGCAGTATTAGGAGATGATTTATCTACAATTAGGTCTTCTGTTTTATCTTTTGTTAAGGGAGGTTTTGCAGTAGAGGTATCAACTATCTTGACTATGTCTTCATCTTTTGCTTTATCTGATAGACTTCTTAGAATGGAGTCAATGCTCTTAAAATGACTCATAAGTGCTAATCGTATGAGTGTCATCTCAAGTATGACCCTTGGGTATTGAGACTGTCTGATAGTATATTCAGCCTTTATAAGTTCATTCATCATGAGTGCAATCTGTGGTAGGGATGTAGACTCCGACACCGTCTGCACTGCGGATGTCTCTTGCTCTGTAAGTTCTAATACATCAAAGGCATCGGTATCCCCAATAGAAAGCCTTAACAGGACATTCCTGACAAAGAATATCAAATCCTTTGTAAAGCCTTTTATGTCTGTGCCTGCATCAATTAATTCCTTTATCTTGTTTATAATCTCATCAGTGTTACCTTTTAAGACTGATAAGACAAGTGACTGAAGTATTTCTACATCTGTAAAGCCAAAGAGGTCTTTGAGGATTGATACCTTTAGGTCATCAGAAAAGGAGAATATCTGATCAAGGATAGTCAAGGCATCCCTCATGCTACCTTCTGCCATCTTGGATATGATATCTAATGCCCTGTCCTCTGCTGAAAAGGATTCTGCAAGGCAAATTTCTTTTAATCTTGCCTTTATCTTTGATGTAGGGATTCTTTTAAAGGGAAGGTGCTGGCATCTTGACATAACGGTTATTGGTATCTTTCTTGGTTCTGTGGTTGCAAGCACAAAGATTACATGAGGTGGCGGTTCTTCAATGGTCTTTAAGAATGCGTTAAAAGCAGAAACCGATAGCATGTGTGCCTCATCCACTATGTATATCTTGTATTTTGATGAGGATGGGGCGTATCTTACAGATTCCCTTAACTCCCTTATATCATCCACACTATTGTTTGAGGCACCGTCAATCTCAATTACATCCAATGAAGAGCCATCTTTTATAGAAATACAAGACTGGCATTTTTCACATGGGTCTCTGTCTTGAGGGTTGTGACAATTAAGCGTTTTAGCAAGTATCCGTGCTGTAGAGGTCTTTCCTACCCCTCTTGGACCAGAAAAAATGTAGGCATGGGCGACCTTGTTGGTTTCTATTGCCTTGTATAAAATATTTGATATTGGCTCCTGTCCAACAAGTTCAGAAAGCCTCTGAGGTCTCCATTTCCTTGCTAATACCAGATATGACATGTTTGATATGTTTTTTGTGTAGTCAGCGACTGGCTCATAGGACCGGCTTGCTGCGGCACACAGAGAAAATGCTTACCGCTGCTTCCTTCCGGACCTGACGGGGTTCACACCGCTCTGTTGCGCAGGGCCAGCCCCTGACTACACAAATATCAGTGATATTACCACATCAGCATAGTTTTATTCCATTTTTTAGAGACCTTGGTGATTAAATACTTATGTTTAATGACAACATTTTTGTATACTATTGAAGTGATGTCAAAAATTTTAAAATACATTAAACTCATAGACACAGAGGAGAGAAGTTAAGATGGTTGAACCCTTGAACCCTTGAACCCTTGAACCCTTGAACCCAATGTGATAGGTTAATTGTTACGAGACTTAAGGGGTAGATTATAGGGTTAATACCAAGATTTAAGGGGAAAACCTTGATACCAAATTAACGGTTGTTTCTTGACAATACTATGAAATAAACAGGGAGTAGCAATGATGAAGGAGATCTCGTTGTTGGTTTATAGGATTGACGAAATTAGGTATGCCATACCAATCCATTTAGTCAAAAAGGTTATAAGAATGGTAGAGATAACGCCCATACCTCAAGCATCTGATAAGATTATGGGGATAATAAACTATTACGGCGAGGTAGTGCCAATTATTAACATGAGGATAGTGCTTAATCTCAAGCAAAGGGATATTGATATTTCAGACCAAATCCTGATAGTTAGAACAGAGGAAAGGACAATAGGCTTATGGATTGACGAGGTGATAAACATAGAACAATATCCCATTGATGATATAGTCAATACCTCAAAGACCTTAAAAAGCGATGAGCATGTTTTAGATGCACTAAAGGGTTGCATAAGACTTGATGACGGTTTGATAGTAATCCATAGTGTAGAGACATTTATATCAGGATCAGATAGGCAGATACTCAATGGTTTACAAGACTTTGTCCATGAAGAAGATACAAGGTAAGATGTTTAAATCCTTCAAGAAGGTTTTATCTCTGTGGAGTTATCCTTTAGATAAAAGATATAATCTATAGCAAGATGAAGGTTGAAATCCTTACACAACTAAATGATGCAATAAGCAGGTCTTTTGGCATATTCTTTACCGAAACGCGCCTCAATGAATTGCAACTTGCCCTACAATCTATATGTAAGCATCTAATGATAAAAAACCCAGAGGATTTAGTAGCACGGATTATCTCAAACCAACTAACAGATACCGAAAGGAATGTGATAATCAAACACCTCACCATAGGTGAGACATATTTTTATAGGGATCCAGACATATTTACAGGTCTAAAGGATGTTATCTTGCCAGATGTGATAAAGAATAAGGGGATTGACAATATCAACATTATGAGTGTTGGTTGCTCAACTGGTGAAGAACCCTATTCTATAGCCATAACCATTCAGAGATACATGCCATACATAAAAGCAAGGATAATAGGGTTAGACATAAATGAAGACTCAATACAGAAGGCTAAAATGGGTATATATAAAAAGTGGTCTTTTAGAAATGCACCAAAATGGCTCATGGAGTTGTATTTTGAAAAGACAGAAGATAATCACTTTAAGATAAATCAGCAGATAAGAGAATGTGTTGATTTTCAGGTCTTTAATATTGCAGATATAAATAAACCTTTGTATAAGGTATTTCCTCCAATGGACATCGTGTTTTGTAGGAATGTGATTATGTATTTCAACGAAGGCATGAGGTTATTTTTAGCAGATACACTCTATTTAACGCTTGTAGATAATGGTTGGCTCGTGGTATCGCCAGCAGAGGCATCACAAAGGATATTCTCAATGTTTAAGACCATCAACATTCCGGG
>JAOAGP010000013.1 GCA_026415695.1 Thermodesulfovibrionales bacterium | reverse complement strand
TGTATATGTAAATGACAGATATGTTGGGATAGTGAATCTATACAGCGACACATATAGACCTGATAGGACGGTATTTAGTGCGACAAATCTAAGTCCATCAGCGACATATACGATACAGATAGTGCCGTTACCAACACTACCCGGATTTGGTATAAATGTGAATAGGTTTATAGTGCAGTAGAGGTTATATAGGTGGCAAGCGAGGAAGCGGGGAAGTTTGAAAGGCGGAATAGGCACCATCACCCTTCCCTCTCCCAGTAGGAGAGGGTTAGGGAGAGGGCATTATGTGATAGACAGGGATAATAAAATTCAAAGATAAAGGAGGAACAAACAAAGCAGATGAGGACAAGAAAACAGAAAGAGGGGTTGTGTTTAGCGATAATATTAGTCTTTATGATTATCGGTCTAATATCCTGTGGAGGAGGTGGAGGTGGCAGCACACCCACACCTGAACCAACACCAACACCTACGCCAACTCCAACACCAACTCCAACACCGCAATCACAGATAAACACAACAAATGCAGGTGCAATAAGTGGAAACATAATAACAACCATAGGGTTACTCATAGAACCCACATACATAGGTAAGAGCACAAGTAAAGAAGCATTCATACAGAAATTGCTAAAAGAGACCATAAAGGAGATAAAGGCAGGGAGTAAGGATGAGACTAAGGCATGTTCAGGAGGGGGTAGTAGGAGGGAGGTAGCAAGTTGGACAGGAGATGACAGTAATCCAGAGAACTACACAGGTGAGGTAACATACACTAACTGTATAGAAGGGATATCACAATGGAATGGTAAAAAGACCATAACATACGAAGGGAAGATAAAGGCACCGACAAGAGTGCAAACAACACTTACGAATATGACATACAGAAGCACAGAATTAGGGGCGAATCTACAGATTAGTTTGATGACGATAGAGTATTCAAACATACAATATGATGCAAATGGAGATGTACAGAGTGCAAATGTAAAGGTAAATGGCAATGTAGAGGGAGTAGTAAATGGAAAGAGCATTAAAGCGAAGTATGAAGATTACAACATGGCATACAGTATAAGTGCAAACAAGGTAATGGTATCAATGAGTGGGAAGGTAACAACGGGGTGTATAAGCAGTGGATTAGTAGTATCAACAACAACACAGATGGATTTATCCATAGGTAGCAGGTGTGCAACTACAGGGGAATTGAAGTTTACAGACGGAATAAATGAGGTAAAGATGGTATTTAATAATGGCTCAATGACGGTGTATCTCAATAATCAACAATTAAACACCTACAACCCATGCACTGATGCAGAGGGCAGGTGTGGGTAGAATACATCTTAATGATTAAAAAAAATGAGGTAGTTGCAAACACAACTACCTCATCTAATAAGTCGGGTATTTTATTTGAAGTAGTTTTCATATCGCTACTTCAATATAAAATCAACCCTATTGAGACTCTTCTTTTCAGCATCCTCATTTGAAACACTGCCTTCAAGCATAAATAATCTATCTGCACCTATGCCTTCGGTTGACTTCATTATCCTCAACACAGCTGATGCCCTATCGTTTGCAAGTTGTCTTAAATCACTTTCTGAAATCTGAATATGAGATAGTATGAGTTTTTGCATCTCATCTGGTGGCAATTTCTTTAAAATACCAAGAAAGTTTTTGGGCTTTGCAAAGGGTTCAGATTTATAAACCAAGGTTAGATATCGTTCATATTCTGTTGGCTCTATGTTGATGTTTTTGAGGGATATTGCTGGCATCCCCTTGTCAATAATCTCTTTTAGTTTTTGAGACTTTAACTTTTGCTCAAAAACAATCCTTTTCATCCCTTCTTTATCCTTTTGCATGTCTGACAATCCCTTTATACTTAAGTTAAGTGATGGTCTTTCCTTCAGAGCCTTTATGAGAATCTCAATCTTCTTTATTTGGTCTTGCCTGATTTCAGAAGAACCATAATCAAACTCAATGTAACTTATCTCTTCTGAACCACCAAACATGGCACCCAATAAAGAAAATGGTGAGGTTGCAACCTTTAAAAGCAGGTTAACAAACATCTTTATGACAATCTTACCGATGCTAAATTCAGGATCCTTTAAACTCCCTTTGACTGGCAAGTCAAGTTTTATCGCTCCAGTATTGTCTTTTAAAAGTGCTATGGCAAGTTTGACAGGTAGCTTTGTGGCATCAGGACTTTCAACCTTTTCTCCAAGTGTGAGTTGGTCAAATAAAATATTGTTTTCAGCATCAAGCCCGCCTTTGTCTATGAAATATTTGACCTCAAAGGAGAGTTTTCCTTTATCAATGGTGTAACCAACATATCTTGTTGAATAGGGATTTAATACAGGTATATCCATGTTTTTGAAATCTGCCTTTAGTTCAAGGTAAAGGTCTTCTTTGAAAGGATTGACCCTGCCTGTGATATTTAGTGGGGCGTAATCCTCATACATTCCTCTTATGTCTATTTCAGCAGTCTTGTCTTCTTGAGATGTTAGACCTGATATCGCACCACCTAATCTTGTGAGTTTAGCGCTAAAGTTTGGATCTACATGCCTGTCCGTAAAGTATATTGCACCATTTTGCAGGGTAATGGCACCAATTTGTATTGTCTTTTGCCCTTTTTGGGTTGTTGTATCAGTCTGGACGGTGCCTGTAGATTGCCTTTCAACAACAACATCCTGCAGATTAAGTCTCTTGTCTTTTGATATGGACAGCCTGCTATAAAAATCTGTAAGGGAGATGTCATTAGCGGACAATGAAAAGGGATTATTGATTACGGACAGGTTGTTTATATGCAGATTGCCTAATTTCAGTATATCTTCGGATGTGTTTTTGTCAATGAGATGTATTTGTCTAAAAGATACCATGCCTTTGTAGGAAAGGATTGGGTTGTCATCCTCAGATTTAAATGATAATCTCCCATCAACAGTGAGATTACCCTGTGGCATTAAGACATTTAAATGCTCATACAGATACCCCTTGAGAGTGGTTAAATCAAGACTATTTAGTCTTATTAATCCCTCAAGGTTCAAAGGATTAATCATTAGGGAGGCATCTGCAGATATCTTGCCCTTGTCAGAGGCAATCGCCATAATGTTGATACGACCTTTTTGTTGTCTTTTGTTGCCTATATTCTTGGCATTTAGTGAGATCTTTTTAAGACTAACCTCAACTGGCGTAGATACACTTTCGTCACTATATTTCAGAGCAAATCCATTAAGTATGACGGTGGCTATGCTGTAAGACCATTTTTTATCATCGTTTTCTTTATCATCTTGCCCTTGTTTGTCCTTTGTTATTCCAGTTAGATTAAATGTCCCGTTTTCATCCTTGATGACATTAATCCGTGCATCCTTACCCTCAACATTTCCGATTCGTATATCCTTTTTTATGATATCAATGTATCCATCTGATGTCTTTAGATATGGTATTTTGATAGTCTCTCCACCATCTTTATCTAAAAGCAAAAATGACATCAACGATGCTGAAATATCAGACACCACCATCTTTTCGGGTGTGTAGATAAACTTTCCAGATATATCGGCGCTGCCGGTTTTTATGATGGCGTTTAGATGTTTGTTGTAATAAGGAGAATACCCCTTGAGTGCCAATCCATAAAATTTTGTGTCAGCCTCAATTGTAAGGGTATCTATGTTTACCTTTGCATCAATAGATAATCTCTCACCTGCATCTGAAACTATTGAAGCAGAGACAATTCCAGTTACATCCTTCCTATTTGATATGTTTGTTGCCTTGATGTCAATGTCTAAAAACCTTTTTTTAAAACCATTTTTCTTATCATGAAAATTTATACCACCCTTGATGAGATTTACATTACCAATCTCAAAGGCAACCTTTTTTGAGTCTCCTTCTTTTTTAGGCAGAATCTTTGTAATATTTATATCCCCATTTTCATCAAGCAACAGGTTTACATCTGGGGAATCAACCAAGATGCCTTGAATCTGGAAAAAACCTGCTATTACATCCGAATCACCAATAGTTACATCTGTTTTTTTAATCTCAACTAACTTGTTTTTCTGTAGATCGGATAGTATGAAATCTGATACCGAAAGCAGTCCCTTGATCTTTAGGGAGGGTTCTTTGTCCTGATACTGAATGTATTTAATCTTTATATCTGAAGCAAAAGTGCCCTTATCAACAATAAATTTTGGTCTTTGGGGTAGGTAGGTCATATAAAAAGGTATGTCAAGGTTTTTGATGTTAAGTGAAAAATCGGTTTCAACAGACTTGCTGAAGGGTTTACTGCTACCTTCAATGACGATTGGTTTATCATTGACCTTTGCCTTGAATGATGGCTTTATATTTGTTTCTTGAAAATGTGGCATATTTGAAATAAATGGCAATTTAATCTCTACATCACTTAAGTTGTGGGTAATCTTCTGTGGTCTATCATCAAAAACAACCTTACCACCGTGGATACCAATGTTGTTTATTGAAAACTTAAGACCATCGGATTTTTCATCCTTTTTTTGATTAGTTTTAGT
>JAOAGP010000096.1 GCA_026415695.1 Thermodesulfovibrionales bacterium | reverse complement strand
ACTGATTGCCTCCAGTGAAGTCATGAAAACATTTATTAATCTCTAATGCAAGGGTTATCATCTTATCCCACGGGGCTATTAAGAAGAGGTCATCGCCACCACAATATACGGTGTATCCACAGTGATCTTCTATAATATTTGTGAGGTAACCCTGAAAGAAGTATTTAAAGTATGCTGAAAGTGTGGCTATCCTTAAGAGACTCGTCTTATTGCCAAAGCCATTTGTTGAGGTTATCTTTCCAAAGTTATCCGCATCAATCTTCATAGCTGAAAGATACTTTGCACCTGTTGCCAATTCTTCAAGTTCATCAAAACTCATTATCTTGTTTTTGTCTTTCATCGGTGAGGCATTGCCAATAGTCATAAATGAGTAAGAGATGTTTGGTTGTGGCTTGATGTCTTTGATGAATTTAGTAGAGTTTATTTTTGCAATGTCAATGTATTGAAAATTTCCACTACTTATAAAAGACCTTACCTCATTTTCATCATTACAAAATTTGAAGCCAACAGTATCAAAAAACTCTATATCTGAATCCTTGTGTTTGCCGATGTAAGAAATAAGATAATCTGCCCTCGGTAAGTCTTTGCCGACCTCTATCTCCTTGCTACACATCAGGCATTTATCCCCTTCAGCCTTTGAATAGTCTCTACCGCAGTATCTACAGGTCTTTGCAGAGGTTATCTTAAAAGTCCTATCATCAAGCATCTCAGTTATGTCATCAAAGAGGTGAAACTCGTTTTCATAAAGACCTTCTGTGAGGTCTGTCATAAGTTGTGTTGACTCATCAAGTAATTCCTTTTTAGTTACACTCTCTTTAATCGTAAATAGCAGATTTATAACCCCGTTAAACTGCTTGATAAGTGATTTCTTTATCATTGATACATCTTTCTTAATTTCATCAATTCTGTCTCTTGGTATTAGTATCCCAAAGAGTTCACCGCCATCATCAAGGACATTACACTTTGGCAGATTGTATTTATGTAAGATATAAAATATCACTGCCCTTGATATAACAAGGCAGATGTATGACCTTCCACGCATGAGTTTAAGGGTATCGTCTTCAGTCTTGCCAACATTAAACAGATAGTCATAAATACCTGTAACCTCAAACATGCAGTAGGCAAGGTTACCATCACCACCAGCATGCTCTATAGCCATGTCAAACTTTGCCTTCTGGTAATATGAAACATCTGAGTATGGCGCATCTGCAGGCACGAGGGAGGTGTATTTCTCAAGGATTGAAAGCCAAGTATTTTGTCTTGCAGTATCATTAAGCCCTTCAAGGAGATTGAGGTCTTTTTCTATTAAGACTTCATAATCAGTATTTTCTTCTGGTTTAAGTAGATTTGAAAAATCCAAAACCTTGCGATTAAATATAGGACTTAATGAGGGTGCTGAGTCAGGGTTTGTTTTTGATAGGTCATCAAGTTGAATATAGTGGAAGATGTTTACATTATCAACAAATTTACCTTTAAGTGCATTTAAAATTTGCTCTTTCATATTATTAACCTCAAGTTGCTTTCTTTTTGTTCAATCTACAAAAAGGTTTAAAAACCTTACTCATTAGACTACAAATCATATCATTTTTATCTAAACTGCAATAGCGTTTAAAAGCCCTACAAATGTAATAGATTGCTAACACAGACAAGACAATAAAAACAAAATCAGGAATGAATACCCATTCAAAACCTTTCCCTTCTTTAATGACTTTAAACATACCTCCTTCTAAATTCATACCCATAAAACCAGTTAATAAAGAAAGTATTAATAATGGGGTTGCAATCATAGTCAGTTCATTAATTGCCTTTTGCTCCTTTTCGGATTGTTCTATTCTTATAAACTCATCAAGCTTTTCTATCTCCTCTTTTACTCCTTTAAATAACTCATCAATCTCGTATGCCTTTCTTTGCATCTCAAACATCTCTATACCCTGTTCTTGATTTGTAACCTCTTTGAAATACCATACATTAGAAAACTTCAAAAAATCATGTCTGAGTTTTTTTACTTCATTGTTAGATGTCCAATCACCTTTTTTAATTAAATCCCTTGTAACCTTGCTTGACCTTTCTGCAAAGTCAATAAGGGCACAACGATAGAAAAGATTAAGTATTGCCATTTGGTAATAGACTGTCTTGAAGTTTGTCTCAAGAAAATCTGGCTTGCCAAACATCAAAGTCATGTCTGCATATCTACAAAAACCATAAAGTGTGCCGACATGTTCCCAACGGGTGTAGAGATGTTTTTTTAGGAAGGGTTTTATAAAACGGGGGTTGTATAGGTAATTATTTGCAAAGTCATCAACATACAAAAGCCTTGAAAACAATGCTATGCCTTGCTCATTAAATCTCTTTTTTTCTTCATCAAAGTATGATTTTTTTAAATCTTCATTGAGACAGACTAATCCATGAACTATCATCCTGTCATCAAGTAGAGGTGTATAATCCTCACAATATTTAAGAGGATCAAGGAGCGTCTTGACAATGGAGTTTATATCTTTTGGGTATTTCTTTTCTTTGTCAGGATTTATGACAAAGTGTGCCTCATCAGAGAAGGTGTTTTGGATACTTGTGTTTTTAATAGATACATCTTTATAAATCCTTGAGTCAGATATTTGCTTGGTATCGGAGACATAAAGGAGTCTGAAAAGTTTATTAAACTCAAGAGCATCTTTAAGTGAACAACTGTCATTTTTTATACCGATTGAAAGGATGCCTATCTTGTTGTCTTTAAAACAAAATAACCTTATGTCAGAAAGACAAAAATTAGATTCTTTGTTGTTTAAAATAATCTTGTTGAGTGATGTCCCAACGCCTAACTCTCTTAATCGCTCATCAGATAGTCTGTATGAGGTTAGAAATGTGTCTTCATTTTCATCGCTACTTATATTATACATTGCCCTACGGATGTAGATGTGGAAGTATAGGAGTTCTTGGTTGTTTTCTTTAAAACTGTTGCTTTTACCATCCCATAGTTTAAAGGTTTCCTCCTGCCAACTTTTGTTGAAATCTTGTGGCAGCTCATTTTGAATCTTAAAAGGAAAGAAGAAAAAGGTTGAGTAGTGGTTTACTTCTGAGGCGTTGTTTGTGCTCATTTGCCCTAACACCTATTTAAAGTGAGCGAAAAAGTTTTTGAAGCAAAACTTTTTGTTGATTCAAAGACTGGCAAATACTCAAACTTTTTATAAGTGAGCATTTGGTAACCCCTCTCAAGAAAAAAGCCTTAAGCCGAGATATGCCTGTTTTTTGATAGTATTTAGCATGAATAACTCTCAATGCAAATTTAATATGCGGGATTTTACCTTATGTTAAAAAAAATTTCAAATCCATTATCAGATATCTCAAAGTTGAAATCCCCTTTCGCCCCAAAGTATCCTCTTTCTGGCAGATTGCCTCCATACCAG
>JAOAGP010000088.1 GCA_026415695.1 Thermodesulfovibrionales bacterium | reverse complement strand
AGATAGATTCATGTAGTCATCAGAAAGCACAGCATAACTATCGTAGTTTGGAATATCTGTAATCTCACTCATAGCGAGTGTGGACAAACTTGTGGAGATCTTAGAGTTATCAAGGCTCATCGTTCCTTCCCAATTAACACCGGGGTGCGTAAAACCATTCCACAATGCCTTAAATGGTAATGATGTAATATCATCAATATCTATCTTTCTACTTTCTTGTCTTGATTTTTTATCGGTAAGTAGTATTATCCAGATTGTCAGAGGCAGGTTGGTATTGAGTTTAAATGCCTCTGATCTTTTTTGCGTACTAATACCAAACATATCTCTCACTGACATCTCGTGTGTGTATCTTATGATGTCATGGAATGATATTGCGTTTTGAGGGGTGAAGTCATCTGAATGTGCATCAACAAGGTTAAGGGGTGAGATTTGGTCTAATACCTCTCTCATCCTCTTGTGGACGGTGCTTTGGAATATCATCTTCTTTGTAGGGATAGCATCCTTTAGGAGTCTTTCAACAATACCTTCATAAACTATGCCCTTTTCTGCCCAAAGGGTAATGGTTTGACCATGTTGTAAAACAGAGGTTGCTTTTTTTGTGCCAAAGAGGGCTGGGATGCTAAACTCCCTCGCTACTGATGCCATGTGGCTTGCAGTACTTCCGTAGTCAGTGATTATCCCCTTAATCTTTCCGATGTGTTTTGCTATATCAGGTAAAGCCTGTTCGGTTACTAATATGACATCATTAGTTAGATTTGCTATGTCTTGTAAGTTCTTGAGCATAAATACCGTTCCTGCACATACACCTGATGATGCAGTCTCACCACCTTTAATGAGTATAGTTGCATCTTTGATTTCTTCTATTTCTTGTTGGTCTTCTATGTTCATCACCTTTACATTTAGATTCCTTGACTGCAGTATGAAGAGTTTGTCGTCTTTGTCAACAACCCATTCTATATCCTGTGGGGACTCAAAATACTCCTCTATCAGTAATCCCTTTCTTCTTAATTCAATGAGAGTGCTATTACTGATAGATGGTTGACTTTGTTCATCAGTTGGGATGTCAACTAATCTTGTGCCTCCATCAGGATCTAGGACGAGTTTCTTTTCTTTTTTGACGATTTCAGAGTGTATGATGCTGTCTTCAATCCTGTCTAACAAGAATGTATCAGATACAGCCTTGCCACTTACTAAATGTTCCCCAACACCATAGATGGCTGTAACCTTTAGTGGACAACGAGGTGCTATTGCAGGGTCAACAGTGTATAAAACACCGCTACTCTTTGCATCTATCATCTCAATGACCAGCACTGCCATAGGAGTGTCCTTGTCATCAAGTCCAAAAAGGAGCCTGTATGTTATTGAACGGGAAGAATACTTACTTGCTATTACCTGTTTGTATGCGTCCAATATATTTTCTTCACTTACATTCAACACCGTATCATACTGACCTGCAAATGTTGCCTCTGTGTCCTCTCCAACGGCACTGCTCCTTACTGCTGTCATCAGGGGATTACTTGATTTCAGTTTCAATGCGTGCAAACATCTCTTGATCTCATCAGCCATTTCAGGTGGTATCTCGCTTTGTAGTATGTGCCTTTTTAAAGTATTGCTTACCTTTTCAATCTCTTCGTAGTCATCAGGTGATAATCCACCTAAAAGACCATGGATTATGTGGTGGAGTTTGTTAAATTCCAAGAATCTTTCAAATGCAAATGATGTAATCACGAAACCACTTGGAGTTTGTATCCCTAACTGGTTTTTTATGATTGCAAGATTTAGGGACTTGTTGCCCACTAATCTTCTCATATCAGGTGTAACATCATCTAAATCAATGGTCATTACTGAAAGTGGTATAGTGCAGGTGCTTTGAAACTTCTCAAATAAGACTGCATCAATCTCTGTTATCCTTGAAAGTAAGTCGTTATAAGTATTGCCGGTCATCTTCTCTAAGCAGATGACGACACCTGTCACACTTTCTAATAGTTCTTCATAGAAAATGCGGATGTGATTTAGGGTGAAGGGTTTTCCGCTGTAATAAAGTTGCTCCATTTCGGCTATAATGCTCAAAGCCCTTTTATTGTGATTTAGTAGTGTCTTGAAAAAACGGTACTTTTCAAATAATTCATTATCTTGTGAGTGTCTTTTAGGTAGAAATTTGTTAAAGATGCCTTTCATGGATACTATTGTATCATGTAGGAAAAACAAATGGTAATATGTGCGTCTTTCAGATATAATTTCATCTTTGTAAAGATTAAAGTTTTGTGTTTCTGTATAAAAACAGGTTGAGGAGGTGTCTTGGCACGGTATTTAGAGATATTTAGAAGTAAAAAGATGGTAGTCATGCTTTTTTTAGGTTTTTCATCAGGATTACCTTTAGCACTTTCAGGGGCTACCCTTCAGGCATGGTTAACAGTTTCAGGTATAGACATAAAAACAATAGGACTTTATTCTGTAATAGGCATACCTTACACCATAAAATTCCTTTGGTCACCACTAATGGATAGATACATCCCACCATTTTTTGATAGGCGAAGGGGTTGGATTGCTATATGTCAGGTATTACTTGCACTTTGTATAGGGATTTTAGGATTTCAAGAACCAGCAAATGCACTCCTATTGGTAGGTTTATTAGCCTTATTCCTTGCCTTTGCCTCTGCCTCACAAGATATTGTCATAGATGCATATAGAACCGATATCCTTGAAAGTCAAGAAAGGGGTTTAGGGTCTGCAGTATTTGTTTTAGGCTATCGGATAGGTATGCTTGTATCTGGTGCATTGGCTCTTATACTTTCAGATAGGATTGGATGGAACAAGACATATTTTGTGATGTCTACTATTATGGCTTTGACACTGTTATTCACTTATCTTGCACCAAGACCACCTAAAGTAACTGCACCACCGAGGAGTATTAAGGAGGCGGTGATTGGTCCTTTAAAGGATTTCTTTAGTAAAAACCTTGCCGTTGTTTTTTTATTGCTTATAGTTTTGTATAAATTGGGTGATGCCTATTTAGGAACGCTAACGACTGCATTTCTCATAAGGGCTGTAGGTTTTACCCCCACAGATGTTGGTGCAATTAACAAGGGTTTTGGCCTTGTATCCGTCATTATTGGTTCTCTCATAGGTGGTGCAATGATGGTAAGGGTGAGGCTTTTCCATGCATTACTACTTTTTGGTATATTGCAGGCATTTTCTAATCTATCATTTATCTTACTTGACATCTTTGGAAAGGACTATGCCTTGATGGTGTTTGTTATTGCCTTTGAAAATTTAGCAGGAGGTATGGGGACATCTGCGTTTGTTGCACTTATAATGTCACTTTGTAATGTCCGTTTTAGTGCAACTCAATATGCCCTTTTAAGTTCTCTTTCATCTTTAGGCAGGGTGCTCATTGCACCTACATCTGGCTTTGTTGTTGAAAGTATTGGATGGAGTGGTTTTTTTGTGATGACTTTTTTGATTTCCCTCCCTGCACTTTTTTTGATCCTATACATGAGACAAGATATTGAAAAATTAGTCTCATAACATTATTCTATATGAAAACAAAAGCGAGGTAGAAAGATAAAATGACTGTCAAACTGTATCTTCAGAGAATCTTGAATCTCATGATATTTAAGGATATCCCCATAAAAAAGAAGTTTTTGTTTTATTCCATGTGTATGCTTTTTATGTTTCTTGTAGTTTCTTTCATTGGTCTTGTGACGATGATTGAGATGGAATCAAAATCACAACGGATTGTTGAGGTGATAGAACCTCACCAAAGGACAGGACACATAATCGTTAGAAAAATAAGAGGCTTAAGCATATCGGCTCACAAGATGGTTTTGGCAACTGATATTGATGAAATAAACGGAAATTATTTAAGGGCAAAGGCGAGGTTGGAGGATGTTCGTTCATATGCAAATAAACTAATAAATGGTGGCAGCATTGTTGATTATTCAAGGGCAACAGGACATCTATTCACAGAGTTTAATGTAGTGCCTCTTACAGACCCTGATAAGATAAAGGTAATAAAGGAACTGTATGTAAACTTAGATGCCATAGATGTTTTATTGGATGAGATTGTTCAAATCAGAAGTAGCAATATAAAAGATACCTCTGCAATAGATAAAATATCGGAAATAGATTCGCTCGTAAAAGATTCTGTCACTCTGATTAATGATTACACATTAACCCTTGAACGAGAATGGAAGACCTTTAGCAACCTGATTAGAAGCAGACTGGCTTTGTCACTGGTTTTGATAGTAATCTTTATAGTTTCTTCAGTGATAATGTCTTTTTATCTGTCATACAAGATGGGTAATGTGTTGTTTACAGCTGTCAATGGTATAACAGAGCAGATTAAGTCCCTATCTGCAGGTGAAGTAGATTTAAGAAAAAAGTTGGATGTTATGTCTAAAGACGAGTTAGGCGACTTAACAAAGGAGTTTAATAATCTGATTGACACTATACAGAGCATTACAAATTTCAAGAGGGTAATTGAAGAAGACGAGTCAGTTTATGATATCTACATAAGACTGGGTAATGTTTTCATAGAACATCTGAAATTAGAAAGCTGTGTTATCTATGAAATAACTGACAGTGGGAAGGGATTAAGTATTGTTTATCCACCGGGTGCTGAGGGCATGGAGTTGTACTGCAAAAAGGATATCTTTAGCGAGGCTGATCTATGTAGAGTCAAACGAACAGGGCACATTGTATCTTCGGCGGAGTATCCACAAATATGCAAATATTACTTAGAGCCTTTAAAAATGACACATGTATGTTTCCCTGTTATAGTAAGCGGTAAGGTTGCATGTATAATTCAGATAACATGCGGAAAACTCAACTACTGCGATATTAACATCTTGCGTAATAAGATTAGCAGGGCACAGCAGTTTATCAGAGAGGTGCAACCAGTATTAGAGGCAAAGAAGTTGATGAGGGAGTTGAAGGAGTCTTCAATAAGAGACCCTCTTACAGGGCTTTACAACAGGAGATACCTTGAGGAGTCTTACGATAAATTAGTCTCAGGGACATTCAGAAGGGGTACAAATCTTGGTCTTTTGATGTGTGACCTTGACTTTTTCAAACAGGTAAATGATGTGTATGGTCATGATGCAGGTGATATCATTCTCAAAGAGACCGCAAATGTTCTGAAAAATTCTGTTAGAGGAGCTGACATAGTGATTCGTTTTGGAGGCGAGGAGTTTTTGATCATCTTGGTTGATACAACTATAGGTAGTTCAATTATGGTGGCAGAGAAGATAAGACAAAGGATTGAGGAAACAACGATACAGATAAGGACAGAGGTATTGAAAAAGACAATTAGCATTGGAGTAAGTGAGTTTCCAAAGGATACAGAAAACTTCTGGGAGGCAATCAAATACGCTGATGTTGCACTTTATAAGGCAAAGGAGATGGGTAGAAACAGGGTAGTTAGGTTTGAACCATCGATGTGGCAAGAGGAGTCTTACTGATGCTTGATGATTTTATGGATGTTGCAAGGTCATCAGCCATAAAGGCAGGTCAATACATCGTCTCTATGTGTGGCAGTGTTAAAAATGAAGACATAGACACAAAAACAGTAGGTGATTTTGTCACACATGTAGATAAAGAATCGGAGTCAATGATAATTGACGAGATAAGAAACAGATACCCAAACCACTCCTTTCTTGCTGAGGAATCAGGCAAATCTGCTGACAGTGAGTATTGTTGGGTAGTTGACCCGTTAGATGGCACAACAAACTTCATTCATGGTTTTCCTGTTTTTGCAGTGTCAATAGCGTTACAACACAGAGGAGAATTTGTTTTAGGTGTGGTGTATGACCCTAATACAAAAGAGATGTTTGAGGCTATAAAAGGTAAAGGGGCGTTTCTTAATGGAAAGAGGATACATGTCTCAAAGACCAAAGAGATGAAAAAAAGTCTTGTTGCAACAGGCTTTCCTTTTAGACAAAAGGGTATCGTGGATAAATATGTGGAAATATTTAAGGAAATGCTTCTTGAGGTTGGAGACTTAAGGAGGGCTGGCTCTGCGGCAATTGATCTTGTGTATGTTGCATGCGGTAGATGCGACGGTTTTTTTGAGTTTGGTCTAAAGGTTTGGGACATCGCTGCTGGCTCATTGATAGTAAAGGAAGCAGGTGGATATGTGTCAGGCTTTTATGAGGATGAGGATCTCTATCAAACTGGTAACATCGTTTCAGGGAATAAGTATATATTTCAAAACTTGAAGGACATCATCAAGAGGCATCTTTAAGATAATCCGTTGGTAATTCAAAAAAGATATATTCTGCCTTTTATCCTCCTCTGCATTTTTGTAATGACCCTTACAAATTTAGGCGGGGTGTTTTTATTTGATGTAGATGAGGCAGTGTTTTCGCAGGCATCTAAGGAGATGCTGTTAAGCGGGGATTTTATTAACCCTACATACAATGGCATAAATCGCTATGACAAGCCAATACTCATATACTGGCTCATGTCTCTTTCATACAGCATATTTGGTATAAATGAATTTTCAGCAAGACTACCTTCGGCTATTGCTGCGGTTGTTCTTTCGCTGGTTTTGTTTCTTTTTATGAAAAAACAGGTTGATGAGAAATCTGGTATATATGCAATCATTACATTTTCATTTTCAACCTATTTTTTTGTCTATAGTCGTGCAGCAGTTACGGACATGTTGCTTACACTTTTTATCACACTTGCCTTGTTGAGTTTTTATTCTAACAGAGGGATGAAAGGCATAGTTTGTTTCCACCTGTTTTGTGCTCTTGCCTTTTTGACAAAGGGATTGGTAGGGGTTGTATTTCCTTATGGAGTATGTATCGTTTATATACTCGTTACAAGGCAATGGGATAGGTTAAGATTTTTATTCAATCCTATCGGTATATTAGTCTTTTTTGTGATTGCAATGCCATGGTATGTTGCACAGTATAAGAGAAATGGGATGGAGTTTATTGAGCAGTTCTTCTTAAAACACCATTTTCAAAGATACACAGATGTCATCTCAGGGCATAAGGGTCCATTTTATTACTATTTTGTATGCCTATTGATTGGCATGTTGCCTTGGGTAGTATTTTTACCTGTAGGTATAAGACATGGACTTGTTGACAAAAAGGGACTTTCTGGGTTTGCTTTAATTTGGTTTGTCTTTGTGTTTGTGTTCTTTTCATTATCGACAACCAAGTTGCCAAACTACATTCTACCATCAATACCTGCTGCTGTAATGCTAATCTCTATATCAATGAAAAATTATCAGGGGCAGATGATTAGATACATACTATTATCAGGGGCTATCATTTCTTTTGTGTTGTTTACATTTGTGTTTGGCAAGATATTGCATAGATACGGCATAGAAGAAACAGGGTGGCTATATCTCATCGGTCTTATAAACTTGTTAAGCGTTGTCTTTTTGCTAATAAGAATTAAGGATGAGTCTTTTAGGTATGTAGGGATTGCCTTTTGCATGTTTTTGGTATTTATGGTCATTTCATTAAAGGGGTTGCCATTGGCAGCTGAAAGACTTCAAGGAGAATTGCATAGATATAGCATGTTTGCAAAACAACATCTAAAGCCAAACGAAAGGATAATTGCTTACAGGATCAACCAACCAAGCATAGTGTTTTATTCTGATAGAAGGGTTGTCAGTGTGGGTTCATCAGATGACCTTATCAATAACACACCGCATAGGCTTCTAATTACAAAGTTTAAATACAAGGATGAGGTCTTAAATACGGGTTTTAGATTATTGCAATTAGGAAGGGATTATGCACTTTTTGAAAGATAGGTTTTTATTACTTTTGCTTGCGGTTATACCATTTATAATCATGCATTTTGATTCATCGATGGTCAAGGTATTGAGGGATTTCAAGGCATCCGCAGGGATTCTAACAGACATATTTGCCTTGTTTATCCCTGTAGCAAGTTTTTTCGGTCATGGTGCAACAATAGCAGTCATCGGTCTTGTTTTAGTAGTCTTTGGGAAGGTGTTTAAGAGGTTACAGGTATTTTTCATTGGTAAGATGGTATTGATTTGCTATATTACTGCTGGTATTACAGTGCAGATACTAAAGCATCTTTTAGGTAGGGCAAGACCGAGACTTACTGATGATGTTGTGTTTATAGGTCCGAGCTGGTTGAGTGGTTTTGATTCGTTTCCATCTGGGCATACAGCCGTTGTTTTTTGCCTTGCTTATGTCTTTGGACACTATTTTAAGAGGTATGCTGTATTGTTTTATGCGGTTAGTTCATTGTTGGCTTTTGAAAGGGTTTATAACATATCCCACTTTCCATCTGATGTATTTGCTGGCGTATTCACTGGGATTGTGGTGGGGATGGTTATACTTCATTACTACAAAGACAAGGATATATCTGTAAGACTATCACAAGTCAAGGGCTAAATGCCTACTTCTCTATCCCCTTTCGAGCCTTTATCCCTTTACTAAAGTAATGTTTTATCTCTTTCATCTCGGTTACAAGGTCTGCAATTTGTAGTATCTTTTCATCTGCATACCTTCCTGTGATGACAATCTCTGTCTTTATGTGTTTGTTTTTAATTAAATTGATGAGGTCTTCAACCTTGATTAAACCAAGGTGTGTTGCAACATTAACCTCATCAAGAACTATCAAATCATACTTGCCTGATGATACATCCTTTGTTAACTCACTTAACCCAATTTGTGCTTGCTCAATATCACATTTTGGGGGTCTTTTTTTTGAAATAAAACCCTTTCCATATTGCCTTACCTCAACCATGGGAAGATATTTCTCAAATGCATGGTGTTCAGAGCATTTCTGTGACTTTATAAACTGGGCAAATAGAACCCTCATCCCCGCCCCTACTGCCCTCACTATAAGTCCCATAGCGGCAGTTGTCTTGCCTTTACCATCACCTGTATAAATTTGAATATAGCCTTTTTTTGACATGGAGATTAGATTGTTATTTAAGCATTTATCAAAACCGATTTGCAATATGGCTGTATATAATGTTAATTTGTTTATCATGTTTAAAAAAGGTATTGTTCTTGCCACGAAAAATCAGAAAAAGGCTGAAGAATTAGTAAGAATATTACATGGATTAAACATATCTGTTGAGACCCTAAATAATTATCCTGATTGTCCTGATGTAGTTGAGGATGGTCATACCTTTGAGGCTAATGCAGTCAAAAAGGCACTCTTTGTATCTCATTACACAGGTAAGAATGCTATTGCAGATGATTCAGGTCTTGAGGTATATGCATTAGGTAACATGCCCGGTGTTTATTCTGCACGGTTTGCAGGAGTAAATGCCACTGATTTAATGAACAACGAAAAACTGTTAAATTCAATGAAAGACCTAAAGGATACTGAAAGGGTTGCGAGGTTTGTCTGTGTAATTGCTCTTGTAACTGAAGAAGGACTTATAAAAACATTCAAGGGTGTAGTTGAGGGTATGATTGCTGAAGATATTAGGGGAAGTAGTGGTTTTGGATATGATCCATTGTTTATCCCAGAAGGTTTCAATGAGACATTTGGTGAACTACCTTCACAAATAAAAGACGGTATAAGCCATAGGGGTAGAGCACTCAGATTATTGCAAGAATACATAAGGGTTAAATGCAATATAACACAATGAAATCAATTGGATATCTGTTTTTATTTTTTATAAAAAGGGCTTCATCTTTCTTATAAAATATGCTTATTAAAGGATTATTATTTTTAATTTGAATTTAAAAGCTTAATAGATTAATTTATAAAGTCTTTTTTTCAACCCCTATCAAAAATAATATCTACGGAGGTTCCTTTATGAGAATCGTTTTATTGGGTGCGCCCGGAGCAGGAAAAGGTACACAGGCTAAAAAATTAGTAGAAAAATACAAGATACCTCAGATATCTACAGGTGATCTACTAAGGGCTGCAGTTGCTGCAGGGACGGCATTAGGTAAAGAGGCTAAATCATATATGGATAAAGGTGAATTAGTCCCTGATAGTGTTGTGCTCGGCATGGTAGAAGAGAGACTACAAAAGGATGATTGCAAAAGCGGTTACATACTTGATGGTTTTCCACGCAATACTGCACAGGCAGAGGCGCTTGATCAGATGTTGTCAAAGCTAAACATGCCTCTAACATGTGCCTTAAGTGTTGATGTACCTTTTGATGACCTTATGAAAAGGCTAACAGGCAGAAGGACATGTAAGGCTTGCGGTCAGATGTATAACATTTACTTCAATCCATCAAGCAAAGGAAATATTTGCGATAAGTGTAATGGCGAGTTGTTTCAAAGGGATGACGACAAGGAAGAAACTATAAAAAAGAGACTTGAGGTCTATAACGCACAAACCGCACCTCTTTTTGATTACTATGGAAAGAAGGGCATCCTTAAATCAGTCAATGGTACTGGTAGCATTGATGAGATATTCAACAATGTGTGTAAGGCTTTAGAATCAAAGTAGTGTGTCAGATGTTTAGAATATAAATATTGACCAAACAAACCAATAATAAAAAGGAGGGATGTACTTATGGAATTAGTAAATCCGCACGGTAAAGAGAAGAAACTCAAACCACTCTTACTGACAGGCAAGGAGTTGGAAGAGGAGAAACAGAAGGCTGAGAAGTTGAAAAAGATTAGCATTACTTCTCGTGAGTCAGGAGACCTCATAATGATGGGGATTGGTGGTTTTACCCCACTTGATGGGTTTATGACCAAGGCTGATTGGGAAGGCGTATGTAAAGACTTTAAGATGGCAGACGGAACATTCTGGCCAATACCAATCACAGTCTCAGCCTCAAAGGCTGATGCCGACTCCATCAAAGAGGGTGAGGAGATTGCCCTTTATTCCGATGAGTATGGCAAGATTATGGCAACAATGAAGGTTACCGAAAAGTACACCATTGATAAGGTGTTTGAGTGCAAGAGCGTCTATAAAACAGACGATTTAGAGCACCCCGGTGTCAAGATGGTCATGGAGCAAGCAGATGTAAACCTTGCTGGTCCTGTAAAGGTTCTTAGCCAAGGTGGTTTCCCACAACAATACCCAGACCTATTCCTTACCCCAGCACAGACAAGAGAGCTTTTCAAGAAGATGGGATGGAAAAGGGTTGCAGCACTTCAATTAAGAAACCCAATGCATCGTTCCCACGAGTTTCTTGCAAAGATTGCTATCGAGATTTGCGATGGTGTCCTTATTCATCAATTACTTGGCAAATTAAAACCCGGTGATATCCCAGCAGAGGTTAGGGTAAGGGCTATCAATAAGTTAGTAGAATTGTATTTTGTCCCTAATACTTGCATACAAGCGGGATACCCACTTGATATGAGATATGCGGGTCCAAGAGAGGCATTGTTACATGCACTCTTTAGGCAAAACTATGGTTGTTCAGACATGATAATTGGTAGAGACCATGCAGGTGTTGGTGAGTATTACGGTCCATTTGATGCACAGAAGATATTTGATGAAATCCCTGCAGATGCGTTAGAGACAAAACCTCTAAAGATTGACTGGACATTCTACTGCAGGAAGTGTGATGGCATGGCATCTATGAGAACATGTCCACATGGAAAAGACGATAGGGTTCTGCTTAGCGGAACAAAACTGAGGAAGATGCTTTCAGAAGGTGAAGAGGTATCAAGCCAGTTTAGTAGACCAGAAGTAGTAGAGATCCTCAAGGAATACTATCAAGGACTTACTGAGAAGGTTGAGATCAAACTCCACAAATACGCTGAGGGGGAAAAGAAATAAAATTACTATTAAGGGACGAGGTGGGCAAATATGCTCACCTTCCTTAAATTAAGGAAAGGGGGGATGCAGAAAGGAGAGAAAGGAAGAGGGGTAAGTCAGTAGATTTATTAATCTTAGAGATTTAATATCAAAAAACAAAAATTAGAAGGAGGTTATTTCTTATGCCAAGTTTTGTTATTACTGAAAAGTGTGACGGTTGCAAGGCACAGGATAAGACTGCATGTCAGTATATCTGTCCTAATGACCTTATGGTGCTTAACAGGGATTTAATGAAGGCTTACAATCAGGAGCCAGATCAGTGCTGGGAATGCTACAACTGTGTTAAGATTTGCCCACAACAGGCAATAGAAGTAAGGGCATATCAGGATTTCGCACCTCTTGGTGGAAATGTTATCCCGATGAGAGGTTCAGACTCAATTATGTGGACAATCAAATTCAGAAATGGCTCTCTCAAGAGATTTAAGTTCCCTATCAGGCTTACACCAGAAGGGCACCTCGGTGACGACCCATACAAAGGATTACCAGAGCCTGATTTCTCAAAACTAAAAGGTCCTGGCTTCTTCAATAAAGAAGCAAGAACTGAATAAATTAAAAGGAGGGAGACATAAATGGAAAAAGAGACCTGTACATTTTCATATTGTGCAAAGCCAGAGATTATAGAGGTTGAGACAGACCTCTTATTAGTTGGTGGTGGTATGGCATGTTGTGGTGCAGCATACGAGGCGGCTCGTTGGGCAACACCAAAAGGCATCAAGGTAACAATGGTTGATAAGGCTGCAACAGACAGAAGTGGTGCAGTTGCAATGGGCTTATCAGCAATCAACACCTACATCGGTGAGAATAAGGTTGCAGACTATGTAAAGTATGTTAGAGGTGACTTGATGGGTATCATCAGGGAAGACCTCGTATTTGACCTTGGTAGGCATGTTGATAATTCAGTTCATCTCTTTGAAGAATGGGGACTTCCTATTTGGAAGAAGGCTGATGATGGATTCTCACTTGACGGTTTCCAGGCAAGGGATGCTGGTAAGGCACTTTTAAAGGATGGTGGTGTACCAGTAAGGTCTGGTAAGTGGCAGATAATGATCAACGGTGAGTCATACAAGGTTGTAGTTGCTGAGGCAGCAAAGGCAGCCCTTGAATACAACAGAAAGGCTACTGGAGTTCCTCAGAACCTTTATGAGAGGGTATTCATCGTAAAACTCTTAAAAGATGCTAATGATCCAAAGAGGGTTGCAGCTGCTGTTGGTATTAGCGTAAGAGAGAACAAGGTTTACATCTTCAAGGCAAAGGCAATCATCAACGCTGCTGGTGGTGCCGTTAATGTATTTAGACCAAGATCTGTTAAGGAAGGACAAGGTAGGGCATGGTATCCAGTATGGAACGCTGGTTCAGGCTTTGCACTTGGTATGCAGGTCGGAGCAGAACTCACCATGATGGAAAACAGGTTCGTACCTGCAAGATTTAAGGATGGTTATGGTCCTGTTGGTGCATGGTTCTTGTTCTTCAAGGCAAAGGCAACAAACGCCCTTGGTGAGGACTACTGTGCAACATGGATTGAGGAGACAAAGAAACTCTATAGCCCATATGCAGAGAAGATGGGTACTGCCATCAGAAACCATATGATGATGATGGATATGAAGGCAGGTAAGGGACCAATCCTTATGAATACCCACACTGCTATGCAGGAATTAGCAACAAAGATGGATGCTAAGAGGATTAAACACCTTGAGGCTGAGGCATGGGAAGACTTCCTTGACATGGCAATTGGACAGGCTGGACTTTGGGCATGTAAGAATGTTGAGCCAGACAAGATGCCATCTGAGATCATGCCAACCGAGCCATACCTCTTAGGTTCACACGCAGGTTGTGCAGGATTCTGGGTCAGTGGTCCTGGCGACATCCCCGGAACACCAACAGAATGGAGTTGGGGTTACAACAGGATGTCAACAGTTAAGGGACTCTTTATGGCTGGTGATGTTGTTGGTGCATCAGGTCACAAGTTCTCATCTGGTTCACATGCTGAAGGAAGGATTGCAGCAAAGGCAGCCCTTGCATTAATACTTGATGAGCCAAACTACAAACCAACAATAAAAGAGACAGCCGATGAGATAGCAGCAGAACTCTATGCTCCATACGAGATTTATGAAAAATACAAAAACCACTCAACTGACCCTGAGGTCAATCCATACTACATCAAGCCATCAATGCTACAGGCAAGGCTCCAGAAGATTGCTGATGAGTACTTTGGCGGTATTTCAACATGGTATATGACATCAAAGACCATGCTTGAAGAAGGACTCAAGCAATTAGAGATGCTTAAGGAAGACTCAGCAATGATGGCAGCAAAGAACCTCCATGAACTTATGAGATGTTGGGAAAACTACCACAGAATCCTTTCAGTAGAGGCTCATGCAAGACACATCCTCTTTAGAGAGGAGACAAGGTATCCTGGCTATTACTACAGAGGTGATTTCCCAGCTATCAACGATAAGGATTGGAGATGCTTTGTAAACTCAGTTTATGATCCAGCAACACAAAAATGGGAATTCAAGAAAGTCCCATATGTCCAAATTATACCAGACTAATCAGAACGATAAGGAGGGGCATCAAGCCCCTCCATTTTTTATAACCCTCTTTAGTGTTAGTTGTGCAGATGCTAATCTAAACTGCTCAACTGATAATAAAGAGGGGTTTACATTAAACTCACCAAAATTTAAAGGAGGAATGACATGGCTGAACAGGCAGAGACTTCTTTATGCCGTGTTGTAGTCGTCGGAGGGGGTTTCAGTGGCTTGACGGCGGCAGTAGATGCGGCAGAAACAGGTGCCGAAGTGGTTATTGTTGAGAAAAACCCTTATCTTGGCGGTAGGGTAGCCCAACTAAATAAATACTTTCCAAAGATGTGCCCACCGATGTGTGGATTAGAGATCAACTTTAGAAGGATAAAGACAAATCCACTCGTAACCTACCATGTTGCATCTGAGATTGAGTCAATCAGTGGCAAAGAAGGTGATTTTACAGTCAGTATTGTTAAGAAACCTACATTTGTCAATGACAATTGTGTTTCATGCAATGCATGTGTGGATGTATGTCCTGTTGAAAGGGCTAATGATTTTAATTTTGGATTAGATAAGACAAAGGCAATATATCTGCCCTTCAATCAGGCAATGCCTTTTAAGTATGTGATTGATACAGCAGTTTGCAAAGGTGCATCATGTGCAAAATGTGTAGAGGCATGCAAATACAACGCAATTGACCTCAATATGAAACCCGAAAAGATAACGATAAAGGCGAATTCTGTTGTGCTTGCTACAGGTTGGAATCCTTACGATGCAACAAAGATGGATAACCTCTCCTTTGGAAAGGTCAAAAATGTCATTACAAATATGATGATGGAGAGGCTATCATCAGTCAATGGTCCTACAGCAGGTCAGATAAAAAGGCCTTCTGATGGCAAGGTTGTGAATAACATTGCGTTTGTTCAATGTGCAGGAAGTAGAGACGAAAATCACCTTGAGTTTTGTTCATACATATGCTGTATGGCATCCTTGAAACAGGCTCAATACATCAGGGAACAAAATCCTGATTCAAAGGTTACCATCTACTACATTGATATAAGGACACCCGGTAAGTATGAGCAGTTTTATTGGAAGGTAAAAGAGGACGCAAACATTCAGTTTATAAAGGGGAAGGTTGCAAAGATTGAGCAGGCAAGTGGTGATGATGTTGAGGTTGAGGCTGAGGATATGGCATCTCTCAAAAAGATAAAAACTACACACGATATGGTTGTGCTGGCTACAGGAATGCAACCATCAGGTGCTACCTTAAAGGTTCAAGGCTTTAAATATACCGATGAAGGATTTGGCATTGAGGATAAAGGCTTGTATGTTGCTGGGTGTAGTAAGAACCCGATGGATGTATCAAAATCAGCACAAGATGCTACAGGCGCTGCCATGAATGCGCTGACTTCAGGGCAGAGGAGGTAAAAACCATGGATAAAAAATTGGCATTGTATATATGTAGTGGATGTGGAATAGGTGAGGCAGTTAATATTGAGAAGATTTCAAATATTGCTAAAAATGCACAAAGGATACCTGTTGTAAAATCCCATTTTGCACTATGTGCCCAAGAAGGAGTTGATCTCATCAAGGCAGACATGGCTAATGAAGGTGTCAATACCATCATCATTGCTGCCTGCTCAAACAGGGTGAAGACCGATGTCTTTAACTTCCCCGGCTGCATTGTTGAAAGGGTTGCGGTAAGGGAACTTGCTTTGTGGTTATTAGAGGCACCAGAAGATATCCAACTTGCAGCTGAAGATTACATCAAGATGGGGATTATCAAGGCTCAGAAGAGTGAACTGCCTGAACCTTACATTATGGAGACTGTAAAGAATATTCTCGTTATCGGTGGTGGTATCACTGGTATGACTGCTGCCCTTAAATGTGCTGACATGGGCTACAATGTTGTTCTCGTTGAAAAAGAGGCACAACTTGGTGGATTTGTAAATAAACTATACAAACAGATACCAACTACGCTTCCATATAAAGAACCGCTTATTGTGGATACTGATATACAGTCAATGATAAAGACTGTAGAGAGTCATCCAAAGATAAAGGTTTACAAATCTTCAAAGGTTGAAAAGACTGAAGGACAACCGGGTGCATTTGATGTAACCATAACGACTAATGGCTCTTCTGAGGTGGTCAAGATTGGTACCATTGTGCTTGCAGCTGGTTGGAAACCATACGACGCAACAAAACTTGAACATTTAGGTTATGGACAATTTAAGGATGTTGTAACAAGTATAGAATTTGAAGAGATTGCAAAGAAAAATAATGGTAAGATTATCAGGCCATCTGATGGTAAACCTGCAAAGAAGGTAGCGTTTATACAATGTGCAGGTAGCAGGGATCCGAATCACCTTCCATATTGTTCTGCTATGTGCTGTGCAACATCGTTAAAACAGGCAAGGTATGTAAGACAAGATGATAGTGCCTGTGCAATGATCTTTTATAAAGACATTAGGACACCCGGTAGGACTGAATACTACTACAAAGAGGCACAAAACGATGCAGGTGTGATGCTTACAAAGGCAGATGTTACAGGCATATCAGATGCGGGTAATGGTAATCTGTATGTTGAGGCTGAAAACACCTTGCTTGGTGAAAAGATAAAGGTTGAGGCAGACCTTGTGGTATTGGCTGTTGGGGTAGTGCCTGCAACTGCTGATGACCCAATAATAAACCTACAATACAGGCAGGGCCTTGGCTTACCTGATTTGGATTTATACAATGGTTTTGCAGATTCAAACTTTATTTGCTTCCAATATGAGACCAGAAGAACAGGTATATATGCAGCTGGTTGTGTCAGACAACCCATGAACATGTCAGAGGCGGTAGAAGATGCTACAGGGGCTGCCTTAAAGGCAATACAGTGTGCAGAGCATGTTGCCAAAGGACAGGCTGTTCATCCAAGGGCATGGGATTTGACTTATCCTGATCCATTCATGCAGAAGTGCACAGCATGTAAGAGATGCACAGAGGAATGTCCTTTTGGTGCGATTGATGAGGATGAGAAAGGGACTCCTTACTTTAAACCCAATCGTTGTAGAAGGTGTGCAACATGCATGGGTGCATGTCCTGAAAGGATTATCTCGTTTAAGGATTATCATGTAGATATGATTGGAACAATGCTAAAGAATGTATCGGTTCCTTCAGAGGACGATAATCCGAGACTCATCGTTCTTGTGTGTGAAAACGATGCCTATCCAGCCCTTGACTCTGCTGCTTTTGCAAAGATAAAGATTGACAGGGCAGTAAGGTTTGTCCAGTTAAGGTGTTTAGGTTCTACCAACCTTGTCTGGATTGCTGATGCTCTATCAAGGGGTGTTGATGGGATGTTGCTCTTAGGATGTAAGTATGGTGAAAATTATCAGTGCCATTTTGCTAAAGGTAGTGAACTTGCAAACTATAGATTAGGCAAGGTGCAAGAGACACTTGGTAGGTTGCAATTGGAAGCAGAAAGAGTGCAGATGGTTCAGCTTGCGATTGATGAATATAATCAAGTGCCAAAGATAATAAGTGATTTTGTTGAGAGAGTAAAAGAAATTGGCCCTAACCCCTTCAAGGGCTTCTAAAGTAATAAGGAGGATGTAATGTCAGAACAACAAAGGACTGAAGAGATAGTCAAGCCTGATTTGGAATTTGTTAAGGATGTTATTGCATCAGGTGGCGGAGATCTCAAGAAGTGTTATCAGTGTTCAACATGTACAGTTGTATGTGGGATGACACCTGATGACAAGCCTTTCCCAAGGAAGGAGATGTTGTATGCCCAATGGGGCATGAAGGAAAAGCTAATCAGCAACCCAGACATATGGCTTTGCCATCAATGCAGCGATTGCACTGCCTATTGTCCAAGAGGTGCTAAGCCCGGTGAGGTTTTAGGTGCAGTTAGAAAAATGGCAATTCAGCACTACTCACCCCCTTCATTTCTTGCAAAGATGGTCAATGATCCAAAATATCTGTTAGTTCTTCTTGCTATACCCACAATAATATTCCTGTTCCTGCTACACATACAGGGTTATCTCTTTGGAGAGATACCTCGCAATGAGTTTGGTAAGATTTCATTCTCAAAGATGTTGTATCCTACATTTTACATTGACCCTGTGTTTATATCTGCTGCCTTATTTGCAGTTGTATCATTTGTGATGGGGATTAAGAAGTATTGGGCTGACATGGCAAAGAATTATCCGTTACCACCCGGCTCTGATACTACAACAAGCCTTGTTGAAACCATCAAGGAGATTATATCTCATAACAACTTCAAAAAATGTAATGTAACAAAAGAAAGATCAACTGCTCACATGCTTGTGTTTTTCTCCTTCATTGGACTTGGTATTACTACCACATGGGCAGTGTTTTATCTGTATATCTTGGGACGCCCTTCACCTTATCCATTGTATGACCCTATGAAGATAGTTGGTAACATTAGTGCGATTGGGTTATTAATTGGTATCACCCTTGTGACCAACAACAGACTTAAAAACGCCTTAAAGGCTGGTAAGGGAGGTTATTACGATTGGCTGTTTATTGTGGTTATATATGTCATTGCTGTAACTGGTATCCTTGCTCAGTTAACAAGGTTGGCAGATATAGCACCACTGGCATACACAATTTACTTTATCCATCTTGTGTTTGTATTTTTCCTCTTTGCCTATGCACCATTTTCAAAGATGGCACACATGGTTTATAGAACCACTGCCATGGTTTTTGCAAGACAGGCAAAGAGACAATAGTTGATAATCTTAGTATTGCAAAGGAGGTGAAGTAAGAGCAAAAAAAGTTTTTGTTTTGGGGATGTTTATAAAATAATTTTAAAGTAAAAAAGGAGGAGAGGGGTAAATGAGTACAATCATCTTATTTGCTTTGTTTTGTGGATTAGTAGGTGTTGCTTATGCACTTGCTACTGCATCATGGGTTAGCAAACAAGACCCTGGTAATGAGCGGATGCAGGCAATATCAAACGCTGTCAAAGAAGGTGCATATGCCTTCCTTGCAAGAGAGTATAAGACCGTTGCAATGGTTGCGGTCGTTCTCGTCGTCTTACTTATTGTATTCTTGGATATCTGGACAGCAATCGGTTTTATCATCGGAACAGTTGGTTCAGCATTTTCAGGATTTGTTGGCATGTGGGTTACCGTTAGGGCTAATGTGAGAACTGCTCAGGCTGCATCAAAGAGCCTTCAAGATGCTCTTACATTGTCGTTTAAAGGCGGTTCAGTTACTGGCTTGATGGTCGTAGGAATGGGTATCATCGGTATTGCAGGCTACTATTTCATTGCAAAGTCTATTGCTGGTGATGCTGCGTTTCACGCATTAGTAGGACTTGGTTTTGGGTGCTCACTGATGAGTGTCTTTGCTCGTATCGCTGGTGGTATTTATACAAAGGCCGCTGATGTCGGTGCAGACCTTGTGGGTAAGGTTGAGGCAGGAATCCCTGAAGACGACCCCAGAAACCCAGCTGTTATCGCAGATAATGTTGGAGATAATGTGGGTGACTGTGCTGGTATGGCTGCAGACCTCTATGAAACCTACACTGTTACTGTTGTTGCAGCTATGTTACTTGCAAAATCAGTATTTGGTGGTGGTAGCCCATGGGTAGAATTCCCACTACTTTTAGGCGGTGTGTCAATCATTGCTTCTGTTATTGGAACCTTCTTTGTCAAATTAGGTGCTAACAACTACATAATGGGTGCATTGTATAAAGCACTTGCAGTTTCTGGAATACTTGCTGCCATAGCCTTTTATGGTGTTACGGCATGGTTTATGGGTATGCCCGGTCTTGATGCAAAGGGCTTCACTGCATTGAGTGTATTTGGCACTGCCCTCATTGGACTTATCCTTACAGGGCTTATTGTTTGGATTACTGAATACTATACAGCTAAAGAATACAGACCAGTTAAACTTATCTCAAAGGCATCACTTACAGGTCATGGAACTAATGTCATTGCTGGTTTAGCGGTCAGTATGGAGGCAACTGCACTTCCAGTTATAACGATCGTTGCCTCAATACTTGCAGCATACGCATTAGGTGGCGGTTTTGCAGGTAATGTTGGTGGAGGTCTCTTTGCAATTGCACTTTCAGCGGTTTCAATGCTTTCGATGACTGGTATAGTTGTCGCAATTGACTCTTACGGTCCTATTACTGACAATGCTGGTGGTATTGCCGAGATGGCAGAACTCCCATCAGAAGTCCGTGAAAGAACTGACCCCCTTGATGCAGTTGGAAACACCACAAAGGCTGTCACAAAGGGATATGCAATTGGTTCAGCTGGACTTGCAGCACTTGTTCTTTTTGCAGAATATGCTCGTGACCTTTCAAAGAAGTTTACTGGTGTAACTTTTGATCTTTCCGATCCATATGTTCTTGCAGGGTTGTTTATTGGTGGTTTAATACCATACTACTTTGGCGGTAGGCTAATGCTTGCTGTCGGAAAGGCTGCTGGCGGTGTTGTTATTGAGGTTAGAAGACAGTTCCGTGAGATTAAGGGAATCATGGAAGGTACTGGTAAGCCTGAATATGGTAAATGTGTTGATATCGTCACAAAATCAGCTATTAAAGAGATGATGATACCTGCATTGCTACCTGTTGTTGCACCTATCATTATTGGCTTTACATTAGGTCCTAAGGCTCTTGGTGGCTTGCTAATCGGTAGCATTATCACTGGTCTTTTCCAAGCAATTGCAATGACAAGTGGTGGTGGTGCATGGGATAATGCAAAGAAGGCATTTGAGGACGGAGTTGTTGATGACAAGGGTGTTATGCATAAGAAAGGTAGTGATGGACATAAGGCAGCTGTTACAGGTGATACTGTAGGTGACCCTTATAAAGACACTGCAGGTCCTGCTATTAACCCAATGATTAAGGTTATTAACATCGTTGCATTGCTAATAGTTCCACTACTTTAAATTAGAGGATGTAAAGTTAAACCCCGCCTATGAAAATAGGCGGGGTTTTTTATTAAAGATAGCCCTTTATGATATCTAAAGCCCTGTCAACTGCACCACGATTTAGCTGAACCAGTGCCTTTGCATTCTTCCCCATCTGCTGTATTCTGATTTTATCTGCAAGTATCTCTGATAATGTATTTGTCAGGTCTGTAGATGTAGTTTGTATTGCAGCACCGACTTTTAAGAAATCATCAATGAAATAGAAGTTGTGCATATGAGGACCACAAACAATCGCCTTGCCCCAATAAGCAGGCTCAAGAGGGTTTTGCCCTCCGTGTGGAATAAAAGAGCCACCCAAGATAGCCAAATAACAGTATTTATACAAAATAGACAGTTCACCCATAACATCAAGCAGAATTATTGAATATTGATTAAGGTTGATACCTTCGGTGATATTAGAGCGATTTATAAATGGCATTTTTGTATCTGATATGATTTTTTCAACATGTCTAAATCTTTGAGGGTGTCTTGGTGCAATTACCAAGATGATATCCTGAAAATGATTTGATAGACTTACAAATGCCTCAAGGATTATCTGTTCTTCAGGTTCGTGTGTGCTACCTGCAATGATCATCCTTTTTGATATGGCTTCAGCCCATTGTAAAGATTTTTGTGGTATATCAATATCAAACTTTAGGTTACCAATGATACAAACCTTTGAGGGATCCGCACCTAAAGAGATTATCCTTTGTTTGTAAACATCATTTTGCATCATAAAGAAATCAAGAAGTTTTAGGACTGATTTCATGAAGTATTTTATCAGTTGATATCTTTTGAATGACCTCTCTGATATCCTGCCATTTATAAGCATTACAGGGATTGACCTTTTGTGAGCAATTTTCATGAGATTTGGCCACAATTCTGTCTCGCATATGAGAATCAATTTAGGGTTTATACTATCTATTGTCTTATTTAATGTGATGGGGATGTCAAAAGGTAAGTAAGATATGCTTACAGATGTATTAAGGTGTTTTCTGCAGACCTCCTGTCCTGTGTCAGTAATTGTGGTAATTAATATGTTGTATTGACTAAATTGGTCTTGGAGTTTTTTAACTAAAGGGACTATTGCGTTTACCTCACCTACTGATACTGCGTGAATCCAGATGGTTTCTTTTTGACTGTTTGTATGTATGACACCGAATTTTTCTTTTAACCATTTAACCCTTATTGATTTGTTTCGTTTTAAAAATTCAAAAGGCAATAAGAAAAGCACAACAATCAGATATAAGAGTGTATAGAGTGCTTGCATCATTTATCTATTAGGTCTAAAACTATATCACAAACACGCTGAGAAGCGTTGTGATTTATAAAGATTTCCCTTATCTTTTTGAATGTGTATAGCATATTTTTGTAGTATGTTTCATTGTCTAAAAGGGTATTGATCTCCTTTAAGATGTTTTCTGGGTTAACATCATCTTGGATTAACTCTTTTATCTTTGGTAGGGAATTATCCATTAAGGTCTTTTCAACCAAGAGGTTTGTGAGAGTTATGTAGTTGACCTTTATAAGAAGTTTACCCAATAGATAACTTAAAGTTGAAAGTCTGTATATTACAACCATTGGCACATCTAACATAGTTGCCTGAAAGGTTGCAGTCCCTGATGCAATAATCCCGATATCAGCACAGCAGAGGGCAATCAAGGGATTTTCTTTGATAAGGGTTGTATGATTTTTAATTGGGCCTAACGAATGATGAAGGATAGATGTTGTTTCTTCATCAAGATTTGGAGCAATTGGTAATAAAAAATGGACATCTTCGTATTTCTTAATAATCTCAACTGCTGATTCAACCATCGGCTTTATAAGCGAGAGTATCTCATGTCTTCTACTGCCGGGAAGTAATGCTACTACATACCTTGTTTTGATGTTTAGTATTTGTTTCATGTATATCTTAAGTTTTTGCTTATCAAAAGACTTTAGCGAAAGGTTGTGTCTTATCAGAAAATTCTCAATATCATCTAATACTGGATGACCTACAAATTCACATGGGACTCCTATTGACCTGTAAATATCTACCTCAAAAGGTAAGATTAGTGCAATCTTATCAACTATTTTTTTTATTGTAAATATCCTGTTTTTCCGCCATGCCCAGACCTGCGGACTTACATAGTATAAGACAGGTATGTGAAGTTTTTTTGCCATTTTAGCTACCCTGAAGTTGAAGTCGGGGTAATCTATTAATACAACTACATCAGGTCTTGAATGTAGAAGATATTGATTGATTTTTTTTAGTGTCTGTTTGATGTGTATGATGCTTTTTAATATCTCAACTGTACCAAAGGCACTGCATATTGGTGATATAATATCAACACCGGCTTGTTGCATCCTAATACCACCAATTCCTGATATAAGTATGTTGTTTTTTCTTTTTTTTAAGGCATTAGCAAGTAGTGAGCCATATAATTCGCCTGAACTTTCGCCAGCAACTATTAGTATTTTCTTCATGCGGTTTATTATAACCCAAATAAGTTTATATAAATAATAGGTTTGGTTTTGAGATGATTGAAGTATTGAAAACTTATTGTGGAAAGTTGTATTCTTTATTATCTCAAAAATTGGGAGGATAAAAGATGATATCTTTAGGCAATAGGATTTTAGAAGGTAGGGAATTGGAGGCATCTGTATTGGTAACCGCAATGCAGATGTTAAAGAGTTGTCAGGATAATTGGAATGATTTTAACAGGGAGAGCAGACTCAAAGAGGCGTTGAATTACAATCAATCTGTATGGAGCATACTTCAGGATGAACTTTCAAAACCAGACAACCCACTTCCACTTGAGATAAGACAGAATATCCTCAACTTAAGCCTTTTTGTTGATAAAAAGATTATGGAGGCACTTGCAGACCCAACCCCAGATAAGCTGACCCCTATCATCAGGGTAAATGCAAACATTGCTGCTGGGTTATTAGGCATATCAGTGCCAGAGTCAGAATCGTTTGAATCTGGCAGAGAGCTTGAGGCATCAGTCCTTGTCAAATGTGCGTTGATGTTGAAGGATTGCATTGATAACTGGGATGCAAAGGATTTTAACGAAAGGCTCGAGAGGGCATTGAGGTATAATCAAGGAGTGTGGACGATTTTACAGACTGAAATATCTAAACCAGAAAATCCCCTACCGCTTGACCTTAAGAATAATCTTTTGAATCTGAGCCTTTTTGTAGACAAAAAGACCTTTGAAGCACTTGCCAATCCTTCAAAGGATACGATTACACAGATTATAAGTATTAATACAAACATTGCTGCAGGACTTTTAGGGATACCTGTTGATAAGTAGTAGTAGTTTTGCTGAATAAGCCCTCTTTATACTAAAAGAGGGCTTTTTTATTTACATAGAGTTTTAGGTTAAAGTTTACATGATAGATTTTTGCTAAACCACGAAGAAGGAGTATGAGCACAAGATGATGAGAACGCCAATAACACCTGAAGGCTTAAAGAAACTCAAAGACGAACTTGAAAGGCTAATAACAGTGGAAAGGCCCCAGATAATCCAAGCCATTGCAGAGGCAAGGGCTCATGGAGATTTGTCAGAAAATGCAGAATATCACGCAGCAAGGGAAAAACAATCATTTATAGAGGGAAGGATCCAAGAACTTCAGGCAAAGATTGCCTCTGCTGAGGTGATTGACCCTTCAAAGATCAATCAAGACAAGGTTGCATTTGGTGCAAAGGTTAGGGTTTATGACAGCAATGCTGATGACGAATTTGTGTTTATCCTTGTTGGTCCTGATGAGACAGATGTAAAAGCAGGAAAGATATCCGTCACATCCCCTGTTGGCAGGGCGCTTATTGGTAAAGAGGTTGGAGATGTAGTTAAAGTAAAGGCTCCTGCAAGGGATATTGAATACGAGATACTTGAGATTACCTTTGGATAGATACTTCAAGGCAGAGATAAAAGGTAATTATAAGGTAAATCCCACAACTGCAGTAATATCCTTTAGTCCTAAAGAGGGGGTTCAATTACCTCAACCAGGACAGTTTTATATGATACAGGTCTCCAAGGGCATTGACCCGCTCCTAAAAAGACCTTTGAGCATTTTTAGTATTAAGGACCAATGTATTCATCTTTTATATAAGATTGTTGGTAGAGGCACTGAATGTCTTTCTAAATTACCATTGGGTGAGACTATTGAATTGATTGGACCGTTGGGAATCCCATACCCTACTCCAAATGGTGAGTTTATTGCAATTGCAGGAGGAACAGGTGTTGCATCCATACACGGTTTGATAGAGAGATTTTCTCAAAAGGCATATCTTTTCTATGGTGCAAGGAGTGTAGAGGAGTTGATTATGACAGACTCTATAAAAAATCTGTCTTATCAATCCTTCTTTAGCACAGATGACGGTAGCTATGGAATAAAAGGCACTGTTATAGATGCACTGGATAGAGTTGATAATCTAACTATGGATGTTTATGCCTGCGGACCTCATCTGATGCTTAGTGCTGTTATAAACTGGGCAAGACAAAGGGGTTTAAGGTGTTATGTTTCGCTTGAGGAATACATGGCGTGTGGTGTGGGGGCATGTCTTAGTTGTGTGGTAAGGACAAACGATGGTCTTAAATCGGTTTGTAAAGATGGCCCTGTCTTTAACAGTGAGGATATAGTCTGGTAGATGGTTAATCTAAGTGTAAATATATGTGGCATTACCTTAAAGAATCCTGTTATGACGGCCTCGGGGACATTTGGTTATGGTGAGGAGTATAGCGAGTTTGTGGATTTAAATAAGTTAGGGGCTATTGTGGTAAAAGGTATTTCATTAAAGCCAAAAGAAGGAAATCCTACTCCAAGGATATATGAGACACCATGCGGAATGCTCAATGCTATAGGGCTTCAAAATGTGGGGGTGGAGGAGTTTATTTCAAAGAAACTACCATTTTTGAGGCAATACGATACCCCTGTAATCGTAAACTTTTTTGGTGATAGTATTGAGGAATTTGTAGAAACTGCCAATGCCTTAAACAATGCTGATGGTGTGTCTGCTTTAGAACTAAATGTTTCTTGTCCAAACAAGGCTGCAGGCTGGTCTAATTTTGGCACTGATGAGGTGTTAATGTCTAAGGTGATAATTGCAGTCAGAAGGGTTGTTACTAAACCACTCATAGTCAAACTATCTCCTAATGTTTCGGATATAAAGAGGATGTCGGTAATATCACAGGAATGTGGTGCAGATGCTATATCCTTGATAAATACCATTACAGGTATGAGTATAGATATCAAAAAGAGAAGACCAGTGCTTGCTAACAATACAGGGGGGTTATCAGGTCCTGCTATAAAACCGATAGCAGTCAGGATGGTATGGGAGGCATGTCAGGTTGTTAGAATCCCTGTTATTGGTATGGGAGGTATAATGACCGCACAAGATGCGATAGAATTTTTTATTGTGGGGGCAAGGGCTGTTGCCATAGGGACTGCTAATTTTGTAAATCCAAGGGCTACTTTGGATGTGATAAGTGGATTGGAGTCATTTCTTATAAATGAAGGGATTCAGGACATAAACTCTCTTATAGGGACGCTTAAACTCCATGAAAGGACGACCTGTAACTAAACCATCTGGTGTAATCACACTTACAACGGATTTTGGAACAAAGGACACCTTTATTGGTCAGATGAAGGGCGTGATACTTTCAATAAACAAGAAGGTTAATATTGTTGACATAACTCATGAAATAGAGCCATTTTCAGTAAGTAAGGCGTGCTTTTTGATACAGGAGTTTTATAGGTATTATCCCTTAAAGACAATCCATATTTGCGTTGTTGACCCTGGAGTTGGCTCAATGAGGAGGGGGCTTGTGATATTCAGTAATGGGCATTTTTTCATTGGGCCTGACAATGGAATCTTTACAAACATCTTAAGTAGTGGTAATGATGAAACTATTGTAGCAATATCAAATCCAAAGTATATCTTAAGATCTGATAGTGCTACATTTCATGGAAGGGATGTTTTTGCATCTGTTGCGGGGTGGTTATCAAAGGGCATTGATATCAAAGAGTTTGGAAGTGTTGTAGATGATCCTATTATCCTTAATTTAGAAAAACCGCAAGTTGATACCAACATGATAATAGGAAGGGTGGTAGTTATAGATAGGTTTGGTAATTGTATTACTGAGATTAAGGATGCTGATACCTCTGGAAGACAGTTTGAGGTGTTTTTTAGGGATGAGCCTTTAGGCCTTGTCAGTTATTACGAGGAGGCTCAACAAAAAGGATTGTCATGTATAATCAACAGCTCGGGTTTTCTTGAGTTGTTTGTATATAAAGCAAATGCCTCTCAATTGTATGATATCAAAGAGGGAGAGACTGTTATGGTGAGGTTTATCTAAAACAACTGGAAAAATTAAGATGAAGGTAAGTGGTTTTACATTTATAAGAAATGCCTCTTTGTTGGGATATCCTGTTAGAGAGTCTATTTTATCAATACTTCCTATTTGCGATGAGTTTATTGTAAATGTAGGGGATTCTGACGATGACACATACGATATTGTTGCATCTATAAATAATTCAAGGATTAGGATAATAAGGTCTCAATGGAACGAAAAGATGGTCACAAAGGGGTTTGTCTATGCCCAACAGAAGATGATTGCACATTATAACTGCACAGGTGATTGGGCTTTTTACCTTGAGGCTGATGAGGTTGTTCATGAAGATGACCTCCCAAAGATTATAGACTGCATGCAAAGGTATTTGGATGATAAAGAGGTAGAGGCATTGGTATTTGATTATATCCACTTTTATTGCAATCAAAATACGATTCTTGAAGGACCAGGATGGTTAAGGAGAGCTCCAAGGATAATAAGAAACACCTTGAGGGTTTACTCGCCAGATGGGCTCTTTTTTTTGGTTTTAGATAAGAACAGAAAGGGCAGGTATCCAAAGGCTGCGCTTACAAACGCAAAGATTTATCATTATGGCAGGATGAGGCAGGAGGAGAAGTTTATTACAAAGATAAACGCTATCTCAAGGTATTGGAACCATCCGCCAGAGGAGTTTAACTATGGTAGCATTGACCCTTTCATTGTAAAGGAGTTTAAAGGGACACATCCTGCGGTTATTTCATCTTGGCTGCCAAAAGATCCACAGCCTCTTATCCTTGACAAAAACTACAGACTAACTACAAAAGACATAAGGCAGAGACTAAAGAGTATGGCTGAAAGACTTTTTAGGGTTGACTTAAGTAGAAAACACTTCAAACTTGTCAGATAGTCTTTATCAGAGGTTAATATTTGAAAGGCAAAAAGATCATCCTTATGTATCACAACATTGCAAACCCTCCTTATAGAGCAAAGATGAAGGGATTGTATGTGTTGCCATCAATGTTTAAGGTTCAGATGTGGTTGTTGAAATTTTTGGGATTTAAGGTAGTTACAGTTAAGGCATTGGTTGAGCAGATGTATGCTAATAACGATACCGATAATCTTGTTGCACTTACCTTTGATGACGGATATGAGGATTTTTATAAAAACGCTATGCCGATTTTAGCCCAATACAGATATCCAGCAACTGTGTTTGTAGTCTCATCTCTGATAGGCAAGACAAATGAGTGGGATGTTTCAAGATACGGTGGGGTTGTAGAAAGATTAATGGATGTTCAACAGTTAAAGGAGATAAAACAAATGGGGGTGGAGATTGGTTCCCATTCCTTAAGCCATAAAGACCTCACCCTTTTAGATGATGATGGGCTAAAGACAGAGATAATGGACTCAAAGAAACAGATTGAGGATTTATTACAGATACCTGTTGAGACCTTTTGTTATCCTTTTGGTGGTTGTAATGAAAGGGTAAAGGATGTTGTAAGGGCTGTTCATTACAAATCTGGTATTGGGACAAAAAGGGGAAGCGTTTATCTATCTGATGACTTATTTGATTTGAGGCGGATACCTGTAAGGCTTAATACACATCCACTGTTGTTTATATACAAGATAATTAGTGCCTATGAGGACAAAAAGGGTAGATGTGAAAGGCATTGAGGTGTTAAAATCATCAACCGTTTTGTTGTGATATAATATATACCATTTAGTTTAGCCACTATTCTTATCAAGATTTCATATCCTTTATGATTTGATAACAGTGGCATCCCATTTCATAAGGTTCAAAAAATAATTTTTAGGAGGCAATGTGCGATTTATAGTATGTATAAAGCAGGTTCCAGACACTGCTGAGGTAAGGATAAATCCTGAAACCAATACCCTTATCCGTGATGGAGTGCCAAGTATCATCAATCCCTACGATATGCATGCAATTGAGGCAGGACTTTCATTGAGGGATAAGGTTGGAGGGAAGGTAACAGTTATTACTATGGGGCCGCCGCAAGCTGAGGCTGCCTTAAGAGATGCCTTGTCGTTAGGTGTAGATGATGCGGTCTTGATATCAGATAGGGCATTTGCAGGATCAGACACATGGGCTACCTCATTTACACTTTATAAGACAATATCAAAATTGGGTTATGATGTAATTATATGTGGTAAGCAGGCGATAGATGGAGATACAGCACAGGTAGGTCCTGCGGTTGCAGAATTTCTTGACATACCACATGTAGCGTATGTTAGTGCAATCACCCATATAGATGATACATCAATAACAGTCCACAGGATGATGGATGATGGATACGATGTAGTGCAGTCAAGCATACCAGTATTACTCACCGTGGTTAAGGAACTCAATGAACCAAGATTGCCATCATTAAGGGGTAAGATGAATGCTAAAAAGGCGGTTATAACCAAACTCACACGAGAGATGATTGGGGCAGATGAAAAAGATGTTGGGCTGAAGGGTTCTCCAACGATGGTAAAGAACATCTTTGCACCGTCTTCAAAAAAGGACAGGAGGATGCTTGAAGGCACACCAGAAGAGCAGGTCAATGCGCTCTTTGAGGAATTAAGGAGGCTTAAATGCGTATAGTGATAGATGCTACAAGGTGTATAGGCTGTGGGATTTGTTTAGAAAGTTGTCCCTACAATGCCATTGAACTACAGGATGAAAAGGCAGTAATAAATGATAACTGCCAATTATGTAAGGCTTGTCTTGAGGTGTGTCCTGAAGGGGCGATAATTTCAGAATCAGATACAACTGATGCAAAAGAAGATACAGATTTACAGTCTTACAAAGGGATTTGGGTATTTGCAGAGCAAAGGGACGGTTTTGTGGCATCGGTTAGTTATGAACTCTTAGGGGAAGGAAGAAAACTTGCAAAGCAACTAAACACAGAACTTTCTGCAGTGCTCTTTGGCTCATCAGAATCTGAGGCAATGGAATTGATAAGATGGGGGGCTGACAAGGTCTATTGGTGTGATGACCCAATTTTTAAGACATTCAACGATGAACCATATAAAGAGCAGTTAGTTAATCTTGTAAGACAATACAAACCCGAGATAATCCTATGTGGTGCTACCCCTATTGGTCGTTCATTCATCCCAAGGGTTGCAGCAAGATTACGAACAGGATTAACTGCAGACTGCACTGCACTTGAGATAGACAAGGAGACGGGTAATCTCATCCAGATAAGGCCAGCCTTTGGTGGAAATATCATGGCATCTATCCTTTGTCCTAATCACAGACCTCAAATGGCAACGGTAAGACCTCGTGTGATGAAGCGTGGTGTGTATGATGCAAACCGCAGTGGTGAGATTATAAAGATAATACCAACGGGGCTTTCCTCAAGGACAAAAGTTTTAGAAAGCCAGAAAGAGCCATCACATTGTAAGGTAAATCTACAAGAGGCTGAGATCATAGTCTCTGGAGGCAGGGGGCTTGGTAATGCAAAGGGCTTTGAGATCATTGAGGAGTTGGCTTCATTATTGGGAGGGTCTGTTGGTGCCTCAAGGGCTGCAGTAGATGAAGGTTGGATAAAGTATAGCCATCAGGTGGGGCAGACTGGCAAGACGGTATGTCCAAAGATATACATTGCATGTGGTATATCAGGGGCAGTTCAGCATCTTGTAGGGATGTCATCATCGGATATCATCATAGCTATAAACAAAAACCCTGATGCACCTATATTCAATGTTGCAAATTACGGCATAGTGGGTGATCTTTATGAGATACTGCCAATATTGATTAGGAAGATTAAGGAGTGCAGATGAAGGAGATAGTGTTTGTCTTTCCTGGGCAAGGCTCTCAAACTGTTGGGATGGGCAAGGCATTCTTTGATAGTTTTCAAGTCGTCAAGGAGATATTCCAGTTAGCAAGTGACACACTTGGTTATGATGTTGCAAAGGTGTGTTTTGATGGTCCTAAAGAAGAATTAGATAAGACTGCAGTTACTCAACCCTGCATTCTTACAGTATCCTACGCAATGTTTAAATGTCTTGAGTCTGAAGGTATAAGCCCATCTATTGTGGCAGGACACAGTCTTGGAGAATACTCTGCCCTTACTTGTGCTAAAAGTATTGACTTTACATCAGCCCTTAAGATTACGACTATTAGAGGGAGTCTTATGCAGTCTGCAGTGCCAATGGGTGTAGGGGCAATGGCTGCGGTCTTGGGGTTAGATAGGCAAAAGGTGGAGTCAATCTGTGCTTCAGTCAGTGGATATGTGGCACCGGCAAATTACAATTGCCCTGGACAGATAGTAATCTCAGGGGAAAAGGATGCGGTCACAGAGGTCTCAAAAAAGGCAGTTGCAGAGGGAGCCTTAAGGGTGGTGCCACTTGCTGTAAGTGTGCCATCACATAGTCTTATGATGAAGGAGATGTCAGAGGAGTTTGAAAAACACCTAAAGGATGTGGAGATAAAGGTTCCAAGTTTTGACTTTGTAAACAATGCCGATGCCATGTATGTTAAGGATGTTGATGATATTAGGGATTCACTTGTTAGGCAATTGTATTGTCCTGTGTTGTGGGAAGATACGATTAGACTTATTTCAGAAAGGTCAAATACCTTTATTGAAGTAGGACCCGGTAAGGTGCTTTCAGGTCTAATTAAAAGGATAGTTAAGGACTGCAGGATATTTAATCTTGAAGACCCAAAAGGGATTAAGCAACTTGTTGACTCAATCTCATCCTAAACATCAGAGTTGAATCTTTAGGTAATATGTTGTCCCTTTGCCCTGTATAGTTTCTGTTGATAGGTCAAACCCAATATCATCGGAGATCTTTTTAGCAATCCTTATTAGTATGTTTCCTTTATCCCTTACCGTGTTGTCTGATATCAGTATCAGCAGGTGTTTTGTGGGTTCATCGTAGATATTACAAAAAACAGTTATACTTCTCTCAAGGGTGTTGATAAAAGAATGATGCAATATCAGGGAAACAACCAACAGCAATACATCTTTTCTTGCCTCTATCTGTATGTCTTGGTAAATCTCATCATGTTCAAATATCGCCTCTGTATTTGTAACAGACATCAAACGGGCAACCTCATCTTTGATATCTGTTAATAGCCCTTGTAATGAGAATCTTTGAGGCGAGTCATCTTTTTTGATTTCGCTTAAGAGATTGTAATTCTGAACTATACATCCCAATAATAACATCGCTTCTCTAATCTCGCTAAAGGTCTTTAGTCCGTCACAATCCTCTAATATACTTTTAATTGTCTCATATAGATAGTCCTTATCAATAGAGGTGATTTCATGTAAAAATGTGAGTTTTTGGTTTTTTGTTGAAGGCTCATGATGTGATGTCTTGTTAGAAACATCAGTTTCGGTTGTTTTTTGGACAATATCGACAGAGGTCTTGCTCTTGGCTATACCATCTAAAAACATGTTTATTTCTTGAAGTAACATATCAATCTCATAAGGATATTTACCTTTTATTGATGCCGTTTGGATGCCTGCAGAAGCAGATCTCAAGGTGCTTATTAGCAAAGACAAGGGTCTTACAACCTTTTTCTTAAGGAAGATGGATTGTTTTATGAAAATGATTATCACAAAAAAGACAATGAATGTATAGACAGTAGCAATTTCAACAAGGGGATAAAAAACCTCAAGGGTTTTGCTTTTTTGGATAATAAGCAAGTCCATGTCTTTTATATTTTTTACACTAATGATTGTGTCTAAGTGGTATTGTGTCTTTTCACCTTCAAATAACTGTGGGTTGTATCTTTTCTTGTCTTTAATGTTTGTTTCTGATGACATCAAGATATTTCCTTGTCTGTCAACCAATTCAAACGATGAGACATGTTTTGGCTTATCTGCAAGGATGGATTTTATCTCGTTGGTATTTAACGCACAGTGCAGATAGCCTTTAATTTCAAGGTTACTGTCTTTTATTGGCGTAATAATATCAATCACATATTGATTATCATGATTTGCCCACATCCCTAATACGAGTGTTTTGTCTCCTTTTGAAATAAGTGTCTTGTATATGTCTGTTTCTGCGATTGAATGGTTTACTAAATCTTGTGATGTGCTAAAGACTATCTTTCCTTCTTTTGAGATGACTGATATGAGGCTAAATCTTGGATCTGTTAACCTTGCCTCTAAGAAAATATTTACTTTAGTCTTTGTATCATCACTCCCTACATCCTTTGTTTTTGGTTTAATGGTCTTATTTTCGTGCATTTTAGGGGTGTGAGATATAAGGCTTGATTTGATAGTATTAGTGGATGCAATGTTTTCAACCTCTTTTTTTGAAGATACGAGCCAGATTTGTATCTGGTGTTGTTTTGCACTGATGGAATCACTTATGTTTTTTTCATGCAAACTCAACGAATATGTTTGTTTATAAAAGATGTAACCTAATAGCGGTATTGCCAAAGAGATAACCACAAACATTAATGATGGAATAATGGTAGTTTTATACAGTATGCCTTTGGATCTCTTCTTCATGACTGTTTATCCTTAAAGGTCTTTAGTATGTGTTGCCTCATCAAATCATATCTTTTGGGTAGTTCCCTCTTTTTGTGCGTTATGATATAAAAGTTTCTCCTCATTTGTAATCCCTCAATATTGATAGTCTTTAAGACGCCAAATTGAAGGCATTCACTGGTTGCAAATGAAGACAACACAGCACAGCCAAGCCCTGCTTTGACTGCCTCTTTAACTGCCTCTGTAGAGCCTAATGTCATCACAATATTTAGGTCTGATATCTTTATCTTTAGTTTGCTTAAGAAATCTTCGGTTTCTTTTCTTGTGCCAGAGCCACTTTCCCTTATGATTAGAGGAAGGCTTCTTATGTCATCCTTTGAGATACTATCAGCCACTGGGTAGTCTTTTGCTGCCACCAATACCAATTCATCATGTGTAAATGGTTCATACACAATCCTATCGCTGTTCATTTTTGCCCCAATGAGACCGATGTAAATATCTTGTTTTTTGACCATCTCTTGTATGCCAGAAGAATCACCTATTATGACATTAAAATTGACTTTGGGATGTGTTGTTTTAAAGGAAAGCATGATTTGTGGTAGTAGGTATGTGCCGGGAATAGTGCTTGCCCCTATCATAATATCTCCTTCAACCTCGTTTCTGCCTTTCTGGATTATCTCCTTGAGATTATCTGCCTTTTCTAATAGATCAACAACATGCGGATATAGATTATCCGCATCAGGTGTAGGAAGTGTAACCCTACCAAGTCGGTCAAAGAGTTTGCAGTTTAACTCCTCCTCTAATGACTTTATGTGGTCGCTTATGGTTGGTTGAGTGAGGTATATCTCTTCAGATGCCTTTGAAAAACTTCTGTTTTTATAGACTGAAACAAAGACCTTTAATTGATGTAAGTCCATTTTCGCATCCCCAAATCTAATTTACAATGTAAATTCAAAACGCATTATATTAACACAACACGGGATTAAAGTTGATTTTTTTATAAGGTTGTCCTCTGCACTTTTATTTGCCTTCTTCTTTCTATAAAAGCACTTATGGTAGATATAAGCACTGATGACAATACAGCACAGCAAAGTATAACAACCGATACAAGGACATTGTTTAACAGGGCTGGTTTGATGAGCAAGACTAATCCTAAACCCATCATCATCATACCTGACAGGAGTTTAAGGAATCGCCCCTCCTTTTCTGTAAGTTGTCTCTTGCCCAATGTTACTGTGAAGATGATTACTATTATCCCTAATGGTATGATGTAGATGACATTGTAGAATATGAGGTAGAGGTAATATTGAATGGTTGTAAGATGATGCAGTGTTAGTATCCTCGTAAAGACCATTGGAAATCCAGCGGTGCATAGTAGTTCATATGCGTTTGCCGCTATGGCAAGCACAATAGTCCCAAAGACCATGTAGATGATTGATGTTGACCTCAAGAGTTTTCTCATTCTATCAAAAAGTTTTGTTCTTGCCTCATCAGATATCGTGAGAGACACACCTTTTTTGAATGCAAAGAAGTCCTTTATATTGATTAACGCTATTATAATAGACACAATACCTGCAATCGCTGTAATGATGGCGACCTCTCCCATGATTAAAAAGAAGTTTAACCATGCAGACATGAATAAAAAGTAGATAAAACCAGAGAAAAAGACAAAGATACCGCCGATTATCAACATCCTCGTCCTTGACCTTGCATGTATCATCAAACCAAGAAGGGACAATAAAACAAAGAATGCACAGGGGTTGAAACTATCAAGTCCTGCAATGACAATTGTCATTAATGGTAATGCCATCTTTGAGACATCGGTTTTTCCAATAAATGGTATGTCAATAAACTCTGCCTTTTGCCCTGTCTCTTGTGATGCTGATAAGCCGTTTTGTGACATTATTTCAAAGGGACTTGGACACTTTGTTTTAAGACAACTTGATACAACATCTTGAAGGTCTTTTTTTATGCCTTCTGAAAAACCGATAATCACCTTGTTACCAATAAAGGTCATAGGGACACCGCTTGATTTTACACCGTATGCCTTTGCAAACCTCTCAAATAGCACGGCATTTTCACGATTATGCCAGACCTCAAAACTGTGTATCTTTATCGTTTTGTATCTGTGTTTGAGTTCTTGTAAGAATGGTTTTTGCTGTTTACAATGTGGGCACTCCTCACCATAAAAAAAGACTATGTCCACATCATGTTGCTGAACCTTTAGATTTTCAATTGGTGGCGAGTTTTTTTGTGTTCTTATGATTTTTTCATTATTTGTATTTTGAGAGGTTGCATCGTTTCTTTTATCAGGATGTTCTTGTTTAATAGTTTCAGGTGAACATGGATCGTTTTTGTTGTCTTTATGTGCATCAATAGAACAGATGTTTCCCTCTGTCTTAAAGATGTCTATCTGTATGTCTGACGCAACAGCGTTGTTTAAGAGTATAAAACAAAGCAAGAATATGAATATCAACATTATTTAAAGATACCTTATTGGGTCTTCTATATCATTGGATTTGAATGCCTCAATACGAAAAAGGCAACTATCACAAACACCACAAGCGTATATTATACCATCTTTTGATATAGGATTGTAACAACTCCATGTAGATGCAAAATCAACTCCTAACTCATTGCCTTTTTTGATTATCTCCGACTTTTTTAGTTTAAGTAATGGGGCGTTTATCCTAAATCTTAACTTTCCCTCAACTGCAACCTTTGTGGCAAGGTTTGCCATTGATTCAAATGCCTCAAGATACTGTGGACGACAATCAGGATATCCACTATAATCAATGGCATTTGCCCCAATGAAGATATCCTCTATGGATAAAACCTCTGCCCATGCAAGAGCAAATGACAAAAATATCGTATTCCTTGCAGGGACATATGTGACAGGGATTTCCCCTGTTTTGTTAGGGCGATTTTTTGGTACTTCTATGTCTGATGTCAGTGCAGAACCTCCTATGCTTGACATATCAAATGAGATGATAAGATGTTGTTTTGCCTCTAATTGCCTTGCTATCTTTTTTGCACATTCAATCTCAATGCGGTGTCTTTGTTTGTAATCAAAACTCAGGGCATAGATACCATAACCACTTGACTTTGCAATGTATGCCGATGTTGTTGAGTCAACACCGCCACTTAGTAACACTACTGCGTTTTTCATGTATTAACCCTCAACCTCCTTGCTGTTTTGATTGCCTGTATCATGCTTGATGGATCAGCAATGCCTTTCCATGCAATGTCATATGCAGTGCCATGATCGGGGGAAGTCCTCACAAATGGTAATCCAACGGTGATATTTACACCCCTATCAAATGCAATCATTTTAAGGGGTATAAGACCTTGGTCATGATACATACATACTACAATGTCGTAAACGCCTTTATAGGCATGATGAAAGACTACATCAGGGGGAATAGGTCCTATTGCATCAATGCCTTCTATTTTTGCCTGCTGTATGGCAGGTATTATAAAATCAATCTCTTCGGTGCCAAAGATGCCACCCTCACCGTTATGAGGGTTTAGCCCTGATACTGCAATCTTTGGGGATTTGATACCAAACATCTTGCATCCCTTTTGTGCAAGTCTAATTGTTTTTAGTATGTTTTCTTTATCAAGTAATTTGGGGACATCCTTGATGGCTTCATGTATGGTTACAAGGATTATTTTTAGGGGTTTGCCATAAAACATCATTGCATAGTCTTTTGTGTTGGTTAAATCCGCAAGCATTTCTGTGTGCCCTTTGAATGTTGAACCTGCTAAAGATATAGAGGTCTTTGATATTGGTGCAGTTACAATTGCAGACACATCACCTTTTAATGCAATGTCCACAGCCATCTTGATGTATGAAAGAGCAGCCTCGCCGCATTGCTTATTGGGCGAGTTTGTCTTAAAGTTAGTATGTGTAATGATGCCTGTTTCAATGATTTTGAGGGCATTGATATTAAAATCAGGTTTTACTAACATGATTGCCCTTTTAATAACCGCACTATCACCTACAATGAAAATATCCGAAAGTGCTGATAGTAAGCCTTTGGAGTTTAATGCCTTGATGAGAACCTCTGGACCAACACCAGATGGATCACCAATAGTGATTGCCAATTTTTTTCTCATTCGCATAGTTTATATTGCCTTAATCTTAATGATATAATCTACCCTATGCATGTCATCATTGTAGGTGCAGGTGAGGTTGGCTACCAGATAGCAAGGTTTCTATCATCAGAGTCAATTGATGTAGTAGTCATTGACCGAGATACTGATAAACTCAAGAGGATATCAGAGGAACTTGATGTAGCTGTCGTAGAAGGGGAGGGTGGAGACTCCTCTGTTTTAAAAGAGGCGGGAGCAGAGAAGGCAGACATGCTCCTTGCGGTAACAAACAGTGATGAGACCAACATGATTGCCTGCTTACTTGCAAAGGCGATGTTTTCAATACCTCGTAAGATTGCCCGCATAAGAAATCCTGACTACTATTTTAACAAGGAGATAATGAACAAGGACAACCTTGATATTGACCCTGTTATAAACCCAGAATTAGAGGCAGCAAAGGCGGTCACGAGGCTCCTTGAGGTGCCTTTTGCATCAGAGGTTGAGGATTTTGAAAATGGGGCTATAAAGGTTATCGCTGTAAAACTATCAGAGCAATCCCCTCTTATCGGTAAGCCACTTAAAAACATCAGATTAAACCTAAAAACCCGCTTTCTTATAGGCTTGATAATAAGGGATGAAAAGGCTATTATTCCAACTGGTGATGATAAACTCAAGGCTGGTGACATTGTATATTTACCAGTAAGAAAGGTGGATATTCCCGATATTGCTATGGTATTAGCCCTACCTGTTAAACCATCAAAAGACATAATGATAATTGGAGGGGGTAAGATTGGATACTATATCGCCTCGTCCATGGAGCCTAAATCAAATGTCAAGATAATAGAAAAGGATGCTGAAAGATGCAAATATCTTAGCAGGTATTTGGGTAAGACGCTTATTTTACACGGTGATGGTGCTGACCAAAAACTGCTTGATGAGGAAAACATATCAGAAATGGATGTAGTTGTGGTGGTTACAAACATTGACGAACTTAACATCATGTCTGCACTACTTGCAAAGAAGATGGGGGCAAGAAAGACCATATCCCTTGTAAATAGAAATGACTACATTCCACTTGCACACAGTTTGGGGTTACAGTCATTACTGTCTCCAAGGATGATTACTGCAAGTAGTATCATGAGATACATTAGAAAAGGTGATATACTCTCACTTACGGCCATTGCAGATGCAAAGGCTGAGATTATTGAGGCAAGGATAAGTTCAATGTCTCCTTTAGTGGGTAGGACTCTTAGGGAGTTTGATATGCCAAAATCAACCGTGATTGGTGCTATTATAAGGGGGCAAAAGATAATTATCCCCACTGGTGATGATACATTACAAACAGATGACCGCCTTGTTGTCTTTACACTTAAGGAGTCTATCAAATCCCTTGAAAGCATCTTAGTCTGACATATAAATGAACAAAAGACTCATCATACACATCCTCTCTGTAGCCACAATCTTTATTGGTATCCTTATGCTTGTGCCTATATTGGTATCGATTTATTATGGAGGGGATGATACACATGCACTTGTGCTTTCAATGTGCATCACATTAGTTTTCGGTGTTGCAGGTTTTGTTTTTTCAAGGTCTTCTGTTAAAGAGGAGATAAAACACCGAGAGGCATTTTTTATTGTTACGATAACATGGCTTACTGTCACATTTTTTGGTTCTTTGCCATACATCTTTAGCGGGGTTTTACATTCATTAACCGATGCGTATTTTGAGTCAATGTCGGGTTTTACCACTACAGGGGCATCGGTAATTAAAGATGTTGAGAAGGTTCCCTTAGGTGTGCTTTTTTGGCGAAGCCTCACACAATGGATAGGTGGTATGGGGATAATAGTCTTTGCACTTGCAATACTGCCGATGATTGGTGGAGGCGGGATGCAGTTGTTTAAGGCAGAAGTGCCAGAAATAAGCGTTGACAAACTACGACCAAGGATTATTGATACCGCAAAGGCCCTTTGGCTCATCTATGTTGGTATAACCCTTATGGCAACGGTTGTGTATTATCTTGGGGGAATGAACTTTTATGATGCTATAAGCCATGCCTTTACGACCCTTGCCACAGGGGGATTTTCTACAAAGAATGAAAGTCTTGCACACTTCAAGAATCCGTTTTTGGAATATGCAACCGCAATTTTTATGTTCCTTGCCAGTATCAATTACTCTCTTTACTTTGACCTTTTTAGGCGACAGCAGAGAAGACTACTGACAAATAATGAGTTTAGATTTTATCTATTTATTACAGTATTGGTTACCTTGTGCATTGCTACGGATTTGTGTCTAAGACAAGGCATGACGATTGAGGAATCTGTGAGATTGTCCTTTTTTCAGGTAACCTCTGTCATGACTACCACTGGTTATGCCACTGCTGACTTTGAGAGATGGTCTTCCTTTGCAATTGTTTTACTGCTCGTGTGTATGTTTTTTGGCGGGATGATTGGCTCTACGGCTGGCGGTGTAAAACAAGTTAGGATATTGCTAATGTTAAAACAAGGATATCGTGAGTTATACCAACTCATACATCCCCATGCAGTAACGAGTATAAAATTGGATGAAAAGTTTTTGACCAAAGAGGTGCTTGGTAGTATCTGGGGTTTTGTCTTTCTTTTCTTGGCTATGTGTGTAGTGGCAACTATTGGTATGGCGATGTGCGGTGTGGATTTGATTACATCATTTTCAACTGTCTTGTCTGCAATGAGCAATGTTGGTCCTGCTTTAGGGGAGGCAGGGCCTGCAGAAAATTATTCAAGCATACCATCTTTAGGTAAGTGGATATTGACCTTTTGTATGTTGATTGGTAGGCTTGAGGTCTATACGGTGCTTATACTATTGGTGCCAAACTACTGGAGGAAGTAATTAGGCATATATTGAGATTGTGCTATCGGAATTTTCTTTTGAGATGAAGTCCCTAAATACCTTTTTTGACTCTTCAAACTTTTCTATGTGTATTGCCTTTGCTGCAATCACATAATCCTGAAACGACGGACCTGCAGGTGAAAGGGCTGCCCTTTTAACCAACCTCATCTTCTCAATTACCTGTTCATAAGAACCTGTTACTGTCATGTCAATGTTTACGCCACCTGCTACCGCATAAAGACTACCATCAGGACCTCTTCTGTAATCATATGTAGCTGCACCTGAATGTGCACCTCCCGCTACCATATGAGACAATTCATGATTTTTGACCGTTGTCTCAACGCTTTCAAGCATCTCAACCATACCAGTTGAGTCTTGGTTTTTAAGCATCCCAGACCTTAATGTTGCCTGACCCCCTGATACAGTTGGAAGGGTTTCTTTTGAAAGCAGGGGTAGGTTTTCTTTAGACAATAAAGGTAGTTGTTGTTTTGAAAGCAAAGGGAGGTATTGCTTTGACAGTAAAGGCAGATATTGTTGAGATAATAGATTTGCTTGAACCTTCATGTTTCTAATATAAACTAATTAGAAAAATCTTTCAAGCCTTGCTATTAGACAAACATCCAAAGAAAAAAATGCTAATTTGTTTCTAAAGAATATCACTACCCATTTGGCAATCTCAGTCTTACCTCAACACGACGATTTTGTGATCTCTCTTCAGGTGTGGTGTTTGAATTGACAGGTCTGAATTCACCGTTACCTTTGATGGAAAACCTTGAGGGACTAATACCTTCATTGTCTGTGAAGTATCTGAGCACAGTTATAGCCCTTGCCATGGATAACTCCCAGTTTGATGCGAAAAACTTGTTGTTTATTGGTATATTGTCAGTATGTCCTTCTATCTCGACTGCAAACTCTTGATGCTCTTTGATAATGCCTGCAATCTTGTTTAGTGGTTCATAAGCACTATTAAGAAGCCTTGCCTCAGCAGGTCTAAATACAACCTTTTCTTTAAGTGTGATTACAATCTCGTTGTTTGTGGATATAGCAGATATCTCATCCTTGAGGTTCATAGATGTAATGGTGCTGTTGATTTCATCTATGACTGTCTTTATCTTGTTTGCACTTTTTGTTTCTAATAGATTTTTTTTGTCATCTGTAATTTGTTGCCTTTCTTGAAGTATGAGGTCCTTGCCTCCTCCTTTAGACATCATAAAAAACATGATGAAACACACCAATAGGAGTGTAAGAAAATCACTCATGGTTATTAACCAAATGTGCTCACCATCATCAGACTTTCTGTATAGAAACCCTCTTTTTGTCGGTGATATTTTATTACTCATCGGGTTTATATCCTACCTTTTGCCATAGCGGTTGAAAGATAAGGGTGTTTAATAGCAACAGGCTCTTCATTATTAATCCAGTCATTTCTCAATCTTTCCTCAATCTTAAGTGTATGTTCACCATGAGATATCAGCAATATCCCTTCAATGATTGACAACATTTCAGTTTCTTCGGCATCGCTCATGTCTTTTATCTTCACACTTAGGGGCATGAATAACAAGTTTGAAAAGACCACACCGTAAAATGTTGACATCAGTGCAACAGCCATCATTGGCATCATAGCCTCAATAGTAGTCATGTTGCTAAACATCTTTATTAGGCTAATCACAGTGCCTGCAAGTCCGAGTGATGGTGCGAGCCTTGCCCCTGTTTTCAGTAGATTTTGATTGCTTTGAAGTGATATCATCCTCACATTCATCTCCCTTTCTAATATCGCCTTTATGTCATTAGGTTTATGATTATTTATCAACAGGTAAACACCCAACTTCAAAAAGTTGTTGTCCATACAGCCTGCAAGTCTCTCAAGACTTTTTATCTCGGATTTTCTATAAAGTCGGGATATCGTCAATATGTTTTGAATTGTTGTATCCTTGTCGGATTGTGTGTTAAATGCCTTTTTGAGTGCATTAAAGGTATCTTTTATCCTTTCAAGTGGATAACTAATAAGCAATCCACAGGATGTGCCACCAAATATTATGATGATTGCCTCCCAATTAAAAAAGGTAGATAGGGGAACCCCTTTAAATATGGTCAATAACATCCCTGTAACGATAACAATGCCTAATAGAGTAATTACAACGCCCATATATAATCCCTCCTGTTTTTTCTTAATAATTAGCAAGAGATATGCCAGTAAAAATTGAGATGGTTTGATGAATACATAAAAGGGGTTTGGATATGTGTTAAAGGATTATAATGAGAATGTGCTGCTTCTTCAGTCAATAAAAATCAAATAAAAAGGAATTTCTTTCCAGAAGAACGGATTTTTTTTCCTTTAAGTGGTAAAACTCGTAATAAAAAAGACAGGCATTGTCATATTTTTTTTTGGTAAAGTCTGTATCTTTTATAGGGTCTTCCACCAAAGAGTTCTGCTAAGTTTATTGTATCAATGTTGTCTTCAAGTATCCATGAAAACTCAATCCTCCTAATCCTTGTCTGTAAGAGCCCTTTATGAACCTCCCTGTAAAGCAAGGCATCTATCCCTCTGTTTCTAAACCTTGTTTTTACACCAAAAAGCAGTAGTCTGCCTTGTGATATTCTTTTCATGTGGTATAATGCCTTTAGTAACTTAAAAGGGTTGAGTTTGCCATTGAGAAGTCTTAAGACCTGATTGATGTCTGGGATTACACCTAAAAAACCGACTGGTTGATTATCAACCTCGGCAATGGCAATGATCTTTTCATCTGCAATTGGTTTTAGTTCCTTTGAAGTAAAGTCTATCTCTTCATCGGTTATTGGAACAAACCCCCAATTATTTGCCCATGCATCATTATAAATCTCTTGAAAGTCTTTTAAATCCTTGTGGAATGTTTTTTTGTTTATGTATCTGACCCTCACACCCCTTTTTTCAGCGATTGTTGCTACACGATATACCTTATCAGGAAGCGTTGTCTGTAATGTGTAAATAAATGCTAAAAGGTCTTTTACCTTTTCAAAACCAGATGCCAACAACAAATCATTGTAGTAGGGGAAATTATATGGCATCATGATCATTGGTGGTTCATCGTATCCTTCAACCAAAAAACCGCACTCCTCATTGGTAGAAAAGTTCATAGGTCCTATGAGATTATCCATACCGTTTGATGCCATGTCTTTAATAACTTGCTGAAACAATCCCTCTGCAACATTTATGTCATTTACAGACTCAAAGAAACCAAAAAAACCAGTTCTGTCTTTATGATAGGTGTTGTGGTTGTGATTGATTATGGATGCAATCCTGCCTACTGTCTTACCATCTTTTACTGCGAGGTAAAGATTTATATTGTTGTAACGAAATGACGGATTTTTAGGGCTAAACCTTCTTTTTTGTTCAATTATAAGTGGTGCAACGAAGTTTGTATCTGATCTATAAAGTCTGTAAGGAAGTTGGATAAATTCCTTTAAGTCATTGCGAGATGCTACCTTGATTATTTCCACGATATGAGATTAGATCATATTGAGTTTCTTGCCCACCTTTTTAAACGCATCAATGACCTTATCAAGATGCTCGTCTGTGTGGGTTGCCATGTAGCTCGTTCTTATTAGCGCCTTACCGGGTGGCACTGCAGGAGATACTGCAACATTTGCAAATACCCCCTCCTCCTGAAGCATCATTACAAAGGTAAATGCCTTTTGGTCATCACCCACTATTATTGGTATTATTGGTGTCTGGCTTGGACCAGTGTCAAATCCCAACTCTTTAAATGCCTTTAACATCTTGTTTGTGTTTTTCCAAAGATTTTGTATCCTCTCTGGTTCTGTTTCAATTATATCAAGTGCAGCACTTACCGCAGCAATGGATGCAGGAGGCGGACTTGCACTAAAGATAAGTGAACGAGCCATGTGTTTTATGTAATGGATTACATCCGCATCACCAGCAATGAATCCACCTATTGATGCTAAAGACTTACTATATGTCCCCATGAGTAAATCCGTTTCTTTTTCTAAATCAAAGTGTTCTGCAGTGCCTCTACCTGTTTTACCTAAGACACCAATACCGTGTGCATCATCAACCATGAGCCTTGCCTTAAACCTTTTGGCAATTTCAATGACCTTTGGCAAGTCAACGATATCACCCTCCATGCTAAACACACCATCTACTACAATCAACTTCCCTCTACCGTTGTTTTCAGTGAGTATCCTTTCAAGGTCTGCCATGTCATTGTGCTTATATCTCTTTACCTCTCCAAATGAAAGCCTACAGCCGTCTACAATACTTGCATGATCCATCTTGTCTATAATCACAATATCATCTTTATTTACAAGTGCAGATATGACACCGAGATTTACCTGAAACCCTGTTGAAAACACAAGGGCTGCGTCCTTTCTCATAAAACGGGCAAGTTTTTCCTCAAGTGCAACATGTATATCCAGTGTGCCATTAAGAAATCTTGAACCTGCACAACCAGTGCCGTATTTCTTGATTGCGTTGATTGCAGACTCTTTGACCTTTGGATGATTAGTTAGCCCTAAATAGTTGTTTGAGCCAATCATAATCATTCTCTTACCGTTCATAATGACTTCTGGTTCTTGAGGGCTTTGAACAACCCTAAAGAAAGGATAAATCCCCGCACTCTGAAGTTGTTTTGCAGTGTTAAACCTGTAACACTTCTCAAATAGATCTATTTTGTTGTCTGAAGCCAATTCTGAGTTATGTACCAGTTCGCTGTCCATTTCATCCCCTCTCTAATTGTAACCTTACAACCGAAACCAAAGGTTTCAGCGGCTTTGTTACTGCTACAGATCCATCTTCTTTGTTTCATCTCGTTAATCTTGTCTGTGTTTATAATGTTTTTTGATTTAAGTTTTTCAACCACAAAACCTACAAGGCTAAGTGCATTGTGAGGCAATCTAATCTTAACCGTTTTTTTCCCAAGTGCTAATGATATGGCATCTATTATATCTAATTGGCTGTAAAATCTGTCTTCTGATAAGAAAAAGATATTACCTGCTGTCTTCTCACTCATCGTGGATTGTATTATACCATTTATTAGGTCGTCAATATAGATAATTGAATATAGGCAATCCTGCAAATAGATTGCGACCCCCTTATTTATCATCTTGAAGAATATAAAGAGATCCCTATCACGAGGACCATAGACTATAGGTGGTCTGATTATTGTTACTGGTAAATCATTGCGTTTTTCAAAGACATATTGTTCTGCAAGTAACTTTGACATGCCGTAATCAGAGACTGGATTTGGTTTATCTGCCTCATTTAATGGTGTGTTGTCTTTTGCAGGACCAACCGCTGCAAGACTGCTAAGATGTAAGAATCTCTTAAGATTTTGTTGGGTTTTTAAGGTAATGTCAACTATGTTTTGAGTGCCAGTTGTATTTGCTACATAATAATCTTGTGGGGATGACGATTTTGTAAGTCCTGCTAAATGAAAGATGTAATCAAAGTCTGCTGGTATGCCTTGCAGTGAGTTGATATCTGAACAATCTCCTTTTATTGTTTTTATATCCTTACCTTTGATGTTTTTGAGGTTGGATGGGTCTCTTACAATACATGTTATCTCCCATCCCATTTCAAGTAGTTTCTCTGCAAGGTGGCTGCCGATGAAACCAGTCGCACCTGTAATAAGTACCTTCATGCCTTCTTGACCTTCAAAACCATCCCCTTTGACCCAATAACAGTAACATTACTACCTTCCTGTATTGCCTCATCTGACCTTGCACTCCAGATCTCTCCCTGCACTAAAACAAGTCCGTCTTTATCATTTATGTTCGTTTTTGCGATGCCATCAGCACCTATCATAGACTCCATACCTGTTACAGGGGTTCTCTTGTATGCCTTATATGCAAGTCTAAAGGTCAAAATAAAAAACAAGGCACTTACAATGGCAAAGGGTATAATTATTGAGAGGGAAACCCTCATTAAAGGGTCAGGTGAATCAAAAAGCATTAGTGAACCTAATATTATAGATGCGATACCTCCCACTGTTAACAGCCCGTAGGAAACCACCTTTATCTCTAACAAAAAAAGAATAATACCGACTAATATCAGTAGAAGACCTGCATAATTTACTGGTAATGTCTGAAATGAATAAAAGGCAAGTATTAAGCAGATTGCACCTATAACGCCCGGAAAGATTGACCCCGGATTTGTTAACTCAAAGAAAATCCCATAAAATCCAATCAACATCAACATATATGCCACATTAGGATCGCTTATGAAGTCTAATATCTTGTGTCTGACCCCCATCTCATTTCTTACAATCGTTGCACCAGCTGTGTTTATCTTTTTTTGTCCAACAGCAGTCTTTACCTCTTTACCGTCAATTGCCTTAAGGAGTGTATTGATATCCTCTGATATCAAGTCAATTACCTTTAATCTCAGAGCCTCTGTTTCTGTAATTGAGGCGCTCTGTCTTACTGCCTTTTCTGCCCAGTCTGCATTTCTATTGTGGCTTTCAGCAAGAGACCTAATGTATGCAGCGGCGTCGTTTTCTGCCTTTTCAGCAACAGTCTTGTCCATCTTTTCTCCAACTGCTACAGGGTGTGCTGCACCAATGTTAGTTCCCGGTGCCATTACTGCAATGTGGGCAGCAATGGTAATGAATGCACCTGCAGAGGCAGCCCTTGCCCCAGAGGGTGATACATACACAACTACAGGTATTGGGCTTGAGACTATGTCTTTGACTATCTGACGCATTGAGGTGTCAAGACCGCCGGGTGTGTCTAACTCTATGATAACGACCTCTGCCTTTAAATCGTTTGCCTTTTTCAATGAGGCTGTGACGAATTCTGATGCTGAAGGGTTGATAGTGCCACTTATTTTTACAACATACACAATCCTGCCCTTGCTGTCATCTGCTGAGGAAACTACAGAAATGCTTATGATTATCAAGATAATAAGGATGTGTAATTTGTATAGCATTTTCATATGTAAAATTGATTATAGCATGAATTGTTTTATTTCAAGAAACATATAGTTTTATAATTGATATATGGGGATGAAAAAGGCATTTACATTATCAATAATACTACACATTGTTATCATTTTGGTAAGCATACAGATGATTGACATAAAAAAAGAAACCAAAAAGCAAGACTTTTTTTATGCAGATATAGTAAGACCTGATATGTTAAAGGGATATGACAGGGAGAGCGCATCAGAGACCAAAAGGGATACACGACCTTACAAACCGCAGTCTAAAAAAGTAATACCTAAAGAACCCAAGCCAGACATAAAAACCGAAAGACAAAGGGATACTAAAAAAACATACCCAGATGTTGCTAAAAGGGATAACACATCAGATGGTAGCATGCAGACCCCTTCTCTGCCTCAAAGGTCTGCCCCTGTGTTGCCATCCGATCCATCATTGTCTCAACCTAAAAAAGAGGATATCCCTCGTGATAGGCTTTTTGACAGGAAGATAATCCGTGACATTGCTAAGGCAAATAGGCCTGAAACAAAACAGGATGACTCTATTACATTTGACACCAAAGAGTTTAAATATCATGGTTATCTAAGGAGATTAAAGGACAGGATTGAAGGTGTATGGAGATACCCCCAAGAGGCAGCCGAAAGGGGTATTTATGGAGACCTATACATAAAATTTACAATCAAGAAAAACGGCAGGCTCGGTGAAGTGGAACTTTTAAGGACATCAGGTCATCGGCTTCTTGATGAGGCAGCACTAAAGGCACTAAGAGACGCAGACCCATTTTGGCCATTGCCTGATGAACTTGGTAAGGAATCATTTACGATAACAGGACACTTTGTTTATTCCATATATGGCATATATTTGAGATAGAGTTTATGAAACAGAGATTGGATAAGGTCTTGGTCAAGAGAGGTTTTGCATCAAGCAGAGAGACTGCCCAAAGGTTAATACAAGAAGGCAAGGTTGAGATTGATGGATTGATTGATTTAAAGCCTTCAACAATGGTGGATATTGATGTAAACATCAGTAGGGTTGAGGATCTTAAATATGTCAGTAGGGGCGGTATAAAACTCGAGGCAGCAATAAATAGATTTGGTATAGATGTTGAGAATAAGATAGCAATGGATGTAGGAGCATCTACAGGGGGATTTTCTGATTGCCTATTGCAAAATGGTGTAAAAAAGGTATATGCAGTAGATGTTGGATATGGTCAACTTGCATGGAAGATTAGACAGGATAGCAGGGTGGTTGTATTAGAAAGGCTAAATGCACGATACATATCTCAAGAAAACATCCCTGAACCTGTGGAAATATGTGTAATTGATGTCTCATTCATATCACTTAAAAAGATCATACCTGCTATCATACCTTTACTTGTTACGGGTGGTGAGGTTATTGCTCTGTTTAAACCTCAATTTGAGGTTGGAAGACAGGATGTGGGCAAAGGCGGTATTGTTAGAGATGAGTTTAAAAGGGTCAATGCCCTTCATGATATGTGTGAAGTCTTTGAGGGATTTGGTTTAAATGTTATTGATACAATGACATCACCTATAAAGGGACATGATGGCAATGTGGAATACTTTATCTACGCAAAGAAGGTTTGATAATACAAAGATCTTGATTAGGTCTTTTTACCTTGTGTTTCTTTATAGACTGTTGTTGAAAACTCCTCAAAAAGTTTACTGCATTTCTTTATCTTTTCAATAGCCTCTTTTCTAAGAGGTGCATTGATAAAATCCCTTTTTTCTATCTTCTTAAGCCATGTTTTGAGTTTGTCAAGTTCCTCTTCGTTTTCTTCGACCTCTGCAAATATGAAATTTTTTCTCTTTATCTCAAAGGATATCTCTTTGAAAAAATCCTCGCATTTATCAATCAATTCAAGATACTCCTTATTCCTTGCGTCAATAAAGGCATTGATGATCTTGCCTTCATCATCGTTGTTTAATACCTTGCCTTCAACCAAGAGTGCCTGACCGCCATATTTTTCTATAATCTTTTCAAGGGCATGAGCCTTTTCTAATGAATCCTTTGAATAGGGTAAGACCCAAATGGTTTGGTAATTTATCGCACCAATCTTTTTTAACTCTCGCCAAACATATACCCTTGCCTTTGAGGGATGAGAAGGAACGGTATATGATATAAAAAGCCATTTCATTTCATCATAGTGTAAACTTTTTTTGCCCTCATAAGCAAGGGTATCTTAAAAAACTATCAACAAATATAAGCAAGACGGAAAAAGGTTGCAAGACTCATCTTTATTTGATGATAAACACAGAGCGGTCGCTGTATTCTATGACCCTCTGGGAGACACTGCCGATGAGTATGCCTTTTATGAATCCTTTACCATGAGAACCCATTAAAATAAGTGATGTATCTTCCTCACCAGCCACTCTTATAATCTCATTGTATGGTTTACCATGGGTTATATGGTATGTAACCTTAAAACCTATCGCCTCACAGTAGTCTTTCAATGAGTTCATTTTATGTGAGTCGTCTTCTTCGCTTCCGTTCTCCAAAACATTAACAACTACTATCTCCCTTGCCCCTGCACTATATAAAAATGTGAGGTAGGGTTTTGCCTTCTCGGAATGCCCTGACCAGTCTGTAGCATATAGGACTTTTCTAAAGATATTTTGGCAGAAATGTTCTGATGATTTGCCCTCAATCATACGAATTGAATGGTATTTTATAATCAGCACAGGCAGGGAAGATTTTTTAACAATTCCATCTGTAGTAGAACCAATAAATAACTCATCAATGAGATGTCTTTTATGCCTTCCGGTAACAATCAAAGAGATATTATCGTTGTTTGACTCCTTGATAATCTCATTTACAACATTACCAGATGATATTTTTGTTTTTGATTGTAATCCTTCTGATTTGAGGTATTCTGTGTATTCTTGAAGTCTTAATTCAGCACTCTTTTTAACCTTTTTAAGATCAACAGGTAATCCAGATTCCTTTGCTAAATAAATAGCATCTTCGTCTATAACATGAAGTAATACTACCTCTTTTAAGCCTGTTGCTTTTAGACACACGAGGCTTTTTAGAATAGGTAGCGAAAACTCATCAAATTTGGTTGGATAAAGGATCTTTGTAATCATTTTTTTGCCTCCTTTCTTATTTGACACCTAATAGCATTGAAAACACCTTGTATAAGATATACGCCGTAAATCCTGAAACTATGAGTGATACAGCCCAGTTTATAACGATCTCCTTTACTACCTTAATCTGAATGTATTGCACGCCTCTTGCGAGTCCTGCACCACCAATTGCACCTACGATTGCCTGATTCATAGATGTAGGATAGCCAAGTAATGCTGCAATGTATGCCGTAGTTGCCTGTCCAAACTGTGCGCCTATAGCACTATTGATTTCAAGCTGAACAATATGTAATCCTACTTTTTCAAGAAGGGGTCTGCCCCATGTCAGCGCACCAATTGCCACAACTACTCCACCAATAAACCCAGCAAGCAATAGAGATTGCACTGTGCCACTTCCATAAAGAACGCTGACGGCTAATCCAGAGTTGTTAGCACCTAATGTGAAGGATGCATAACAGCACGCAATGATAAGCATGGATTTTTTGAGTTTCTCAATCTTTTCTGATTTCACAGCACCCACCCCTTTTGTAAATACAAAGCCAAATATACAACCCACAATCGGTGTGCCGACCCATGTGATTACAAGCGGTAGCATCGTCTTTTCCCATGATATCGGGGCATCTACGGCAAGTCCTACCCCAACAATGGAGAAACAGGCTAATTGAGCCGTAGATATAGGAAGCTTTAGCCATGTGTTTACAGCAGTGACCAATGCTGCATTAAGCATCATTATCATTGCCCTAAAAGGAGTAAGATACTCAATGGGCAGAATCCCCACACCAACCGTTTTAATTACCTCATGACTTTGAAAGGTTGCACCTAATAGGGCAAATACTGCCATTAGTATTGTTGCCTTTTTAATGTCAAATATCTTTGCACCATAGGCTGTCCCCATTACCGCACCGGTATAATGCGAACCGATAGTCCATCCAAAAAACAATCCCGCAATAATCATCCCAACAACATAAAAGGTTTCCATTTCATTTCACCTCCGTTTTTATATGTAACTATTGTTACATATATTAAATAATATGTCAAGCGGTAAATGAGTTGCAACTGTTACAATTAATGTCCTAATATATCAAGAAGTTTTTAAGCCGTAATATTAGATTTTTGATTGCTGGGAGGTCTTTAGTTAATCAAGGATTGGTCTTTTTTGATGCCAATTTGTTGATTGTTCGTATGCATATGCAACTTGTAGTATTAAGGGTTCTTCAAAATATCTGCCGATAATCTGAAGTCCTACTGGCATGTCGTGTGCAAACCCGCATGGTATTGAAATAGCAGGTAAACCAGCAAGGTTTATTGAAATGGTAAAGATATCTGAAAGATACATCTGCAGGGGGTTGTTTGACTTTTCCCCAATCTTAAATGCAACGGTGGGGGATGTAGGTGTAAGGATAAGATCAACATTCTTAAACGCCTTTTCAAAGTCTGTCTTTAATAGTGTCCTAACCTCTTGAGCCTTTTTGTAGTATGCATCATAATAACCTGATGAAAGTGCATAGGTTCCAAGCATTATCCTCCTTTTTACCTCTGCACCAAAGCCTTCTGATCTCGTCTTTAAATACATATCCATTAGGTCTTTACCGTGTCTTCTAAAACCATATTTCACCCCATCAAATCTCGCAAGGTTTGATGATGCCTCCGATGTTGCAATTATGTAATAGGTTGCCACTGCATACTCTGTATGAGGTAGAGATATCTCAATGGGTTCTGCACCTAATGAGATAAGGTGATTAATTGCATCCTTTATGACCTTTTCAACCTCTTTATCCATTCCATCAATAAAATACTCTTTTGGAATGCCTACTCTTATACCCTTGATGTCCCTACCTAACGAGTCCTCGTAGTCAGGCACAGAAACAGGTGCAGAAGTAGAATCACTTGCATCATTGCCGCTTATGGTCTTAAGGATGATTGCTGAGTCCTTTACGCATTTGGTTATTGGACCTATTTGGTCAAGTGATGATGCAAAGGCAACTAAACCGTAACGAGAAACCCTTCCATAAGTAGGCTTTAGCCCCACTACACCACAAAATGATGCAGGTTGTCGTATTGAGCCTCCTGTGTCTGACCCTAATGCTGCAACGCACATATCTGCAGCCACAGCCGCCGCAGAACCACCACTACTGCCGCCGGGCACTGTCTCTAAATCCCAAGGATTTTTTGTCACACAAAAGGCGGAGTTTTCTGTTGAAGAACCCATCGCAAATTCATCAAGATTTGTCTTCCCTAATAATATGTAGTCCTGTTCTAATAACCTTTTCGTAGCAGTGCTTTCATAAGGGGGGATGAAGTTATACAATATCCTTGACGCACAGGTTGTCAATATCCCCTCTGTGCAGATATTGTCTTTAATTGCAAGGGGGATGCCTGTTAGATTTAGAGATTGTTTATTGTCAATCCTTTTTTGTGCTTTATCAATCATCTTTTCTGCATTACTATTTGTGGTAATAAGATAGGCGCAGAGCCTTGGGTTAAGTTTGTCAATCCTGTCAAGATAATATTCAGATACCTCTTTAACACTCACCTCTTTTTTGTCTAATAGTAGTCTCAATTCATTTATGTTTAACCTTGCTATATCCAATGCTATCTCCTGTCTTTTTAAGATGTTGTTAAATTTTAATATACTCCTGCCAAACAAAGAATAGTTCTTTGGTTGCCTTTAGGTCTTTAACACAGTATCGTGCTATATCTTCAACCTTACCACTTTTGAACATATCTGATACCATGTATCCATTAATATCATCTTTGGGGGTTGGTATCCCAAATGTCTTACACCAAGTGTCAAGATTAAACCTTCTTTTCATTGCACCATAGAAAGTCAATCTATCTAACAGGTCAATATGTTCATCACTATACCGATTTGGCAGCAGATTTCTTGTTGGTTTAATCTTATGAACAGCCGAGCGAATGATGAGAAAAGGGGCATCAAATGTCCTTCCATTGAAGGTTATAATCCCTTCATACTTGTTTACCACTTCCCAAAACCTTTGAAGTATCTCTGCCTCTGATCCACTCTCAAATACAATACCATCTTCCTCAAAGACCATGCGCTCAGTATTAGACTGAAAGTAGACCACCCCCTTGTCTGTATCAGGGTTTAACATACCGATTGTTACCACCTCACCAGTTAGGGGATAAAATGCTAAACTCTCTATGACCTTGGTTTCTTCCTCTTCGGAGTTTGCATACTTCATCAGGTATTCTTGGGTTGTTTTATCAAAATGCTCAAAGTCAAATCCTGATGTTTCAATATCTAATATTATCCTGCCCATATCATTTCTTTGTATCACTTATCATTTTAGTAAAGACATTCCATGTCTTAATCACATCAATAGCCCTTTGAAGTTGGACATCATCCTTTTCATCTACCTCATATGGTGCTGTTTCCCGTTCAATCTTTTCATCTATTTTTTGGTCCCCTTTTAGATGTCTATCAAGGTCTTTTTCTCTTATAACTGGGATTTCCTTTGTATCTTTTGATTCTAACTTTACAACTATGTCTGGAGTAATACCTACACCCTGAATACTTGTGCCTTTAGGGGTGTAGTATTTAGCAGTTGTTAGCCTTAAGCCTGAACCATCAGAAAGTGGTATTAGGCTTTGAACAGAACCCTTTCCAAAGGTTTGAACACCCACTATCACAGCCCTATTCCAATCCTTAAGGGCACCAGCTACTATCTCTGATGCGCTTGCACTTCCCTGATTTACCAAAACAACCATTGGGATATCAGTAAAACCGGGTCTTTCCTTCTCTGTAAAATATTCGGTCTTTTCACCCTTCTTACCTTTTATAGATACCACCAGTTTGTTTGGCGGCAGGAAATGCTCCACAACCTCAACAGCACTGTTTAATAGACCACCGGGGTCATTTCTTAAATCAAGTATCAAGGCAACCATACCATCTTTTTTGAGTTTGTCCAATGCCTTTACCATATCTTGTGCAGAGGCTTCCTGAAATTGTGTCAGTTTGAGATATCCGATGTTGTCTTGTAGCATCTTTGACTTCACACTTTTAATCTTGATGATGTCTCTGATTATCGTATAATCCTTTGGCTCTTTCATTCCTTCTCTGTATATCGTTAGGGTGAGGGATGTCCCCTTTTTCCCTCTCATCTTTGATACTGCATCATGGATTGACATGTTTTTAGTAGATTCGTTGTTTATCTTAAGTATCTTGTCTCCTGCCTTGATACCCACCCTATAGGCAGGGGTATCTTCAATTGGTGCAATCACGGTCAAGACATTGTCTTTGATACCAATCTGAATTCCAATACCACCAAATTCACCCTTTGTCTCAACCTGTAATTCTTTGTATGCTTCAGGTGTCAAATATGAGGAATGGGGATCAAGGGATGAAACCATGCCCTTTATAGCACCTTGAATTATGTCTTTGGTCTTTACATCCTCAACATAGTTTTTCTTGATTAATGACAACACCTCGGTAAATATCTTTAGATCCTCATAAGCACTTTGAGACTGGGCACTAACACCAGTGGCAGCCCACACGGCATAGATAATAATACCGATGGCAAACAAAGTTGAAACGCTTAAGGCAACAATCTTTCTTTTAGACATTTTTCTCCTCCATTTATTTTCACACTTACAATTATTTTATTACCTCTTTAACCACTGTTGTGGGTCAAGTGGCTTACCTTTGTATCTTATCTCAAAATAGATGCCAGTGGAACCTATGGTTGATGAATCGCCTGCCTCACCCACCATCTGCTGTTCTTTGACATCTGCACCGTTTTTTATAGTTATCTTTGATAGATTACCATAAAGACTATGATATCCTCCTCCATGACTTATGATTACCAGTTTACCATATCCTTTAAACTCACTTGCATATACAATCCTGCCTTCGTGAACTGCCTTTACTGGTGCATTAGTGGATGTTTTGATGTGAATCCCGCTTCTAAAAACAGGGAGATTAAAGATGGGGTCAACTTGACTGCCGTAGTTAATCACAACAGTGCCTTGCGTAGGCCAAGGAAGTTTGCCCTTGAATCTTGCAAAGTTTGTATCTTCATCAATATCGTCTTTGTCACCGGGTTTTGCCTGTTGTCTTTTCTTCTGCCTCGCCTCTCGTTCTCTTCGTTCGGTCTCCTCTATTAGTTTTTTCAGTCGTGCAGATGCCTCTTGAAGTTCGGCAATCATCTTTTCATAAGTCTTCTTTTCCTTTCTTACATTTAGTAACAACTGCTCCCTTTCCTTTTTCTTTTCATTGAGGTCTTTTTCTAATTGTGCAAGTTTTTTCTCCTCTGCCCGCAATGATTCATGAAGTCTTTTGAGTTCTGACTGCTCAATAGAAAGGGTCTTGAGGCTGTTTTTGTATGTATTTATCAATGCGTAATCTCTTTCTGATATGTCCTGAAGGTATTTGGTGTATCTTGCTGTCTGCTGAATATCTGAACCACTGAGGAGTATTAAAATCATATCCTTCTGATGGTCTTGTCTTTGTATTGCACGCAAACGCATCTTTAGTCTATGTTGTTGGGTTGAAAGGTTGTGGCTGTATGTCTTCATATCCTTTTCAACCGCTGATATTTTTGCCTGTATCCCCTGTATCTTCTTCCTCTGTGCTGTTAGTTGTTTTTCTATTTCAGACAGATCAGACTGAACCTTGCGAAGCTCGTTTATCACGGATAATTCTTTCTTTTGGACATTTTCTAATTTTTTTTTCTGCAGATTGAGGTCTTTCTGAATCTTCTTGTATTCGTCTTTTGGATCGGTAGCATGACAAATGGTTGTTAAGATAATCAGAAGGAATATGAAAACATGTCTTATCATCTTGTTTGACTTTTTTAAAATCTAAGTTTTCCTACAGCCACAAAGGCACCTAATACACCGAGGATTAGTCCAACAATTGGAAACACCACGATCACCTCATTTGGAAAGACAAGGTTTTGCAGTATGGGGAATACATTTGATAATCTGTATGTAATGGCAAAGTATATGACTAATGTTGCAGCAGTAGAGATTAAGCCCCCAATGAAGCCAATCGTTGCCCCTTCAATCAGAAAGGGCAATCTTATAAATGCCCTTGTTGCCCCTAATAATTTAACAGTCTCGATCTCCTCTTTGCGTCTATAGAATAGTATTTTTACAGTGCTGTAAATCACAAATATTACACCTGATATAAGTGCTATCAGTACGATTAAACTCATGTTAGAAAGTGAACGATTGAAATAATCTATTGTCTCTGCAATCTTTTCAGCACTAAATACCTCATCAACGCCACTGATTTCCTTGATGTTCTTTGACAGAGTTTTAACCTTTTCAGGGGTGATAAAGTCCTTCTTTAGACGCAATTCTATTGAGGCAGAAAGAGGGTTTGTGTCTAAACCTTCAAAGACATAGCTCACATCCTTTAGTTTGTCCTTGATCTCTTTTAGGGCGTCTTCTTTAGAGATGTATCTGGCTGATATGACCCCTTCTTTTTTGTGTATTTCTGTAATTACACTCTGGGTTTCTAACTCACTGAGATTATCCTTTAAAAAAACAACCAAGCCATATCTTTCATGTATTGTTCCAGCAAATAACTCAATGTTAAACAAGATGAGTCCTATGAGTAATACTATAAACAAACTTGATGCAACGGTGAAGGCACTAAGTAGGTTTATCCATTTCTCTTGATACATACCTTTCAATGCGGTCTTAAGTGCATACCCAATATACATATCAGCCGATTTCCTCTCCTGCAATGGTATTGGAGTCAATCCTCAAAACCCTCTTGCCTGTGCCCCTAAACAGTTCTTTATTATGGGTTGCAACGATGATAGTTGAGCCAGTGATATTTATATCCTTAAGAAGATTGATTATGTCTATTGCAGTGTTGGGATCAAGGTTGCCTGTTGGTTCATCCGCAAGGATTACCTGTGGTTCTGCAACAACTGCCCTTGCGATGACAACCCTTTGTTGTTCACCTCCTGAAAGTGCCTTTGGATTGCTGTCTGCTAAATGCCTGATGTTGACCCTTTTGAGAACATCAAATACCCTTGATTTAATCTCTTTTTCTGGAAGTCCCCTTATCCTCAAGGCTATTGCAACATTTTCATATACAGAAAGCCCTTTAAGTAATCTAAAGTCCTGAAAGACAACCCCTATTTGTCTCCTTAAATTAGGCACATCCGATGATTTAATGGATGTAACATTAAACTTACCTACGATTATCTCACCTTCATCGGCGTCTTCAGCCCTGTAGATGAGTTTTAATAGTGTGGATTTGCCAGCACCACTTGGTCCGGTGATAAAAACCATCTCCCCTTTTTCAACGGTAAAATTTACTGATCTTAAGACAGTATGGTAGTCATAGAATTTTGAGACATTACTGAAGGATATCATAGGGGTGTTTCAATGTTACTCAAGGGTGCTTTTAATCTTATTGGTTATGTGTTGAGAAGTAAGACCAAAACTTTGTAACAATTCATCAGGTTTACCAGAGCAGCCAAAGGTATCTTGTGTGCCTATTCTAATCATCTTGATTGGTTTTATCTCCGAAAGGAGTTCTGCAATCGCACTACCAAGACCGCCAATGACTGAATGCTCTTCTGCAGTTACTACCAATCTACAACCTTCAATCGCAGATAAGATGGTCTCTTTATCAAGGGGTTTGATAACAGGCACATTCAATACTCCTGTGCTTATGCCATCATTTGCTAACAATGCTGATGCCTTCAATGCCTCACTGACCATTATCCCAGTAGCAATAATACAGACATCACTACCCTTTGAAAACTGATATGCCTTTGCTATATCAGCCTTGTAGTTAGAGGGCATCACAGCAGGGGCCTTTGCCCTTCCTAACCTTATGTAAACCGGTCCGTAATACTCTGCTGCAAGTTTTACAAACTGCTGTGTTTCATAGCCATCGGAAGGCACTATTATAGTCATATTTGGAATTACCCTCATCAACGCTATGTCTTCTAAAGCCTGATGAGATGCACCATCTTCGCCTACAGTAATACCCGAGTGCGTAGCTGCAAGTTTTACATTCAGGAATGAATATGCAATCGTTTGTCTGACCTGCTCCCATGCCCTTCCGGTTTCAAATATTGCAAATGTAGAGGCAAATGGTATTAAACCTGATAGAGCAAGACCACCAGCAGTGCAAACCATGTCCTGTTCGGATATACCAACATTGAAAAATCTGTTTGGAAACGCCTTTGCGAATTTAATCGTTTTTGTTGAACAAGACAGATCAGCATCCAATACCACTATTCTTTCATCCCTCATCCCTAATTCATATAGGGCTGCACCGTATGCGTCTCTTGTAGCAATGGACTTACCTGCAAGTGTGTCTTCAGGGTTTGTATCTTTAATATTTTGTAACTCAATATCAGATGGTCTATTAGCCATTTGCACCTAACTCCATTAGGGCAGTCTCTAACTCCTTATCATTTGGTGAGACCCCGTGATACTCAACCTTATTTTCAAATATAGAAACCCCCTTACCTTTTACAGTATGGGCAATTATTACTGTAGGTTTTCCTTTTATAGTCTGAGCCAAATCATAAGCTGACACAATTGCATTCATGTCGTGACCGTCTATCTCTATCACATTCCAGCCAAAGGCACGCCATTTATCAAAGATTGGCTCAATCTTCATTACATCAGCACATGAGCCATCTATCTGCAAACCATTGTTATCAACGATAGCACAAAGGTTATCAACCTTGTAGTGCCCAGCTGTCATGGCTGCTTCCCAAATCTGACCTTCTTGCATCTCTCCATCACCTAACAAACAATAAACCCTGCTACTTATCCCCTGTATCCTTAATCCTAATGCTAATCCATTGGCAATAGAGAGTCCCTGTCCTAAAGAACCTGTAGAAACCTCCACACCCTTCAACAACTTTGATGATGGATGCCCTTGTAGCGGACTACCAATCTTTCTTAATGTCATGAGTAGGTCTTTTTCAAAGTATCCTGACATTGCAAGCATTACATACAAAAGTGGTGCGGCATGTCCTTTTGAGAGGATAAATCTGTCTCGTTCATTCCAAGAGGGGTTTATCGGGTCGTGTTTCAGCTTATAAAAATAGAGTGCTGTTACTAAATCAGTAGCAGAGAGTGAACCACCTGTATGACCCGAACCTGCTCGGTGTAGCATCTTAAGTATCTCTATTCTTGCCTCCCGAGCCTTTTGTTTGAGAAAATCTATGTCCCTTTTTGAGGTAATTGAATTTACAATCATGTTAGTTGTGTATTATAAAAACATGTGTTTGGTTATGTAAAGGTTAACACTTTTACACGATCATTTATGAACCTTTTCAACCACAAAAAGTAGCTGTCCTTCTTGAACGGTATCGTTTAGTTTTACACACACCTCAACAATCTGTGCATCAAACGGGGCAACGATTGCGTTTTCCATCTTCATAGCCTCAAGATTTAGTATCTCTTCTCCCTTGCGAACGATATCGCCAACCTTAATCGGTCCTCTTGACGGATTGCCTAACCTCCATACATTGCCATTGATAGGTGAACCAATCTCGTTATGCCCTTTTGCGATCCTTATCTCTGACTTCTTTGCACGAGGGGTCTCAACCTTATATACTCTGGTCTTATTGTTTACCCTCATCACAACATGGATAATACCCTCATGTTCGGCACCTATGGAAACTAATTCAATCGTATAAGGTTTGCCAAACAGTTCGAAGTCAACCTTATCCCCCGGCTTTTTCAAACCCTCTCTCCATACATCAGTGGGTAACACAAGGGGGGCATCTCCGTATTTTTCCCTAAATTCAATGAAGTCAAGGGCGTCCTTTGGATGCATCAGATAGAGGATAAACTCTTGTTCAGTTGGCTTTCTGTTTATCTTTTCGGACAGATCCTCTCTTAGTTTCTCAAGATTATCAGGTGGAATACTGTCAAGAGGGGATACTTCTTTCCTCTGTTTAATCCTTTCCTGCCATTCATCTCCAAATGTGCTTTTGTAAACCCACTCTGCAGGCCAGCCAACAGGGAGTTTACCATAATTACCAAGCAGGAGATTCTTGAAATCAGTAGGTGCAGTCCTAAAGAGTTGAAGAAGTTCTTCCTGCTCTTCTTTGGTCATGTCATCAATGTTTTGTTGTTTTTGTTCTACGAACTTGGTCATCAGATCAATAACATGTCTAACCCCTCTATCACCCATCTCCTTTGCATATTTGTTTATAATCCCACTACATGTAACCCATGTAATCTGTGAACCAGGGGTTACATCAAAATACTTAACAATCCTGTTGTAAAGAGACATCATCTTTAAAATGTATGGCATGAGATGAAGAAACTCTGATTTTTGAGCCTGTTCAAATGAACTTGGGAATGCACCACCGGGCATCTTGTGGTGGGTTACATTATGGTCAAGTCCTTTAAACGGTGATTCAGCCCAATCGTAGTGATTAATCCATTCACGAACCTTTTGCACAGCACCCTCTGCCTCTGCCCTGTTTATATGAACAGGTATGCCTGACTCCTCAAAAATAGCATGAACACTCAAGATCGGTGAGTGACCGTAGAATCTGACAAGGGAGTCTTCTTGAACATCAAATATCTTTGCTCCAGCCTTTGCTGCTGAAAGCAGTGCGGGTATTGCAAGTCCATCAGTTATGTGTCTATGGTAGTTAAGTACTAACTCAGGATATCTCTGTTTTATAGCATCAATTAGGTTGTAAATCCTCGTCACATTACCAACTCCTGCCATATCTTTGATACACAACACTATTTCATCAACCCCACCGCATAAATCCACAATATCATCAACGACCTTGAGATAATACTCATTTGTAGCCCAATCAGCCACTGTAAATGAGATGGTGGGTTCAAATAACCTGCCTCTTTTCATTACTACCTCAGCAACGGTTCTCATGTTACGAACATCGTTTAAAAAGGAAAAACAACGCCACACATCAATATCAACCCTGCTTACCACATACTCAATCACATTTTTGGGATATGGTCTGTAACCCCAGAGGTTTGTCTCTCTTATCAGGGTTTGAAGTAATACATTTGGCATGAGTTCTCGGAGGATATTGCATTCTTCAAAGGGATCCTCTCTTCTGTTCATAATCCCAACATGCCATCTTGCCCCACCGTGCATTTCCGCACTAAAAAGACCCATATTGTTGTAATAAGGGGCAAGGGTCTTTAAATCATATATTCTATGGCGATTCTTGAAGTCAGACTGACCAGCATCCCTCATTCCAACTGATGTGAAACACACACCCTGCAGTGATTTTACAGCATTGACAATCTCTTTTGGTGCCATTCCCGGTTTTACAAACACAGGGCTTTTAGAACAGAGTTCAGAAATGATACACATATCTTTTGTTGAATCTTGAGTTTTTACGGTATTTTTAGATTGTTTCATGTATGCCTCCCCTACATCCATTTCTGTGGTCCTAATGCAGATATCTCTGCAACATACCTTGCGACCTTGAGAGCCTCATCCTCTCCTGTCTTTTCTTTAAACATTGAGATGAGTTCTTCCATATGCTCTTCTATGAAACGAGTTGAAAACTCACCTTTTATAAAGGCAGGATGCCTGATAATGCTTAATAACAAAGGTGCAAGGGTTTTGATGCCTTCAATCCTAAGATTTCTGCTTAATGCCCTATCCATAGTTCTTACGGCGTCTTCTCTGTCTGCACCAGCGGTCATTAGGAGCATAAACAGTGAATCATAATATGGCGGGATATCTGCCCCTTCATATATACCAGATGCGATTCTTACACCGGGACCTTGAGGTATCTCAAGCCTTGTTATTGTGCCAAATGAGGGACTAAAGGTCTTGGGGTCCTCAGCATTTAACCGCACCTCAAGAGCCCATCTGTTTGGCCTTATATCAGCCTGTCTAAAAGGTAGTTTCTTCCCCATTGCCACATCAAGCATGAGGTCAACGATGTCAAGCCCTGTTATCAATTCAGTTATGCCGTGTTCTACTTGCAGCCTTGTATTGACCTCAAGAAAGTAGAATTTTTTTGCAGGGGCATCAAAGATAAATTCAACCGTCCCTGCAGATGTATAGCCAATCTCTCTCATAAGTCTTACTGCAGTAAAACAGATTTCACCCCTTAAGTCATCAGTAAGACTTGGAGAAGGTGCCTCCTCAATAATCTTCTGGTTTCTCCTCTGTAAAGTGCATTCCCTTTCAAAGAGATGAATGATATTGCCATATTCGTCTCCTACAATCTGCACCTCAATATGTCTGCCACGTTCTATGTATCTTTCAACAAGCACAGTATCATCACCAAATGCCTTTTTAGCCTCTGACCGTGCCTGAGAAAATGCCTGTTCAATCTGTTCCATCCTTTCAACCTTTACCATCCCCTTTCCACCACCCCCAGCAGATGCCTTTATCATTATAGGGAATGAGATGTTTTCATCTTTAATCCATTTCTTAATCTGGTCTGTGTTGGTTACATGACTTATGCCGGGTATTGTAGGGACATTCGCCTTTTTGGCAATCTCTTTTGATTGAATCTTATCACCCATAAGCCTAATAACACGAGGAGAGGGACCAATCCAGATTAGCCCTGCATCAATAACCATCTGGGCAAACTTGTCATTTTCTGCAAGGAAACCCCACCCCGGATGTATTGCATCAGCCTTACTTTTTATGGCAGCATCTATCATCTTTTGCATGTTGAGGTAAGAATCATTTGGTGGTGCCTCACCAATATGCATTGCTGTGTCAGCCATAAATACATGATGGGACAGTCTGTCTGGAGTGCTATAAACAGCGGTTGTTGGTATCTTCCTATCTCTGCAAGTATGCATAATCCTTACAGCAGGGACTCCCCTATTTGCAACTAATACCTTCTTAATCTCTCTGTTCATCTTTCATCCCCCACATAAGAGCGAAACGATTTGGTTTATTAAAGAATTCGTCCCGCTTTGTTTATAAAAATAAGAGTTTGATACTATCTTTACAGTTTTTTGATAGGTATTTAAGAAGTCTATTATTTACAAGCCTTAAAAGTCAATATAATAGCCATTACAAAACCTAATACCTGACATTGCTAATAGGAAATAGACGGTAAATTTATAGGGAAATGATTTAAAGACGGGGCGGACGGGGCTCGAACCCGCGGCCTCATGCGTGACAGGCATGCGTTCTAACCGGCTGAACTACCGCCCCAGAGTTGAGATAGAAATGGTAGGCGG
>JAOAGP010000073.1 GCA_026415695.1 Thermodesulfovibrionales bacterium | reverse complement strand
TCAAAATCTTTCCTTGTTAATTCTGCATAAGCCGAATTAACCATGAAAAATAGAAACATAATAATAACCGCATATTTCATTATACCACCTCTCCTTCTTTATAATAAGATTAGAAAATCATTGTTTGTCTATCCCATAATGGCTCAAACCTCTTATCCATCTCCGTCAATCTCGCCTCTACCCTCATGAGTCTGTCCCTGTCTTCAAGGGTGAAAGGCACTTCCTTTGATGATACATCGGAGACCAAGACAAACAACATTATCAAATTCATTATCAAGAATATTTTTTTCATAACTAAAACTTCCTATTTTGCCAGCACGATCCAAATCTCAAGGCAATTACAGATACAAACACAACAGACCTTACCATGCAAAAACCTGACAACACCATCTGACAAATTTTGTCAGTCCTTGATTACTAAATTACCATGCCAATTTGCCTTTCATCAATCTTTCATAAAATGTCTTTGGCAGAAATGCCTGATGGTGTATCTCCTCTGAATAGATCTTTGTATCAACAGTCACAGGTCTTTTGATATCCCTTAAGGAGTGTTTTTTTGATGCACAAGAAAAGGTCCACCAATTGCCTGCGTATGTGGCAATATTTGCACTATAAAGGTCAACAATGGGAAAGATGAGTTTCATAGATTCCTGCACCTCAACAACCATCTCTTTGTGAAAATGTAGGGATTCAGATAGTGTTACAAACATGCCTTCATCTGTGAGACAGTCTTTGACATTTTTGAAAAACTCCACTGTAAAAAGACTTTTTGCAAAACCGATGATATCGGTTGAATCAACTATAACTATATCAATATCACCTTGTCTGCTCTTTACAAACTCTGCCCCATCCATACACTTTATCTCTACCCTCTTGTCATCTACTGAACAAGCAACTGAGGGAAAGAATCTCTTGGATGTTTCTATGACATCCTCATCAATCTCAATGAAGAAAACCTTTTTAACGGTCTCATGTTTGACAACCTCTCTTACAGTTCCGCCGTCTCCACCACCGATGACAATTACATTTTGAGGGGATGGATGTGCGTGCATCAATGGATGGACTAACATCTCGTGATAGAAAAACTCATCCCTTTCAGTTATTTGCACCACACCATCAAGGATGAGCATCTTGCCAAAATATGGGTTTTGTATGACCAAGATATCCTGAAACTTACTCTTTTTTTGATACAACACCTCGCTGACATCATAAACATATTGTATTGGTGCATAAGGGTCTTTTTCAAAAAACTTTATCATCCTTTATCCTCCTTCGTTTGTTTTTAAAAAAGGTTTTTAGAATGTCAGAACATTCCTTTTGTAATATACCAGATGTAACCTCTATTTGATGATTTAATCTCCTATCACTGCAAATCTCATACAAACTCTCAACAGCACCTGCCTTAGGGTCAGCTGCCCCATACACAAGCCTGCCTATGCGGGCTTGTAATATGGCACCTGCACACATGATGCATGGCTCAAGGGTTACATAGAGTGTGCAGTCATTGAGTCTCCAACTTTTTAATCTCCTTGCAGCCTTTGAAATGGCTTGTAACTCTGCATGTTGGGTAGGATCATTCTTTTTTTCCTTTGTGTTGTGGGCTCTTGATATTATCTTACCTTTATATACAACTACTGCCCCTACTGGCACTTCGTCTTTTTTAAACGCCTTTTCTGCCTCTTTTAGAGCCTTTTTGATGTAGAGGCTGTCTTGAGCCAGTCTATCCACCCTTGAAGACCCTCGCCTGTTTTACATGAGACCTCAAAAATGACTGCAGATGGATTGAGCTTTTTTATGTCTGTCTTTATCTTGTCAATATCTACATCAAGATGTGGTTTAAGGTCTATCTTGTTTATCAAAATAACGCTTGAGTTTTGAAACATTGTTGGGTATTTAAGTGGCTTGTCATGACCTTCAGTGATGCTTAAAATCATCGCCTTTATATCCTCACCCATATAAAATTCCGCAGGACAGACAAGGTTTCCCACATTTTCTATGAATATTAAATCCGTCTTTGTCAAATCAAACTCATTGAAGGCATCCCTTATCATACCTGCATCTAAATGACAGTAACCTCCTGTGTTTATCTGCACAACAGGGATACCTAATGCCTCTATCCTCATCGCATCGTCTACTCCAGCAATATCTCCTTCTATTACAGCAATGCTTATTGAATCCTTTAGTTGTGATATCGTCTTTTCAAGAAGTGTGGTCTTACCTGCACCCGGCGAGCTCATAAGATTGATTACAAACACATGATGCCTGTCAAATGCCTCTTTGTTTTCAACTGCAATCCTCTCATTTGCATCAAGTATCTTTGAAACCACTTGAATCTTCATCTAATCTACCTCTATTTCTATGAGATTTAGTTCTTTGCCCTTTAAGATGGTAAACCTCCAAGAACTACAAAAAGGACATTCATATACATATTTCTCTTGGGTTGTAAATTCCTTTTGGCAGTCATCACACCGTGCAGCGATGTCTATTTCGTTGATGATAAGCGATGACTCTCCTGCTATGGTATCTGACTTTAGTGCATTGTAGGCAAAAAACAGGGCATCAGATACTACACCTGATGCCCTGCCAATATCTACCTTTACAGACCTTACAGATTTATAGCCACTGTTAAGGCATTCTTCTATGACCTTGTCTAAAAGTGCTTGGGCAACTGATACCTCGTGCATCTATTGCTGTTGTTTGCTGACTTCCTTTTCAAATGCCTCTTTGCCTGCCTCAAATGCGGTAGCAATGGCTGACTTTTTCTCATCAAAAAACTCCTTGCCCTTTTCTACCGTGGTTGATATCCTCTCTTTAGCATGCGATACATAATCAGTGGTCTTATCCCTTACATCATCCACAAATTCCCTCATCCTTCTCCTTGTTTCAGGACCTGATTGAGGAGTAAGTAACATTGCAATTCCAGCACCTACAATACCTCCAAGCACAAATGAAAGCAGTATTGCCCCAGAACTAAAGCCTCCTTCTTCGTGTCTCATTTCTGCACCTCCTTTAACCTTTTTGTTTTAATAAAACCTCTAAAGCGGTCTTAAGACCAGCCTTTAAGCCTGCACCCTTAACTGACAGAGACTCTCTTAATTCAACAACCATCTTACTTGCATCTCTAACATTATTAGCCAAATCCGTTAGAGATTCTGATAGGTTTTTGACATTACCGGTGATGTGTTTTACATCATCACTTATAGCCTTTATACCCCTTATAGTTGAGTCAGTGCTATCAATGATTGGATGGATGTTTGTCTCTATCTTTTCAACCAAAGACTTTACGCTGTTTACTGCCTTTTTGATCTCCAAAGTTGCATATATCAGTATTGAGATACCAACCAAAAAACCAACGATGAGGAATAAAAAACCAAGACTTACCACTACTACCCAGATATAGTCAACCATCTTTAGTCCCCTCTCATCTTAAATTTTGAAGACCAACCATTATAACACAAAACTAAACCTCCGACTTATAAACATGAATAATCCTCTGAAATACCGTCATGTGATTTAGTAAGAATACAATCGCCATCACATACAATATCAGTCCGCTTATACACCCAAAGGATAAAAGGACTATCCTCTCGGGTCTTTCCATGAGCCCAACCTTGCACTCAATCCCTAATCCTTCAGCCCTCGCCCTGACATAACTTATCAATAGTGCACCAACCATTGCCCCTGTGGTTAGTAAAACCCCATACAGATTACCTTCATTGAAAAAATACCACGCGATAGAAATAAAGATTATGGAATCACAGTATCTGTCAATAGTTGAATCAAGGAATGCCCCAAACCTTGTATTCATCCTATTAGTCCTTGCCACAACTCCATCAAGCATATCAAAAAAACCACCTAATATGATTAGAAGACCGCCTATAGCAAGATGAAATGGAATGACTGCAGATGCGATAATCGTAATGACAAGACCAGTAATTGTAAGCACATTGGGATGTATATTGATCTTTTTTGCTATAGGCTCAAGTGGTTTGTCCAATATGTGACCGAGTTTTGCACTCAACATGGCATCATCTCTCTCTTTTATTTTGGATAAACTCCTCAACCATCATCCGTGCCTCTTCATCACTAAATTGTATTGGAGGATGCTTCATAAAGTAGGCAGAAGGTGAGATTAGTTGCCCGCCAATTCCTCTATCAATAGCCAATTTACAACACCTTATGGCATCAATAACAACACCTGCACTATTTGGAGAGTCTTCCACCGAAAGCCTCAACTCAATATTCATCGGGACATTTCCAAATCCTTTACCTTCAATCCTTAAGAAACATACCTTGTTATCCTTCATCCAAGGCACATAGTCTGAAGGGCCTATGTGTATGTCATCGTTTGAGATGCTGTGACTAATCTGGGATCTTACTGCCTCAGTTTTTGATATCTTTTTTGATTTAAGCCTATTGTGGTTTAGCATGTTGAGGAAATCGGTATTGCCACCAACATTCAGTTGGTAAGTATGGTCTATGTGGATACCCCTATCCATAAAGAGTTTTGTAAGCCAACGATGAACTATTGTCGCACCGATTTGTGCCTTTATATCATCTCCAAGTATTGGTATATTTTTAGCCTCAAATCTCTTTGCCCAATCATCATCAGATACGATAAAAACAGGCATACAATTGACAAACCCAACCCCTGCCTCAAGACAACACTCTGCATAAAAACGCGTTGCCTTCTCTGAACCTACAGGCAAGTAGTTGATAAGCATTTGAGCACCACTATCCTTCAATACTTTGACCACATCACATGGTTTTTCATTAGAAGGAATAAAACGCTGATCCTCCGGATAATCAAAAAGATGAGAGGACACACCATCAAGTATCTCACCCATCTGAACTATTACATTTTCAGATGTCTCTATGTTTTCACAAAAGACCTTTGTGCAGTTTGGTTTTGCAAATACTGCCTCCTTTAGAGGTTTTTTAACCTTTCTAACATCAATGTCAAATGCACATACCACCTCAATGTCTGATGGAAGATACCCACCAAGGTTATAATGCATAAGCCCAGATGTGTGATCCTTTCCCTTGCTTCCTAATTCCCTGTAATAATTAATCCCTTGTATCAACGAGCTTGCACAATTTCCAACTCCTGCAATAGCGATCCTAATTTTGCCCATAAAACCTACCTATCCCCTCTAATCTTAAATTATAAAATCACACTTTTTTATTCTTATCTACCTCAATATAGAGTATTCCGTCTTTAAGCCTTGCTGTTATTAAATTTTTACTTATGTCAGTAGGGAAGATAAACAGCCTGTAAAATCCCCCATACCCTCTTTCCAACTGAAAGTATCTAAATCCCTCAAAAGTAGTCCTTCTTTCACCTTTTACCTTGAGTGTATTGTATTTGACCTCAAGTTCTATGTCATCCTCTTTGACACCAGGTAATTCAATCACGACCTCAAATCTATCAGCAGTCTCACAAACATCAGAGGATGGTAACCAAGATGACACACTCCTTTCTACATCAGAGCCAAAGAGATCATCTATCTGCTGATTTAAAAAGTATATCCCCTTTAACGCATACATATGACAAGGTATAATTTTGTCAAGTTTTATAAATTAATCTACATGTTAATGTCAAGATTAATTAAAGAAATATCAAGGTCTATACAAAAACTTTTAGTATAGAACTTGGCTTATGTTTTTTAATCATTAAAAGACACTCCCTCGGTCTAATTTCTTGGTTTTGCTAATATCTCAAGCACCTTTAAATCTAAAAATCTCTTTGAGGCAGATGATCTGATTACTGTAACAGTGTCAGCCCCTCTGCCTGTTCCTGCAACTGCGAGTGTCTCTTGCCCTTCTGGTATTAAGCCTGCATCTGTTGCCATCATCACAATCTCACAGCACACCTTTACCCCTTCAGAGAATCTCCTTAAGGTATTTGCAACTATTAGTGTAGGATATAACCCTTGAAATTTTGCTGAAAACGCTGTCTCAATACTGTGGGTAACCATCGTTCCTGTATGTATCTTTGCACCAAGGGAAAGGATCTCTTCCTTAACCTCTTGCTTAATCTCCTCTACATTGGGTCCCTTGAAGTTTGCACAGTGTGTTACAACAACGATATTTATACCCTCATCTTTGAGTTGCCTACTGAAAAGCAAACCTGTATCGCCTTCGGTTGAGGCGATTACTAAGTGTTTATAGCCGTATTGCCTGATAGCATCCTTGACTATATCAAGACATGCTTCAGAGTTTTCCCTACCGGGTTTTTCAAAATAAGTAACAACCTTTTTTATCATCATAATCTCACCCTAAATTCATTTATGGGTTACTATTTTAACACAATCCCAAAGTTCTTTTAATTTTTTGTCTTACTTTAGGTTAAAATAACGGCTTGAGGCATGTTGTATGAAATTCTACCATAGAAAGATTGACTTCAAAAAGACAAAAAAGGGGATATACCTACTACCAAATACCCTTACGCTGTGCGGTATGTTTTGTGGTTTTTTTGCAATACTTTCTGCTATAAATGGCAATTTTGTATATGCTGCATGGGCAATCATACTTGCTAACATCTTTGATGGACTTGATGGCTGGATTGCAAGGCTTACCAATACATCAACGAGATTTGGTATTGAACTTGACTCACTATCAGACCTCGTGGCTTTTGGTGTTGCCCCGTCAATACTTATATATAAATGGAGTTTAATACCGTTTGGTAGGGTTGGCTGGGCAGTTGCCTTTCTATTTGTGGCTTGCGGTGCCTTAAGACTTGCAAGATTTAATGTCCAGACTGGCACTACTACATCAAAGGCATTTAAAGGCATGCCTATACCTGCAGCCGCTACAGTGATTGCATCAATAGTTATATTTTATTATGAGTTTAACACCGAGATACCTGATAAAAACATCATCTTCCCGATAATAACTACCGTCTTATCTCTTTTGATGGTTAGCACACTAAGATTTCACGGAATAAAGGAGATAAACTTTAGCGAGAGAAAGCCATTTTGGTTTTTGGTTGTTTTTGTCCTAATACTCTTTGTGCTCCTAATACATCCGTCCACTGCTATCTTTGTCTTTGCTATGATATACCTTTTTGGTGGTATAATTGAGAATATTTATCTATTCATAAAAAATAAAAGGTCAAATCAAGACACTATAAATGACCAAAATCTGACAAAAGAGGAGAAACAACAATGAGGATAATCAAGATATTTGATACCACTTTAAGAGACGGAGAGCAGTCTCCCGGTGCATCAATGAATGTTGAAGAAAAGATAATGGCGGCAAGGCAGTTAGTCCGTTTAGGTGTAGATGTTATTGAGGCAGGTTTCCCCATAGCATCACAAGGTGATTTTGATGCCGTCAAGAGAATTGCTGAAGAGGTGCAAGGTGTTATTATTGCAGCACTTGCAAGGGCGAAGGAACAAGATATTAAGAGGGCATACGAGGCAATAGCAAACGCCCCAAAGAAAAGGATACACACCTTCCACTCAACTTCCGATATTCACCTGAAATACCAGTTTAGGGTAAGTAGAGAAGAGGCACTAAAACGCTCTGTTGAGATGGTAAAACTTGCAAGGAGTTTGGTAGATGATGTGGAGTTTTCCCCTATGGATGCAACAAGGACTGAATTACCGTATCTGTTGGATGTTGTGGAGGCTGTGATTGAGGCAGGGGCATCAACAGTCAACATACCAGATACCGTTGGTTATACACTACCTGAAGAATTTGGAATGATGATAAAGGCAATCAAAGAAAGGATAAAAGACTCTGCAGTGATATCAGTGCATTGTCACAACGACCTTGGTTTAGCAGTGGCAAATTCATTATCAGCCATACTTAACGGTGCAGGGCAGGTTGAATGCACAATAAATGGCATAGGCGAGAGGGCTGGAAACTGCTCTATGGAAGAGGTAGTAATGGCTCTTAAGACCCGCAAAGACTATTACAAGGCAGATACAAATATCAACACAAAAGAGATCATCAGGACAAGCAGGCTCATTACAAGGATAACTGGGATATCCGTGCAACCAAATAAGGCTATTGTTGGTGCAAACGCATTTGCTCATGAGTCAGGCATACATCAGGATGGTTTGTTGAAAGAAAAGATGACCTACGAGATTATAAAACCATCAGATATAGGTTTATCAAAGACAGAGCTAGTGTTAGGCAAACATTCAGGCAGACATGCCTTTAAATCAAGGCTCAAGGAACTTGGTTACGAGTTGACCCCAGAGGAGATTGAGGTAGCGTTTGTTAAATTCAAAAACCTTGCAGATCAGAAAAAGGACATATTTGATGAAGACATAGAGGCATTAATATCAGAGCAGACAAACAAGGTTGTTGAAACATACCGTCTTAAAGACTTATATGTATCAAGTGGGATAAACTCAAAACCGATGGCTGCACTAAAATTATCTATAAAAGACGAGGTAATAGATGTGATTGAATACGGCGATGGACCTGTAGATGCAGTCTATAAGGCAATTGCCTCTGCAACTAATACAAAAAGTAACCTGCTAAAGTTTGAGGTTAAAGGGATAACAGGCGGAACAGACGCATTAGGTGAGGTGACCGTCACACTCCAAGAAGACGACATCAAGGTAAGGGGACAAGGGGCGGATACGAACATATTGGTAGCCGCTGCAAAGGCATACATTACAGCCTTAAATAAGATAGCGTATAGGAAAAGGGCGCCAAATATTCAGACTGTAAAGATAATGACGGATGAGTGTTGCAAGATTGATAACTGATGCGTTTTATCTAATCAGTCTTGTTGATGCCCTTACGGATGTGGTGAGAGAGGAGCCCTTTGAGCATCTCTAATTCTTGTTCAAGGACATCTCTTTCACCTTTAGGAAGTGTTGGGTTTGACAACCTATCCTGAATCTCTTTAATCCGTGAGACTATTACGGAAAAGGTGAAATCGCTTTGGTTAGATTGAGGGAGAGTTATCTCAGTGGCATAGGTATTTTCTTCATAGATACCCAAAAAAGTAATTATCATCACAGATACTAAAAATATTATAATCTTGGCATTCAAGTTTTCATCACCATTTATGAAACATATTTGATATCATAGTTTAACTACTTTTAAGAGGCGATTACAAACCATGAATACTACCCCAAAAAGGAGACAATCTCATACAACAGCAGAAATACTAAAAAGGGCATCTGCTATCAAACTACTAATCATGGATGTGGATGGTGTGCTTACCGATGGGGGTATCATCTTTGATAGCAAAGGTCATGAGATTAAGATATTTGATGTCAAAGATGGACACGGTATAAAGATGCTGCATGATTGTGGGATTATGACAGCAGTAATCACAGGCAGACAATCTGAAATAGTCAGTAAAAGGGCATTGGAATTAGGCATCACATACATCTATCAAGCCTCTGCAGACAAATCTCTGGCATACAATGAGATGAAACAATCATCATCACTAAATGACAACGAAATAGCATGTATTGGTGATGACATAAACGACATCCCTTTGTTTAAAAGGGCTGGGTTTGCTATTGCTGTAAAGGATGCTGTGCATGAAGTAAAACAATTAGCCCATTATGTTACAAAGAATAAAGGTGGTAAAGGGGCAGTAAGAGAGGTATGTGAGTTGATCCTAAAATCACAGGATAAATGGCAAGGCGTGTTAGATGCATATCTTCAGATTTAACATTCCAACCTTCCTGACATTCATCAGGATAGCCTTAATCCCCCCATTTTTGTATTTTACGCCTAACAGTCCCTTAATCGGAATACTCTTCTTCCTTCTTGCATCCATTACCGATTTTTTGGATGGATACATTGCAAGGCGTTCAAATCAGATTACAAAGTTTGGCATTATCATAGACCCAATAGCCGATAAGATGCTGATAATTGCTGCCTTGATACTGCTTGTTGATATGGTTAGGATATCTACATGGATTGCAGTAGTCATCATTGGAAGGGAGTTTTTGGTTTCACTGATAAGGGTGGTTGGCATCCTAAAGGGTATCGTGATACCTGCAGAAAAAGGTGGTAAGATAAAAACCGCAACCCAGATGGTCGCCATAATCTTTTTGTTGCTACCGGGAAGTTTAGTCAATATTGACTTCTATGATGTAGGACTTATTCTAATCTACATATCGTTGGTATTTGCTGTGATATCGGGATACAAATACACTGTATTTTTATGGAGAAACATATGATTAACATTGATACTTCCACGATTTTTTTGATTATTTTAGCGTCCTTTCTTATAGGCTCAATCCCAACTGGACTAATCATTGCCAAGACAAAGGGCATTGACATACGAAAGGTTGGGAGCAAAAACATTGGTGCTACGAATGTCCTAAGAACAGTTGGCAAGAAGGAGGCACTTTTTACACTCATTGGGGATATATCAAAGGGCATAATCCCTGTGGTTGTCACTAAATTACTCTTTTCTGACATATCTACACAGGTATTTGAGATAAACCTCTTTGATAAAACCTATCTACTAAAAGGGCTTTCAACCCTTCAGGGTATAGCAGGGTTATCTGCCGTTTTAGGACATAACTTCTCCGTGTTTTTAGGATTTAGAGGGGGTAAAGGTGTTGCAACTGGAATAGGTATGATACTTGGGTATGTCCCTCATGCAGGTTTATTAACTATCACAGCATGGCTTTTTACATTGAGATGGTCAGGTATTTCATCCTTAAGTGCTCTTGTATCTTTTGCACTTACTCCAGTATTCGTATTTTTTATTGACAAAAGTCCTGAAAAGATACTATTTGCCTCTATACTTGCTGTATTGATATTTATAAGCCATCGTTCTAACATAAAGAGATTGATAGAAGGAAAGGAGGACAAGGTTAGTTTTATGAAGAGGCGATAACTCTGTCACCTGCTATCTTCTCGGCTCTTTTTTATCCAAAACAAGATAACAAACGAAAAAAATATCATCCAAAGACTTAAAAACTGGCCTGTTGTAACCTGAACCAAATAAAGATTTACAAACCCATCAGGTTGTCTCACAAACTCAACACTAAACCTAAAAACCCCGTATAACAGAAGAAACAATGCTGTAATACTGCCGTGTCTCAATCCACTATTTCTAACACTCCAGAGGATGATAAACAATAAAACCCCTTCAAGCATGCATTCGTATAATTGTGATGGGTGTCTTGGTAGTCTTAGTGGATCTGTTGGAAATACCATTGCCCAAGGGACATCAGTTGGTCTTCCATAGAGTTCACCATTTATGAAGTTTCCAATCCTACCTAATCCCAACCCAATAGGTGCAGTAACGATGACTATGTCTGCCAATTGCCAGAAATCTGCCTTGTATCTTTTTGAAAAGATGTAACCTCCAACAACTGCACCTATTAAACCGCCATGAAACGACATCCCCCCATGCCACACAGCAAAGACCTCAAGAGGATTTTGAACATAAAAATTAAGGTTGTAAAAAAGCACATAACCAACCCTTGCCCCTATTAACAAACCCACTATGATGTAAGAAAACATGGATTCTACAAAGTCCTTTGGTAGATTGAGCATCCTCTGTTTTATCTGTAGCCTAACCAGTAGGTATGCAGAGACAAAACCTATCAGATACATAACCCCATACCATCTAACAGCAACAGGGCCAATCCTCAATATCTCAGGGCTTATGTTTGGGTAATCAATCATTTCTTAAAACCGTTGGTTGCTATTTTAAAAAACAATGGATAGGTTTATCAAAACATCGTTATTGACTGTCGCATCATGGTATCGCTATTTTTTATTGTGATAGGATATAATCTTATGTCTTTAATGAAATTTAAGAAATTTGGAGGTTGACTATGTCTTATACTGCAAAGGACTATTCAAAACTTTTAGGGATGGAGGGCTTCAGTGAACAACTCCTAAAAAACCACTTCACACTCTATCAAGGATATGTGACAAACACAAACAAGATTGCAGAAACCTTAAATCAGATGCTAAAGGAAGGCAAGTCTGCAACGCCTGAATTTGCAGAATTGAAAAGGAGGTTTGGTTGGGAGTTTAACGGAATGAGGCTGCATGAGTACTACTTTGAGAATTTAGGTGGCAAGGGGATTGATAAGAATGGTGCCTTTGCTAAAAAGGTGGCTCAAGGCTTTGGTAGTTATGAAGAGTGGGAAAAGGACTTTAGGGCAACAGCAACGATGAGGGGCATTGGTTGGGTTGTGCTATATGAGGATTTATCAAGTGCAAGGATGTTTAACTGCTGGATAAATGAGCACGATGTTGCACACCTATCAGGGTGTAAGCCAATTCTCATCCTTGATGTATTTGAACACGCATTTATGCTTGACTACGGACTTAAGCGGCCTGACTATATTGAGGCATTCTTCAAAAACATAAACAATGAAGCATTAGAGGCTCGCCTAAAATAATGGGAGTGTCCTTATGAATCCTGACAGTCATAGTAGTATCGTCAAAGAATTAACACCTGAAGAGGCAAGCAAATTTATAGAAAACAAACCAATTGAATCCTTCACTCTACTTGATGTTAGACAACCCAATGAATACAAGCAATCTCACATACCCGGCTCTATATTGATACCATTATCTGAACTACCCGACAGGATTTCAGAATTGGACAACCAAATACCAGTTATAACATATTGTAGGTCTGGCAAGAGGAGTTATGCAGCTGCGGTGTTTTTGAAAGACTCCGGTTTTTTGGATGTATATTCAATCAAAGGTGGTATGAATTCTTGGAACGGATTAGAGGCAGAAGGTGATTATGAGTTAGGGCTTTCATTAATACCATCTTTGGATGCAATTGAGGATATTGTGTCGTTATCTTGGGCAATGGAGGACGGAGCCTACAGGTTTTATACAGGATGTGCTGATATCATCAACGATACTAAGATCAAAGAGGCTTTTATACAACTATCAAGATTTGAGGTTAAGCACAAGGATGATGTGATATCATTTTGCAAGATGGCTGACATTGATGAAGACAAGATACAGGAAACCGCAAGGAGCAGATTTTCAGACATAATGGAAAGTGGTGTAAGCATTAGTGAGACATTGCAATCCATAAAAAAGTCATCCTTACTGCATATAAACATCCTTGAGTGGTCAATGCAATTAGAGATAAACGCCGTTGACCTCTATATGAAAATGCACAGACTTACAGAAGATGAAGAGGCAAGAAAACTCCTTGATAGAATAATTGCTGATGAAAAGGCACATCTCAAGAGGATAGGAGATCTGCTTGATAAAATAACAAAAAACTAATCTTTAGTGTTTTTTTTACGAAAATAATATTGTAGCCAGCATCAAGAAGTGCTGGCTTTTTTATCAAATCTTAAAGGAGACAAAAGATGAATATTAAGACGGTAAACCCCTTCAATGCCTTTGATAACCCCTTTAAGCCTCTTCAGACCTCAAACAAGGCAATAATAGCCAAATACCTTGCAACCAAAGACATGCAGGAATACCAATCACTAAAATACAAACAGACTGATGCAGAGATAAAGATTACATCCTATTCAACCTTAATGAATAATCTCATGGTTACAAATGATTTGGTCAACAAACTCAAGTCTGTAACAAGGGGTATAAGAGGGGTTTTATCGTCAAACACAAATTATGTTACCGCCACTGCAAACATAATAGCAGGATATTCTAACTACAACATACAGATAAAACAGATCGCAAAGAATCATGAGATACTTTCTACTACCTTTTCACAATTGACAGATGAGGTTGCAGATCTGTCTACCTACAGTGAGCAAAAGATGAGGATAAAGGTTGGCTCTAACCCTGCAGTTGATATTACAATAAACAGCAGTAACAACTCATTAGAAGACTTAAAAGATACCATCAATGATTCAGATGCAGGTGTGACTGCTGTTATCACTGCATTTGATGTTACAAACACAAACAACAAGATAAGATTTAAGGTCGGTGGCACTACATACACAGCAAATATTGAAACAGGAAGTTACAGTGGTGAAGAACTGGCAAACAAGATTAGAAATGGCCTCACAGAGGCATACAATCAGGGGGTTGAGAAATTCTCTGTCACATATGACAAAGAGACAAACAAGTTTTCAATACTCAATAAGACTGGTGCCGATGTTGAATTTCTTTGGGATGATGCTGAAAGCACTGCATATAGTATGTTGGGATTTAGCAATACTCCTCAAACCGTTCAAAACAACAAAAAGCTTACAAGTGATGAAACTGCGCAGTTATCACCTTATAGACTGAAAATAAGTGCTGACAACATGGGTGCAGATAACAAGATAACCATAGAGGTAGATATCAACAACGATGGCACTTTTGGTGATACAACCGTTGGTGAGACCACAAATGCAGGGCTTGGGAGATTTGCCTTTAATCCAACATACGATGAAAACAACAATATCACAGGTGGGATTGCCAACATGACACAACATAGCAAACCACAAAATGCCATATTGAAGGTAAACGGTAAGGAATATTCAAGAACTATCAACAACATTTCAGATATCATCTCAGGTGTGACCCTAAATCTCATCAAACCGGGTGAAGACTATGAAAAAACCTTCAGGCTTTCTATTTATCCTTTGAGCATGGTTTCTGATTTGAATGTCTTTGTAAACTCATTTAATGCTACGATGAATCTGATAGAACAGCAAAAAGGCACCCCAGAACAACCCGGTGCATTACACACTGATACGATGCTCAACAATCTTGATTCGGATTTGAGGTCTTTCTTTGTGTCAAATACCAATCTTCTTGCCTATTTGGGATTAAAATACACATCAAAAGGCACTCTGCAATATGACGAGACAGGGCTGAAAAACCTGATCTCAAGGGACGCTAATACTGTGGCGTTTTCTCTAACATCCTTTTCTTCTAAACTCTCTGTTAAGTTTAAAGAATACATTGAGGGCACTATCCCTCAACAAAAAAGCACATATGAAGACGAGATAAAGGATCTTGAAAAAAGGCAAAACATTGTAAAAGGAAGGCTTAAGATAAAGCAGATAATCATAAGCCAGTCTGAAAACAACCCTCTCAATGAGTTGTTAAATCAACCCCAAGATGAGCAAAAAGGGCTACTTGGTCTGCTATCAAATTCCGTAAAGAAAAAAACTAAATAGTGCCTCCCTCACTACTACAGATATTCTTGGCTTTTTTTAGATTAGGGTTTATATCTTTTGGCGGTCCTGCCATGATTCAATACATAAATCAAACTGTTGTCAAAGACAAAAAATGGTTAAATCATGATGAATTCACAAAAGGGCTTGTCATCTGCCAAAGTTTGCCCGGCGCAATAGTTGTAAACACCTCTGCATACTACGGATATCAATTAAGAGGTCTTAAGGGAATGTTGTTAGGTTTTTCTGCATTCTTGATGCCTTCGTTTTTGATAATGCTCATGTTTTCAATGTCATATAAGGTATCCCAAAATCTAAAGATCGTCATGTCAATATTTCAAGGGCTTGAGGTGGTAGTTGTAGCAATAGTAATCAATGCCTGTGTGAGATTTTGTCTTGATAGGTTAGCCAAGAGCATCAAAGGTTATGTTTTGGCACTTATCTATGCAGGCTTACTCTTTAGTGGGGTAAACCCCCTATTTGTGATAATGTTGTCTGCTATTTTGGGGATACTTTTATATAAAGAGTCTCCTTCTACGCAAAACATCAAAGCCCACAGGGATGTGCCTTTATCACACATCATCTTCATCGCTTTTGTGGTGTTTGTTTTTTATGTAGCAATGTTTGTAATTGATGCCAAGATACTTGAACTTTCATTTACTATGACAAAGATAGCACTTATGTCATTTGGCGGTGTATATACAGCATTGCCGATTATGTATCATGAGGTTGTTGAGACAAAGATGTGGTTAAACAGTAAGACATTTATGGACGGTATAGCATTGGGACAGGTTACCCCCGGACCTGTATTGATAAATGCTACATTTGTAGGATACAACATAGCAGGTTTACTTGGTGCATTTGCAGCCACATTTGCAATCTTTGCACCCGGACCACTTCTTGTATTAGTAATGATGCCTCTTTTTAATAAGATTGCAACCTCTCGTTATTTCATATCATCAACGAAAGGGATGGTGGTTGCATTTGCAGGGTTGTTGATGTTTGTATCTGTGAAGTTTGGTATTGCTGTAAGTTGGGATGTGGTTAAGATTGTGTTTTTGATGTGCTCACTCATATGGCTTGCCTTTAAAAACAATGTAGTAACACTTGCCTTGGTTGGCACTGTCTTATCTGCTGTTATTTTCTGATATACTAAACATATCTTTTTAAATCTTCAGACAATGGGGGATAGATGCCAAGGGATAAAACTATCAAAAAGGTGATGCTCATCGGCTCAGGACCGATAATAATCGGTCAGGCTTGCGAGTTTGATTATTCAGGCACTCAGGCGTGTAAGGCATTAAAAGAAGAAGGGATTGAGGTAGTGCTTGTTAACTCCAATCCTGCAACCATAATGACGGATCCTGAGATCGCCGATGCAACATACATTGAACCACTTCAAAGGGATATACTTGAACTAATCATCAAGAAAGAAAAACCTGATTCACTCTTACCAACAATGGGGGGACAGACCGCCCTTAACCTTGCAGTTCAACTTGCCGAAAGTGGCATTTTAGAGCAACAGGGCGTAAGGCTCATTGGGGCTAACCTAAACGCTATTAAGAAGGCGGAAGACAGGCAGTTATTTAAATCAGCAATGACATCCATAGGGCTAAAGGTTCCTATCAGTGAGGCAGTAAACACCATAGATGAAGGCCTAAAGGCTGTAGAAAAAACAGGATTCCCTGCCATTCTTCGTCCTGCCTTCACACTTGGTGGCACAGGAGGTGGCATTGCCTACAACATTGAAGAATACAAAATGATGCTTGAGAGGGCACTTAAATTAAGTCCCGTGTCTCAGGTGTTGATAGAGCAGTCCGTCCTTGGTTGGAAGGAGTTTGAACTTGAGGTAGTCAGAGACAGAAAAGACAATGTAGTCATCATCTGCTCTATTGAAAACCTTGACCCTATGGGCATTCACACTGGTGATTCTATAACTGTTGCACCTGCTCAGACACTTACTGATAAGGAATACCAAGTTATGCGTGATGCTGCAATTGCGGTTATCAGGGAGATAGGTGTTGACACTGGAGGCTCAAACATACAATTTGCGATTAACCCGTCAAACGGGGATATGGTAGTAATCGAGATGAATCCACGAGTATCAAGGAGTTCAGCACTTGCAAGTAAGGCAACAGGATTCCCTATTGCAAAGATTGCGGCAAAACTCGCAATCGGTTATACCCTTGATGAACTGACAAACGATATCACAAAGGAAACACCTGCGTCATTTGAACCTACAATTGACTATGTTGTCACAAAGATACCGAGATTTACCTTTGAAAAGTTTCCAACCGCAGACCCAGTATTGATGACACAGATGAAGTCTGTGGGTGAGATAATGTCTATTGGAAGGACATTTAAGGAATCCCTGCAAAAAGGATTAAGGAGCCTTGAGACAGGGCTTTATGGATTGGAGCCAGTTGAGGCATCTAAAGATGAAGTAAGGGCAAGGCTTAAAACCCCCAATGCAGACAGACTTCTTTACATCGCTCAGGCATTTAGGCAAGGCATGTCAGTGGACGATATCTATGAACTCACTATGATAGACAGATGGTTTCTCAATAATATAAAAGAGATTGTTGACACCGAAAAAGAACTAACTTCTCTTAAGGGATTAGAACTCTCTGATGACTTAAGCCAAGTTATCTACGATGCAAAGATGATGGGTTTTTCGGATAGGTTGTTAGGCAATCTCTTGGGCAAGGCTGAAAAAGAGATTAGGGAGTTTAGGTATCGCAACGATATCATACCTGTGTATAAACTTGTGGATACTTGTGCAGGTGAGTTTGAGGCATACACGCCGTATCTGTATTCAAGTTATGAAAGACCGTTTTTTAGTCTCGCAGATAGTGATAATGCCAAGATCACAAAAACCGTTGAATGTGAGGCAAGACCATCAAACAGGCAAAAGGTTGTGATTTTAGGATCAGGACCAAATAGGATTGGACAGGGCATTGAATTTGACTACTGCTGTGTGCATGCTGTCTATGCCTTAAAGGAACTGGGCTATGAGACCATAATGGTCAATTGCAATCCTGAAACCGTCAGCACTGATTACGACACATCAGATAAACTCTTCTTTGAGCCCCTTACACTTGAGGATGTGCTACACATCATCAAAAAGGAAAACCCCATTGGAGTAATCGTTCAGTTTGGTGGCCAAACACCACTAAAACTTGCCGTTCCGCTTGAAAAAGAGGGGGTAAACATCCTTGGCACAAAGTCAGACTCTATTGACAGGGCAGAAGACAGAAAGAGGTTTAAGGAGCTACTTGACAAACTGTCTCTCAAACAACCCCAAAGCGAGACTGTGATGTCTGTGAGTGAGGCTATTACGGTTGCAAATACCATTGGTTATCCTGTGTTGGTAAGACCATCGTATGTGTTAGGTGGCAGGGCAATGGAGATAGTCTATGATGAAAAGTCTTTGATTGAATACATGGAAAAGGCGGTTAAGGTATCCCCAGAGCATCCTATCTTGATTGATAAATATCTTGAGGATGCCATAGAGGTAGATGTGGATGCAATATCAGATGGAGAGATTGCCGTCATTGGAAGCGTGATGGAGCACATTGAAGAGGCAGGTATCCATTCAGGTGATTCTGCCTGCTCAATACCGCCTTACTCCCTTCCTCAGAGTATAATATCGGAGATCAAAGAAGAGGCAAAAAGGATTGCTCTTGAATTAAAGGTTGTTGGATTGATGAATGCACAGTTTGCAGTCAAGGATGATACAATCTATGTCCTTGAGGTAAATCCAAGGGCATCAAGGACAATACCTTATGTAAGTAAGACAATAGGAGTGCCTCTTGCAAAGATTGCCGCAAAACTCATTGCTGGTAAAACATTAAAGGAACTAAACATTACAAAAGACTTTGAGATCAGGCATGTTTCAGTAAAAGAGGCAGTATTTCCGTTTGATAAATTCCCCGGTGTTGACACTATCCTTGGTCCTGAGATGAAATCAACTGGCGAGGTTATGGGTATTGATGAAGACTTCGGTCTTGCCTATGCAAAGGCTCAAAGTGCCTCAAACAACAGGCTTCCCATTGGTGGAAAGTGTTTTATCAGTGTAAAGGATAAGGACAAGCCTGCTACAGTGGAGATAGCAAAAAGGCTCATTGCATTAGGATTTTCACTTGTTGCAACCCGTGGGACTGCATCCTACTTAAGAAACCATGGCATTAAGGTGGAGGCAATAAACAAGGTCAATGAGGGAAGACCCCACTGCGTTGATATGATTAAAAACAGAGAACTTTCTTACATCATAAACACAGTCACAGGGGCTCAGGCACAGAGGGATTCGCTTTCAATCAGGAGATCTGCTCTACAGTTTGGTATCTCTTATTCAACCACAATTGCTGGGGCTAAGGCTGCGGTTACAGCCATGGAGATGGTAAAGACAAAGCAGATGACAATCAAGTCCATTCAAGAATACCACAGACATTAAAAGATGCTAAGCGAATCTGAAATATGGGACTTATTAGTCCAAAGACTTCCAAAGGAAAACCTGCCTAAACGACTAAACATCATCACTGATACGAGCGATTATTACAAGATTGGCTATGATGATATTGTTTTGCTCAACAACATTCCGTATTTGATAAGACACGACCAAAAGGAAGGGCGTTTTGGTATTGATGAGCAACCAAAATTTTGGGTAAAAAAGGCGATTGATTTGATTGATGCAAGCCAAAAGATAATCAAGCTTACCTTTCACGAAAGATTTACATCAAGGGTTGGTGATATAACCTTTGAGTGTTTCAGGAGTTCTAAAAAAGAGGCACGGATACTTGAGATGGTAAGAGGAGATAGGAGATTCATGCAGGGATTTTCAGTGAAGGACTCTGCAGGTAATATAGTAAGGATTATTGACTTTATCAAGGGTATAAATTACGCAGACTACATCCTGACACTTGGAAGTAGTCACGAGGATTATTTCTTCAATTACTTCCCACAGGTTTTAGATGAATACATTGAATTAGTAAAGGCGATTGCCTTCTTACACGAAAACAACGAAAAACACGGCGATATCAGAAGAGACCACATCATCAGGGAAAAAAACACCTGTATAAACACATGGATAGACTTTGATTACAACTACATACACAAGGAAAATATGTTTGGTTATGACCTTTTTGGATTAGGCAACATACTGACATACATCACAGGTAGAGGAGATGTTACGATACAAGCACTAAAGGCAACAAACAGCCCTGCCTTTTATACACTCAACAAAGACGATATGAATATAATCTTTAACAACAGGGTGGTTAATCTAAAAAAGGTATTTGAATATATACCTGATGAGTTAAACTTGATACTACTACATTTTTCGGTAGGGGCACCAGTCTATTATGACGATACAAGACAACTTCTCACTGACTTACAGGAGTTGAGACAAAAAATCTCTAAATAAAACGGAGGTAATCACAATGGATAAAATAAACAGAAAAATACTCATAGCAGTAGACGAGTCAGAAAACTCTATGAGGGCTATTAACTATGTTGGTGAATTGTTAAGGGGGATGACTGATTTTAGGATATTTCTTCTGCACATAGTCTTACTCCCACAGGATGACTATTTTTTCAACGAAGAAGAAAAGACAAGTTGGATTAGAGAAAAAAAGGTTGCAGGGGAGGGTATCCTTCACAGATCTCACAAGGTGCTTACTGATTTTGGCTTTAAGGAAGATAGTATTAAGGAAATACTCATTGTTGAGTCTTGTAGTTCAGTCGGTGAATGCATATTACAAAAACAACAAGAGATTAATTGCTCAACTGTAGTGATTGGTAGAAGGGGCATATCCAAGAAAGAGGAATTCATATTTGGTAGCACATCTAATAAGATATTGCACACACCAAAAAGTTGCACCGTTTGGATAGTGGAATAGAAACCCGCTGTTACCTATCGTAACAAACATTGTATTTTTTGTAACAAAATTTGCAATATGGTTCATCAAATCAAGGATTTTTAGGCAACTTCAAATGGTATAATTATTGCTAAAAAATAAGGGGTAAAACACATGATAGACATGAAAACCGAAGAGATAGTAAATTTTTTGTCAGAGATCCCTCCATTTCAATTTTTACAAAACAATGAGTTAGTCTCATTAAGCGAACAAATATCCATAGAATTCTATCCTAAAGACACCATCATCATGAAACAGGGGGCAGAGCCAAGCAAATTCTTGAGGGTAATAAAAAAGGGTAGCGTAAAGGTCTTTATCACAACAGAGGATGGTATTGAGGTGATTACTGACTATCGTGGTGAAGGTGAGCTAATTGGCTATCTATCCCTAATGAGTAGTGATGTTGCAAAGGCAACGGTGGTTACCTTACAGGATACCATCTGCTTGCTGATCTCAAAAGAAAACTTCTTGAGGCTTCTTGAGAGAAATACTGACTTTCGTGATTATTTCAACAAGACATTTTTAAGAAAATACATAGACAAACCCGTTAGAGAATACGAAGACAAAGGGCTCATGAATATCGGCAGTGATAAACTGCTCTTTACAACCACTGTGGGTGAACTTTCAACCAAAGGTGTAATATCAGCCTTTCAAGACAATACAACCATTAAAGAAGCAGCAGAAATCATGTCTATACACAGGATCAGCTGTCTTGTGATAATTGATAATGATGCAGTCCCTGTAGGTATCGTTACTGACAAAGACCTCCGTGAAAAGGTTGTTGCAAGGGGTAGGGATGTAAATGAAAACATAGGGTCAATCATGTCGCTTACACTAATAAAGGTAGATTCAAAGGAATACTGCTTTGAGGCTCTCCTAAAGATGATAAGACACAACATCCATCATCTACTCGTTGTGGATGATGGCAAGCTAAAGGGTATCATCACAAACCATGATCTAATGACACTACAGGGGATATCCCCCATTAACATAGCAAGAGACATTGAGAATCAAATCTCTGTAGATGGATTAGTGCCAGTCTCAAAAAAGATTAACACGATTATAAACCTGATGCTTAAAGAGGGGGTAAAGGCTTACGCAATTACAAAGATAATAACTGAACTAAATGACAGACTGGTAAAGAAGATCCTTTCTCTCACAGAAAAGAGATTCGGAAAACCGCCTATCTCTTACTGTTGGATAGTCTTTGGTAGTGAAGGACGCAAGGAGCAAACCTTCAAAACCGACCAAGACAATGCAATCATTTATGAAGATTATGACCCTATACTAAAACCAATAGTTGATAAGTATTTTGAGGATTTCACCCAATTTGTTAAAGAATCTCTACAAAAATGTGGCTTTCCTACATGCCCTGCAGGATACATGGCAAGTAACCCTATGTGGAGGCAACCATTATCACAGTGGAGAAGGATGTTTAACCAATGGATAATGAATCCATTCCCTGATGCACTCATAAAATCTCTGATTTTCTTTGATTTCAGACCACTTTATGGGGATTTAAAATTGGCTAATGACCTTAAGGACAATCTGTTTAAAAACATTCAAAATCAAAAACTATTCCTTGGCAGTGTTGCAAATATGGCCATAAAAAACAAACCTCCGATTGGCTTTTTCAAATCATTTGTATTAGAGAAAGAAGGTGAGCATAAAGACAAACTCAATCTGAAGATCAAAGGAACCACCTTGATAGTTGATATTGTAAGACTATTTGCATTTGAGAGAGGGGTAAAAGAGACCTCAACATACGACAGGATTGAGGCACTCCGAGGACTACACGGCATGATGAAGGACTATGCCGATGAATTACTGCACGGATTTGACCTTTTGATGTTGCTAAGGATACAAAACCAACTTGCAAAGATAAAGGAAGGCAAGACACCTGATAACTTTATCAATCCCGAGCACCTTACTAATCTTCAGAGAAGACTCCTGAAACAGACATTTAATCTTATATCCAATGTGCAGGTGTATATCATTGACAGATACAAAAGCATGATTATTTAATCAAAAAAACAAGAAGGAGGGGGTAAAACAAAATGACAGAGGGAAGAAGAGGGGTAAGGATCCAAGAAGATCCAGAATTTAAAACACTTGTCAGCCAAAAGACTATCATCTCTTTTGTTTTGACAGTGCTTGAGCTGTTTCTGTATTTCGGCTTTATTTGGCTTATAGCCTACAACAAACCTTTTTTATCATCAAAATTTTATGGTGTGATAACATGGGGAATACCCATTGCAGTTGGCACAATCATACTTTCATGGATACTAACAGGTATATATGTCCTCTGGGCTAATAACAAATACGACACGATGGTAAAAAACATTCGTGAAAAGATAGGGTGAGACCATGCAACAGACAACCATAGGACAAGTGCATTTAGAATCAATACTGTTTTTTCTTTTATTTGTAAGTGGCACACTCTTTATTACATATTGGGCTGCAAAAAGGACTCGGACTACAAAGGAATTTTATGCAGCAGGCAGAAGCATTACAGGGTTTCAAAACGGGCTTGCACTGGCTGGAGACTACATGTCTGCGGCGTCTTTTTTAGGTATTGCTGGGCTCGTTTCCCTAAAGGGTTATGATGGACTGATATACTCAGTGGGTTGGCTTGTTGGATGGCCAATACTCACCTTCCTCATTGCTGAGCCGCTTAGGAACTTGGGGAAATATACCTTTGCTGATGTTGTGGCATACAGGTTACATCAAAGACCTATTAGGACAGCGGCTGCTACTGGTTCACTTATAACTGTTTTATTTTATCTGATTGCACAGATGGTGGGCGCTGGCACCCTTATAAAACTGCTATTTGGCTTACCTTATGAGATTGCCATAATAATCGTTGGCGGACTGATGATATCCTATGTCTTGTTTGGAGGCATGCTTGCAACCACTTGGGTTCAGATAATCAAGGCAGTATTACTTTTAGGTGGAGCTACCTTACTTGTAATCCTTACACTTGCACAGTTTGGTTTCAACTATGGCAACCTTTTCAATGAAGCGGTAACAAAATACGGAGACAAATTCCTTGAACCAGGTGGTCTCATTGCCAATCCCTTAGAGGCATTTTCATTGGGTTTAGCATTGATGTTTGGGACTGCTGGATTGCCACATATACTTATGAGATTTTATACCGTCCCTGATGCTAAAGAGGCGAGAAAATCTGTTTTTTATGCAACTGGCTTCATTGGATACTTTTATATACTGACCGTTACCATTGGTTTTGGTGCTGCTGTGCTTGTTGGGCAAGACATAATAGCCGGTATTGACAAGGGTGGTAATATGGCAGCACCACTGCTTGCTGAGACATTAGGGGGCACTCCCTTTTTAGGTTTCTTGTCAGCCGTTGCATTTGCTACAATACTTGCGGTTGTCGCTGGACTAACTTTGGCTGGGGCTTCAGCACTTTCACATGACCTGTATGTAGGGGTTATAAGGAAAGGCATTGCAAACGAGAAAGAAGAGGTGAGGGTTGCAAAGGCTGCCACACTCTTTCTTGGGGTAAGTGCTATACTACTAGGAATTGTATTTAAAGGGCAGAATGTTGCATTTATGGTAGGACTTGCGTTTGCCGTTGCAGCAAGTGCTAACTTTCCTGCCCTGTTACTTTCAATATTATGGAAAAGATTTACTACAAAGGGGGCGGTAGCGAGTATTTATACTGGTTTAGCACTTGCTACTGGATTGATTATACTAAGCCCTACAGTATGGGTAGATATCATACACAGCGGTGACAAGAAAGCAATAGAAACCAAAATAAAGGACATTGAGAAGGAGTCAAAGATAAAGATTGATAACCTAATGGCACAAAGGACTACAACAAAGGAACAGAACACGATAGATGAGATGATAAAAGAAGAGAAACAGAAGGCATCAAAGGCTATTAGTAATCTAAAAGAGCAGATGCCAAAACCAATATTTGATATGCGAAACCCCGGAATAATCTCCATGTCTTTGTCCTTCGTTGTTGGAATAATAGTGTCTTTGATATTTAGAGACAAAGAGGCTGAGAAGAAATTTGAGGATGAAAAGATTAGGTCATTTATAGGTATAGGTGCAGAGTAGTTTGAATCTTATTTATCTAAATCAACTTTAAGGAGGTAAAGATGTCAAAAGAGTCAATCTCAGTATTGATGGATGAAAAAAGAACATTTCCACCATCAAAGGAATTCAGTGCAAAGGCACACATCAAGAGCATGGAGGAATACGAAAGTATTTACAAACGATCTATTGAAGACCCTGAAGGTTTTTGGAGTGAGATGGCAGAACAGATGCTCGTTTGGGATACCAAATGGTCAAAGGTTCTTGAATACGATTTCAACAAGCCATTTGTGAAATGGTTCATAGGTGGAAAATTGAATGTATCATACAATTGCCTTGACAGATATATAAATACACCCACAAGAAACAAGGCTGCCTTAATCTGGGAGGCAGATGACGGCAGTTATAAAACATACACATATCAGCAACTGTATTACGAGGTAAACAAGTTTGCAAATGCCCTAAAAAAATTAGGTATCAAGAAGGGCGACAGGGTTACTATCTATCTTCCGATGATACCTGAACTTCCCATTTCCATGTTGGCATGTGCAAGGATTGGTGCCATACATAGCGTAGTATTTGGTGGGTTTAGTTCACAGGCATTGAAAGATAGGATCCAAGACTGCAAGGCAAAACTACTTATCACTGCAGACAGAGGGGTAAGAGGAGGCAGACAAGTGCCTCTTAAGGCAAATGCAGACACCGCACTTCAAGAATGTCCTACAGTTGAAAAGGTGGTCGTAGTCCAAAGAACAAGTGGCGTGGACATGGAGCCAAATAGGGATATATGGTGGCATGAATGCATGTCTGATCCTGACATACCTAAATACTGCGAACCTGAAAAGATGGATTCAGAAGACCCACTGTTTATACTCTACACATCAGGCTCTACTGGAAAGCCAAAGGGGGTATTGCATACAACAGCAGGATATCTCTTATATGCAAAACTAACATTCAAATGGATATTTGACTATCACGACGAAGACATCCATTTCTGTACTGCAGACCTTGGATGGGTAACAGGGCATAGTTATATACTTTATGGCCCGCTCTCAAATGGGGCAACAAGTCTTATGTTTGAGGGTGTCCCTACTTACCCAAACCCCGGTAGATTTTGGGATATCGTTGAAAAACACAAGGTAAACATATTCTACACAGCACCAACTGCAATAAGGGCACTTATGAGAGAAGGAGAATCATGGCCTGCAAAGTATGATTTGTCTTCCTTAAGGGTGTTGGGTTCTGTTGGTGAACCTATCAATCCTGAGGCATGGATGTGGTATCACAATAATATTGGCAAGGGGAAACTGCCCATAGTTGATACATGGTGGCAGACAGAAACAGGAGGTATAATGATTACCCCCTTACCCGGTGCAATGACACTAAAACCCGGTTCTGCAAATAGACCATTTCCCGGTATTGTCCCTGTTGTCTTAAAAGAAGATGGCTCAAAGGCAGGAGTAAATGAGGGTGGATATCTCGTGATTGAAAAACCATGGCCAGGCATCTTAAGAGGAACTTATGGAGACCCAGAAAATAAAAGGGTAAAGGATGTCTATTTCTCAAGGGTTCCCGGCAAGTATTTCACTGGTGATGGTGCAAGGATAGATGAAGATGGAGACTTTTGGCTTATGGGTAGGATTGACGATGTCATCAATGTATCTGGTCATAGATTAGGCACAGCAGAGATAGAGTCAGCCCTTGTGAGCCATGAGGCAGTTGCCGAGGCTGCAGTCGTTGGATATCCTCATGATATCAAGGGTGAAGGCATTTATGTATATGTCACGCTCAAAGAGGGTTATCAACCGTCTGATGAGCTCAAAAAGATACTTGTTGGTCATGTCAGGGCTGTTATAGGTCCAATTGCAACACCAGATAAGATGCAATTTGCACCCGGTTTGCCAAAGACAAGAAGTGGTAAGATTATGAGGAGGATTCTTAGAAAGATTGCAAGGGGTGATGTAGAGGAGTTAGGGGATACAAGTACCCTTGCCGATCCAACTGTTGTGGATGAACTCTTACAAGGTCGTCAGTAGTAAGATGTTTTAAATTAAATCCTACACATTCCCCCTCTTTAATCAAGAGGGGGAATTATTCATCACATTAGATTAGCCTTTCTTAATTGATACTTTTATCTTAAGTTATGCTACCCAAATTAGCCCTGCTGATTATTTTATCAGGTCTCAACTTCATCAATAAATGGTCAGATATATTCAAAGTGAGTAGTTATAAAAACACTTGGTGCTTCGTTAATCCTTGAATGCTTAAGGGCATCAATGTTTGCGGCTTTACCATCTCAGATTATTACAGTTTCTTGCAAGGGTATTTCCAAGCATCTTTGCAAACTGAAATACATGTGTTGCCCATGAAAGATAAAGTATATCTTAAGAATCATTTTTATCTGGCAAGAATTTATTTAACTTGACAATACCTATTAAGTTAACAGAAACTACTATCAATTATGTCAACAAAGTTTAGACAAATATCCGATGAGGACAAACAAGAGGTTTTATATTCAGGTCAGCCCCCTCCGCTTACCTTAGAAGATAGAATTGATGACCAAGCCATAAAGCAGTTTGCACACAAAAAAGAACTTTTCTTTCAGATAGAAAAATCATCCATCGTAGAGAACACATTAATTGATTTTGTTGTATTTAAGCAAAAACTACTAAACTTCATCCCATTAATTGAAGCAACAGAGATACACCCTGTTATTATCGAAAAAAAACAGATTGATGACATTGTATCAGATAATCTCTGTGCATTAGCTATACAAAAAAAACAGGTTCATCTATTTAAGAGGTATGTCAACGGTCTTTTAAAATACAACAAATCAGATGCAGTTCAGTGCCCAAAAATGAAGGCTGTTCTTATGAGGGAAAACTCAAAGATAATAATTGATGAAGTCTTGCGAGAACCAAGAAGTGGTGAAAGGGTAAAGGAGATTGGTGAGTTAGTAATTGACATCACAGAATCAATTATACATGACGAGGAGATGCTCTTTAATATGCTATCACTGTCAAACTATGACTACTACACATACAACCACTGTCTAAATGTAGCAGTATTGTGCATAGGATTATCTATTCTTTTAGGTTTGAAAAAGAGGGAGATAAGACAATTTGCAACTGGCGCAATGCTTCATGATATTGGTAAGACTTTAATCGCCCCTGAAATACTGAATAAACCAAGCAGACTAACAGAGATTGAATACAAAACTATGCAGAGGCATGTTATTGAAGGAGTAAACCTATTAAAAGAAAACCCCTCCTTTCCAAAGGATGCGATAAATCCCGTCCTACATCATCATGAAAAGATATCTGGAAATGGATACCCAAACAAACTGCGTGGCAACGAGATACCATTAACAAGCAGGATCATAGCCATATCAGATTGTTATGATGCTCTTACAACATCAAGACCCTATAAACCAGCCTTTACTCCCTTTCAGGCATTAAATACAATTTCTCAAGAAAAAACAGACTACGACCCAGACCTGCTCTTGCTCTTTGTAAAGATGCTTGGCAAGGTTAAAACTAAAAACAGCACCTGATTGATACTCACATTTAATATTTTCATCTAAAAAGTATATCAAAAACCTCTTCTGCCTTATCCTTATTTAGTTTGTTAAGAGTGATATACTGTTTGTAAGCCTGCTCCTTATCACCTGAAAGCATCTTAAGTATCGCAAGGGTGTAATGTAATTGAGCATCAAAGTGATTTAGAGAGAGTGCCTTCTTGATGCATCTTTCAGCCATTGTGTATTGTTCTAATAATATGTACAAGTTTGAAATCTTTTTAAGTATTTCGGAACTGTCTTCGTATCTTGCTATCATCTTGTAATATCTCACTGCATCCTCAAATCTTCCTAAAAGGGTATTAATCAATGCCAATGATTTAAGAACGCCAACATCTAACCCTCTAATGCTCAACGCCTTGAGATACATATCCTCAGCCTCTTTGTATCTCCTTTCAGAAAGGAGCAAATAGCCTTGTTGTTTGTAATGCTCAAATGTGTATATTGAAGGGGGCTGAATCTCCATAGGTTTTAAGGGTGGTGTATCCTGCTTTGGCTGTATTTCTGGCTGGATATAGGAAGATTTCTTCTTAAAGGTCGTTATGGCTTTACCTATGAAATCCGTATATTTGATGTAATCTTGGGATATCTTTTTTTCATACAATAATGCCCCATTGGTATCTAAACTTATTATGGCAAACCTGCCTTTTGAATGAGTGGCTATTAGCCTATGTATGTTAAATACCCTGCCTGATGTGTCTATAGCAATGAGGTTATTGCTTATATCATCAAGCCATCTTTGTATAGACTTTATGTCTGTAAGGATTATCCCTGTTTTATCAACAACCTGCCCTTTTGTTGAGTATATTGTCTTTTTATCCTTATCAACCACATAGATTTTGATTGAGCCACCAAATTCCTGCACCTTTTTTGCCTCTACTCTTTGGCAAAGAAGAAGCATTAAAATCAACAAACACAACATTACACATCTAAATTGGCAGACCAAACAACACCTCCAATGTATCCATATCAACAGAATCCACAACAACATCAAGTTTTTTGCCAATATTATAAATCTTTTTTCTGTGCGAACCAACCAACCTTATTGCCCTATCATCATAAAAATAGTAATCATCTACTATCTGTGACACATGAAGGAAACCCTCTATGTAATAATCGTTTAGCCTTACCCTTAATCCATAAGGTATTACATCCGTTACATAACCTGTAAAAACCTCTCCTATTCGTTCTTTCATAAACCAAACCCTCATCACATTGATAGACTTATTTTCAATGTTATCAGCCTTTCTCTCACTTCGTGAAGATGAAGATGCAATCTCATCAAGCATTGTCTCAAATCTGTCATCTCTTGGGTAGGTTATGTCACCATGTAGGATGATGTCCTTTAAAATCCTATGTATGACCAAATCGGGATATCTCCTAATAGGTGAGGTAAAATGTGTATAACACTCTGATGCAAGTCCAAAGTGACCAATGTTTGTAGTTGAATACCTTGCCTGTTTGAGACTCTTAAGGATATTCTTTAGTATCAACTCGCTCAATGGCTGTCCTGTAAACATTGATACAAATCTGTGTAGGTCGTTTATGCCTCCAAAGTGTTTATTTTTGATTACCCCTGCGTTATAAAGATACAATATAGCCTCATCCAATCTGTCTCTGTCAGGTATCTCATGCACCCTGTATATTGATGGCATCTGAAATGACTCAATATGTCTTGCAACTGACTCGTTTGCTACTATCATAAACTCCTCAATGAGACTGTGGGCAAGGTTTCTTTCTGCCCTTATGATGTCTTGAGGGTTCCCCCTTATGTCCAAAATAACCTCTGGTTCTGGCAGGTCAAAATCAAGACTACCTCTTTCTTTTCGCCTTTGCCTCAACAATTGACAAAGTTCTGTCATGAGATGCAAATCTCTTATCAAATATTCATATCTGTCAACTTCAGTAGAATTGGGGTTTGTTATAATCTCGTTAACGGTGGTGTATGTCATCCTTTCATTGCTGTTGATAATGCTAAGATAAAAATCAGATGCTAATTGTTTGCCATCATTGTTAAAAAGCATCTCAACAGTAAATGTAAGTCTATCTACACGGGGTTTTAGACTGCATATATCATCAGATAGTATCTTTGGCAGCATCGGGATAACCCTGTCTGGCAGGTAGTAACTATTGCCCCTTGCCCTTGCTTCTAAATCAAGTGGAGTATCCCATAAAACATAATCAGAAACATCTGCAATGTGTACCCAAAGCCTATAGCCATCATTAGACTTTTGTATTGAAATTGCATCATCAAAATCCCTTGCATTTTCTCCATCAATGGTAATGGTGATTAGATCCCTCAAGTCTTTTCTTTTGGTTGTCCTTGGCTTTACATCCAGTTTTTTTGCGTTTATAGAAAATTCTTCAGTAAGCTCAGCCTCCCTGATAATCATGTCTAAGTGTTCGGTTGGAGACTTTGGAGGAGTTATAACCTTTAGGTTACATGCAGTGGGTAAACATCTTGCATCAGGGTATTGTTTAATATCTGCAATAACAAAATCACCTTCTCTTGCATCATTTAAGTCCTTTGGTGATACATAAAAATCATATGGAATCTTTGCTTCCTTTGGTCTTATGTAGTAGCCACCCCTATTTCTATCAAGGACGCCAATAACCTTCTTTCGCCCCCTTTCAACAATCTTTACAATACATCCCTCGTGTCTTGCCTTACTGTCAAGCCTGACAATAACCTTGTCTTGATCCATAGCTCCATTTACTGATTTAGCAGGGATGAAGATATCCTTTTGTCCAATCTCTTCAAGTATTACAAAGCCGTAGCCATCCCTGTGTGCCTCAAAAAATCCTGTAAAGAATTTAGCCTCACTAAAAAGACTATACTGTCCTTTTCTGTTTCTAATAAGAAATCCTTCATCTACAAGCTGTCTGATTAGCCTTTTTAATGCCCTTCTTTCAGGTGGTGAAGGATTAAAATAAAGGCAGACATCCCTAAAAGATTTAGGTGATTTGTGGTGTCTTTCAAAAAATCTCTTTATCTCGCCCTTTTCTATCATCTAAATATAAGAAAGAGTATTGTTGTTAAAGATGAGCCTAACATTGCACCTACCAAAACCTCAAGTGGTGTATGTGCCTTAACGATCACCCTGCTCTGTGCAATCAGACCTGCAAGCACAAAGGTAAAGAGTGATATTGTAAAGTCTTTTGTGATGAAGGTAACGGCTGTCCAAATAGAAAAGGCAACAGCGGTGTGTCCACTTGGCATACCTCCTCTTAGTGGATGACCTTTGCCAAAGCGGGATTTCAGTATTATCACTGAAACGAGGACAACTATTATTGAAAGGAGCGTAATCTCCTCTTTTGAATGTCTTGCAATCTTTATCCCTGTCTCAAAGGTATCCTTTAGGTAAGGAAACAACACAATGTAGCCAATAACCACTGCTGCAAATGCCGTGATTAACACAGCCCCAGCAGATGTGTCTTTAATCTCCATAGCCTTTTCGTTGTATTCTGGTGAGACTAAATCAACAATGTATTCAATGGCAGTATTTACCATCTCTGCAAATATGACCAATACTGCCATAATGGAGATTATCAGAAAGTCAGTTCTACTGACACCCAACATGTATGAAACAAAAAGAACTATTACAGCCACATACAGATGATATCTCAGATGCCTTTGTGTCTTTGCAGCCTGAAGTATGCCTTCAATTGCACAATTTACACTCTCAAACCATCTCTTCAAGAGCAACCCCTATTAAAAATTAGTCCTACTCTGCCTTTTCTTAATAAAACTGAAGCATCTTGAATTATACTCATATTTCTTAAAAATAATCTAAAAATGAGAGTTAGCCAATTTTCTTATACAAATCCCAATA
>JAOAGP010000101.1 GCA_026415695.1 Thermodesulfovibrionales bacterium | reverse complement strand
TTGCAGAAGACAATCATCTAAATCAGGTGCTTGCAGTAAGGATAGTGGAAAAGTATGGGCATAAGGTTACATTAGCAAACAATGGGCAGGAGACTTTGCAGATGCTAAAAGATGGAGACTTTGACTTGGTCTTGATGGATGTGCAGATGCCTATTATGAATGGTCTTGAGGCTACAAAGATTATAAGGTCTGGCAGTAACATTAAAAACCCAAGGATACCCATTATCGCAATGACTGCAAATGCTATGGAGGGCGACAGGGAAACCTGTTTAGCATCTGGGATGGACGATTACATCAGTAAACCGATTAAAGTAGCAGAACTGTTGGCAATACTTAAGAAATACTCATCTGATAAAGAGGGTGAAACCCTTAAAACCTTAAAGAAGGAGCAGATAACGAAGATTAAAGCCATAGAGGTGTTGGGCATTGATGAAAACCTATATAGAACCATATGTGATTGGTATCTGCAGCAGGCACCTAATATAATGACATCCATACTACATGCGACGCAAAATAAAGACCATGAAACAGTTAGGAACAAGGCAAGGGCTTTGAAGTCTATGTCTAACACTGTTGGTGCGATTTGGGTGCAGGGTGTGGCAACATCTGTAGAGGAGGCAGCAAGAGGTAATAATTTGGAGATCTTAGAAGGTCTGATTACAAGATTAAAAGATGAATTTGATGCCACTTGTAAGGAGATTAGAAGATTTGTGCATTAAAGTTACTAAAACCAATGCGTATAACCAATGAGACAAAGCAAATATAAATGTTTTATAATCAAAGATGTTTCGTTATCTATCCTCTCAATCTTTGATATTCATAAGCGTTGTAGTCATAACTGGCTCGGTTGTTTGTATCTTTATTTGTAAACTCTTGACTGATTTTATTCATAAAAATAAAGGACCTTTAAGCATAAACTCACCACTTCCAGCAATATCTGCCTCTGCCTTTGTATTTATGGCATCTTTGATGTCAACTCAACTTCTCAGTGATGTTAGCTATGCCAGAAAAAATCACTTCTTTGAGGTATACTGTATACGGAATATATATTTCTATACAACCTTACTTAATGAGCCACAAAGAAAAACCTTTGAAAAACTCTTAAATGATTATGTCAACGAGGTTGTTAACCATGAGTGGTATGAGATGCAGAAACCAAAACCTGCTACCTCATATAAAACAAGATTAATTCTACATGAGATGATGTTAACGACATATCAGATTAATGACAGTTATGAAAAGAATGAATTGAGAAATAGTATAAAAGAATTAAATTCAGCAAGGCTTGAGAGATTGAGGGTGGCATCAGACACAGTGCCTCATTTCACATGGACTGTAATACTTGCCCTTTATGTTTTTGTAATCATCACATTTTTAATAAATCATGGTGAATACAGACAGTGGCATTATGTAGTAATAGTCACGGTTGCTGCCCTTTCATCACTTATAGTGATCATGCTTTTATCTCTTGATCAGCCATATGCAAGGGTTGAAATCGTAAATCCACAAGACCTAATAGATGCATTGCAGAAAAGATAGATTAAGAATATATTTGCAATCAGGGTATCAAGGGTTTTGTGTTAACTCATCCTTTTTGACAATAAAAATAATTAGGTAAGGAGAGTATCATGAGTAAAGGTGAAAGAAGGTTCTTACTGATATCGTTTTTAGTCCTTTTTGTATTGCCATCTTTTATATTGCTTATAAGTCTGTATTCAGACTGGCTATTTTTTATTGAGACAGGATATGAAGCCGTTTTATTAAAGACCATCTCATACAAACTCACCTCTGCGATAATCTTTAGTCTTGCATTTTTAGTCTTTTCGGCATCCAATATCTTTGTTGCAAATAGGCTAAACTTCCCCCAAAGAGACTACTACACCTTTGAAAACATCCTTCAACCCATTAAAAACTGGGCATTTGAGAGGTTGATTAAGCCTGTATCTTTTATTGCAGTGATTGTCTTGACATTAGTGATCTCGCAATGGGGTGCTACAAAGTGGGAGCAATTAGCCATTTTTATAAATGGTTTGGACATGGGGATAAAAGACCCGATTTTACAATTTGATATTGGCTTTTACATCTTTTCACTTCCATTTGTAGAGACCTTAAGGGCTTTTGTAGGTTTTACTATTATTACCACCACCATTATGGTTTTTCTTAATTACCTCTTTAGAGGTGGGCTATTTATTACACAAGGCTTTGTTTCTATTCACAGAGGGGTAAAGATCCACCTTCTAATTTTATTGGGGTTGGTCGTTCTTTTTATATCATCTGGCTTTTATTTGGAGAGATTTAACCTATTATTTAAATCAGATGCAGTTGTATCAGGTGCTGGTTTTACGGATGTAAATGTAAGGCTACCAGTTTTGACACTCCTTACATTTCTTACCCCTATCTTGGGTTTTGTCTGCCTTTATGGCTTTTCAAAGGGGTCAGTAAAGTTTATGTCATTGCCGCTCTTAATCTTTGCTGCTTTGTATGTGGGTGGACTGATGGTCTTTCCAAATGCAGTGCAAAAACTGAAGGTAGCACCAAACGAACTTGCCCTTGAGACCCCGTTTATTGAAAACAGTATTAAATTTACCCGAAAGGCATATGACCTTGATAGGATTGAGGTCATACCATTTGATGTTGACTACAACCTAAAGGCATCAGACATAGAAAGAAATGAGGCAACCATCAAAAACATCAGACTATGGGATCATTCCCCTCTGCTTAGAACATAC
>JAOAGP010000079.1 GCA_026415695.1 Thermodesulfovibrionales bacterium | reverse complement strand
TAGGAAATAGACGGTAAATTTATAGGGAAATGATTTAAAGACGGGGCGGACGGGGCTCGAACCCGCGGCCTCATGCGTGACAGGCATGCGTTCTAACCGGCTGAACTACCGCCCCAGAGTTGAGATAGAAATGGTAGGCGGAACAGGGCTTGAACCTGTGACCCCAGCCTTGTAAGGGCTGTGCTCTCCCAACTGAGCTATCCGCCCGAACGAAAGAGTATAATTTAACAATAAAATGACTGGTTTTGTCAATTTCTTATGATAACCGTAATGAAAAAAAGATAGTTGATAGTTATTGAGCATTGTTACTAAACATCATGGATATCGCGATTTTGTCAAATAAAATTCGTGAATTGTTGAATACAGAATAGAGTGAAACTTTTTAGTTTTATGTTACAACTGTATCATATCTTTTTAGATTGTGGGATTATTCTATAAGTTCTAATTTTCTATGCAGGTTATCTTTACAAAGGGCTTAATCTTGAGTTTTTTGATTATTTTGTCTGCTAATCCATCTGATTTGTTCCTTTGTATACTGTTTATGATTGTGCGTCAAATTGTTTATATTTTATAATAAGTTATCATCTCTTTTCCCCTTTAAATATGTCCTTTTTACCTCTCTTGATTAATGTCTGTATGTTTGAAAGGCTTTTTATTAATCCCACTGCCTTGTCAATAAGATCAAACCATTCCTATTGTATAACTTTGCATTTTGTATTTTTTATATCATCAGATTTTTGATTGTAAACAATGTTTGAATTTTGATAGTATTTATATATTTTGCAAAAAAGGGGGTGAGATGCAATAGTAAAAATATTCTTAATTCAAATTGTCTTAAGATTTCAATTAGGAAAAGATTGTATGAGTATTAAGTAAGATGAAAAATCTGAAAAGGAGGTAAAAAAATGGGTTTGATGAAAAAAAATACAAATTTATTGATGTTAATTGTTTCTATCTTGTTAATTTCCTCACTTGCTTTTGCACAAACTCCGAGAGAAGATGAAGTAATATTTTATGAGCATGCAAATTATGGAGGGGCTTGGATGGGTGCTAAAGCTGGTGCTGATTATTCAAGTTTAATGGGGACTTCCATAACACCTACACAACAGACAATAAACTGGAATGATGCTATAAGTTCTATCAAAGTTGGCACAAAAGTTTTTGTAAAAGTTTATGAACATGTAAATTATGGAGGAGCAAGTAAAATATTTACAAGTGATAATAGCAATTTACATAATGTTGGCTGGGGAGATAAAATCTCATCCTTTAAGATAAGGTATAAGAGTGAAAGTTGTGACCCTGATACACGAGATGCAAAAGATGATGAAGTAATATTTTTTGAGCATGTAAATTATGGAGGGGCTTGGATGGGTGCCAAGATTGGTTCTGAATATCCAAGCATAGGGGGAACTGCTACAATGGGTACTGGACAGACAATAAACTGGAATGATGCCATTAGTTCTATCAAAGTTGGTAAAAAGGTAAGAATAACAGTATATGAACATGATAACTATAGAGGTCAATCCTATACTTGGCAGGCAAGCTGTAATGCCCCTCTGTGTCTTGATGATTTAAGAAATAGTGGGTGGAATGATAAAATATCATCCTTCAAAGTTACCAGGAATCCTGCTTGTCCATGATTAATATGATATATTTGAAATAGGGATTCAAATCCTGAAGGTTACAAGTAAATGAAAAATTGGGCATTACAGGTTTACTGTGGTAAAGTGGATTATTACAAAAAAACACCTGCGAGGAGTTTCTTGCTGTAATGTCCAAATCCCTATTAAGATTTGTTCACTTTTTTTGTAACTAAAAATATAGTATTGAAGATGCAGATAATGTTCAAATATGACTGTTTTTTGACTTTCGGTTAAAGATGCTGGTAGAATTTAGCAACCTTTTGAAAAAGGCTTCTTTGATACCTTTCAAAATATAATCTCTTGAGGTAAAAGATGAATCTTGAAAAAGTAAGGGTTAGATTTGCACCATCTCCAACAGGGCATTTACATATTGGTGGCGCAAGGACAGCACTTTTTAACTGGCTTTTTGCAAAGAGGTATAAAGGTTCTTTCATCTTAAGGATTGAAGACACTGATAGAGAAAGATCTACAGATGAATACATCTCTGCAATCATTGATAGTATGAAATGGTTGGGCTTGGATTGGGATGAGGGACCTTACAGACAGACTGACAGATTTGAAGTTTATATATCATTTGCTGAAAGGCTTATAAATGAAGGGAAGGCATATCGTTGTTATTGTACACCTGAAGAGATTGAGCAAAAGAGGCAAGAGGCAATCTCTTTAGGCAAGACATTCAAATATGATAGAAAATGCCTTGTTTTAGAGGATAAGACACTTGATAAACCCTTTACAATTAGGTTTAAGACAATGTCAGTAGGTTGTACTGTGGTAAATGATATGATAAAAGGTGTGGTTGAATTTGACAATTCCCAATTAGATGATTTCATTATTGTGAGATCAGATGGCACACCTACATACAACTTTTGTGTAGTGGTAGATGACATTGATATGAATATAACGCATGTAATCAGAGGAGATGACCATCTCAACAACACTCCTAAACAGATTCAGATATACAATGCCTTTGGATGGAAACTACCAGAGTTTGCACATATTCCTATGATTTTAGGTGCAGATAAAACGAGATTGAGCAAAAGACATGGTGCTACATCTGTGATGGCGTATAAAGAAATGGGATATCTACCAGAGGCATTGATAAATTATCTTGTCAGACTCGGATGGTCTTACGGGGATAAAGAGATATTCACTATTGATGAACTTATGCAGTGTTTTAGCCTTGATAATGTTGGTAAGTCTTCTGCTGTTTTTAACCCAGAGAAACTTTTGTGGCTAAACAGTCAATACATTATGAAAAAGACTGAAGATGAACTTGCAGATTTAGTAAAGCCATTCTTACAGGCAGATGGTATTAACATAGATGGAATTGAAACTACATGGCTCAAACAGGCTATTACACTTCTTAAAGAGAGGGTCAAAACACTCAAGGAATTATCAAACTCGCTTCTGATTTACATTCAACAGGATGTAAATATTGATGAAAAGGTAAAATCAAAGTTTATAAACCCAGAAAACCTACATCTCTTAAATAAACTGTTGGACTTGATTCAATCAATAGAACCTTTTAGTCATGAAAACATTGGGCTTAAACTCAAGGAATTTGCTGATAGTAACACATTAAAATTAAAAGAAGTTGCTCAACCTATTAGGGTAGCACTTACAGGCTCAACTGCAAGCCCGGGTCTATTTGAGATAATGCAATTACTTGGAAAAGAAAAGGTAATATACAGACTTAAAAAGGCATTTAAAGGAGAATGAATTGGCTATTGACAGGACAAAGTATAAATCAGATGAGGAAAACCACCCATGGTTAAGGATTTTATTAGATGCTTATGAGGTGGTAGATGATGGTATTGAAAAGGCTCTGCAAGATTATGAAGAAAAAAACCATGTAAGATTGGCTTGTAAAAAGGGATGTTCAAACTGCTGTAAAACCCATCAAGATATCCCTGTATATCCATTAGAACTCGTTGGCATTTACTGGTATGCAATTGAAAAGGTTGAAGGTGATACAAGAAAAAAACTTAAAGAACAATTGGCAGCATACAAAGGTGAGGTAAGTTGTCCATTTTTGGTTGATGATTTTTGCGCAATATATGAGGTAAGGCCTATCTCTTGTAGACAGTTTAATGTGTTTAACCAAATATGCAATGAAGGTGAAGACCCTTATTACACAAGGAAACATGATGTGTTTATACCTCCAAAAGAGATTAACGATAAGGCGTTTTCAATAATGTTGCCTTTTTATGGTATTACTGGAGATGAGGCAATAACTGATTTTATCAAAAAAGACCTCTATCACACCCTCGTAAAGGTGCTTCAGGCACTTTCTTGGCATAAACTGTCAGAAAGGATGTAATCAGTCTATTTTTGCCTTTTCTGTTTGTCTTTTTCTGCCCTTTGCCTTTCTATTTCTCTGTTTATCTCGTTAAACCTGTTTAGAGAAAGTCTTCCAATGTTGCTGGTATTGTCCAGTTTTACCTGTGCGGCGTAATATCTATATGCGTTTTCTACATCCCCAAGTTTATCGTAACACATCCCAATATATCCATTTATTGATTGGTGTTTTGGCATCACCTCTGCAACCTTTGAAAGATGATCCACTGCCTTACGACAGTTATTGGTCCTGTAATATGACATGCCAACATAGTAATGCGATGGCGTATCATCAGGATAAAGTCTTAATGCCTTATTAAAGTGTGTAATTGCATTTGTAAAGTCCTTCTGGGCATAACTAATCATACCAAAGCCCCTGTATGCAGGTTGGTAGTTTTTATCAAGTGTCAGTGCACCGTTAAAATATCTTTCAGCCTCTTGGTAGTTTTTTCTGTCTAACATAACAAAACCTGTAAGTGCATAAAACGGTGCCTGATTCCTGTCTTGGTTAATTGCATGATGTAAATAGTTTTGTGCCTCGTTAAGATTCCCTTTGTTATATGCCCTAACGGCCTTGTCATAATAGTTGACATAGATGTTGTTTACCCTTTTGATATCGTTTATCATAGACTGATACCTTTGAGAATTTGCACCATCACCATAGAGATAACCTGCCCTGTAATTTTGTATGAGTCTTTCAATCTCCTCAATCCTTGTTTGAGTTCGTGGATGTGTTGCAAGGAGTTCCTCAAAGAATGTCCTTTCTGAAGGTTCCTGTCCTATTGAACGGGCATATTCTTGGGTTATCTGCTGAAGTCTTCTATGGGCACTAACGGCACCTTTAGGGTTGTAACCTATTCGGGTCATGTATTCTACCCCTAATCTGTCTGCCTCGAATTCATCATCCCTGCTATATTTTCTTAGCAGCACTATACCACCAAGATAGCCCAATCCAACTACGAGTTCTCCGTAATCCTTGTTACTTAATGCAAGGGCAGTAATGCCAAGTCCTAATTGTAGGAGCATTGCTTGAGACATCTGTCTTGCTGAATGCCTTGCAGAGACGTGCCCTATCTCATGCCCTAATACAAATGCAAACTCTGCCTCATTATCTAAATTACTTAATAAGCCTCTTGTAATTACAACATATCCTGGGATTGCCCATGCATTTGGTATTGAACTGTTTTGTATCGCGAAACTAACTGGCAGATTTGGTCTATGTGAAGACTTGTGTAATCTTGTGACGATGTCCCCTAAATAAGCCTTGAGTCTTTCGTCTTTATACTCACCACCTCCACCTTCTGCACCCCACATTGCATTTGGAAAGACAGTCCTTCCCATCTCGATCTCTTGGGATTCGGATATCAGCATCAGTTCTTGCTTACCGGTCACAGGATTTGTTGCACAGGATGCTAAAATTATCACAAACAGAAATAGGACGAAAAATAATCTTGCCTTCTTAAGCATAGTAAACACCTCCACTATGTTTAGATTTAGTTTTTTTATTGAATCCAACGATAAAGGGTGTCATTTCTAATAAAAAATCAATTCTGTTTGGGTATTTTTAAAGGTTTTAACAAAAAAAGTCAAAAAAAATCAGATTTCAGGGTGTTGAATATATTAGACTTGTTAAATTACTGATACACAGGTAAGATTAGGAGATACTACTAATCGAAATTTATTCAATTGCAAAATAAAAAAGGATGTGCATAACAACAGAGATTTTTTAGAAATGGCTATATGCCCTTTAAGTTGCCAATTGCTTAAAATCTGTGTTAAAACAATGATGCAATGAAAAAGAAGCTTCCCATAGGATATAGCAATCTTTATGAGATAATCACAGATGGTTTTGTGTATGTGGATAAGACCAAGTATGTGTATGACCTTGTAAGCACAGGGAAGTACTACTTTCTCAGTCGACCTCGTAGGTTTGGAAAGACTTTATTTGTAGACACACTGAAAGAGGCATTTGAGGGGAATAAGGAGT
>JAOAGP010000057.1 GCA_026415695.1 Thermodesulfovibrionales bacterium | reverse complement strand
CGTCCAAGAAACCGATGTATTCACCTTTTGCATTATCTATGCCCACATTCCCAGCATGTGCCCTGCCCGTGTTTTTTTCCAAACGAATATAATTGAGTGTTACATCACCAAGGATAGATTTGATTTCATCTAAATCAAGGTCACAGCCTCCGTCATTGACTAAAACAACCTCAATAGGTCTATAGGTCTGCTGATGTATGGTCTTAAGGGCGTTTAGTAGGAGTTTTGGTCTATCTTTGGTTCTAACAATTATTGAGACAAGAGGATTTGATGTGTTGTCTGACATTACTACTTAATGTAAAGGGTGTGATGATTGACCATCTTAAAACTGAGCCTTTATAAACTCCCTGTTTAATTTAGCAATGAATGATACCTTTATCCCTTTAGGGCATGCTGCCTCGCATTCATAGTGGTTTGAACAATTGCCAAAGCCTTCTTTAAGCATCTGCTCTGTCATCATGCAGACTCTCTTTGCTGCCTCAACCCTTCCTTGTGGTAGTGATGCTAAATGTGAGACCTTGGCAGCAGTAAAGAGCATCGCTGAACCGTTTGGACATGCAGCAACACAGGCACCACAACCAATACACTGTGCTGCATCCATTGCAGTGTCTGCATCTTTTTTGGATATTAATATGGCATTACCATCAGGCACCCCACCAGTATGAACTGATATATAACCTCCCGCCTGAATAATCCTGTCTAATGCAGACCTATCTACAATTAGGTCTTTGATGACTGGAAACGCCCTTGCGCGCCATGGTTCAATGTATATTGTGTCACCGTCTTTGAAATGTCTCATGTGTAGCTGACAAACGGTTGTCTTTTCTTGTGGACCATGAGGCACGCCATTGATTACCTGCGAACACATGCCGCAGATCCCCTCTCTGCAATCATGGTCAAAGGCTATTGGCTCTTTGCCCTCCTTGATTAGTCTTTCATTGACCACATCAAGCATCTCAAGAAAGGACATATCAGGACTTATGTCATATGCCTTGTATTGCTCAAGCCTGCCTTGAGAGTCTTTATCCTTTTGTCGCCAAACATACAAATTGAGATCCATGTCTATTTGTAACTCCTTATGGCAAGTTTGACATTTTCAAAAACAAGCGGTTCTTTGTGCAGTTCTGGAGCCTTGTCATCCCCTTTGTATTGCCATGCTGCTACATAGCAGAAGTTTTCATCATCCCTTTTTGCCTCACCATCGGGCATCTGATGTTCAACCCTAAAATGCCCACCGCATGACTCTTCTCTATGAAGTGCATCTATTGCCATTAGTTCTGCAAACTCAAGAAAATCTGCAACCCTTCCTGCCTTCTCCAACTCCTGATTCAACTCATTACCTGATCCAGGCACTATTACATTCTGCCAAAACTCTTCTCTGATCTCTGGAATACGCTTTAAGGCTATGTTTAATCCTTCTTTTGACCTTGCCATACCAACATATTCCCACATTACCTTGCCAAGTTCTCTGTGAAAATCATTTACGGTCTTTTTACCTTTTATTGAAAGTAGCCTCTTTATCCTTGCCTGCACATCCTCCATGGATTTTTTAAATTCAGGATGGTCAACCTTGACTGCTGCGGGTTTTGTCTGGGCTAAATAATCTGCTATTGTATAAGGGATTACAAAATAACCGTCTGCAAGCCCTTGCATGAGAGCACTTGCACCAAGCCTGTTAGCCCCGTGGTCAGAAAAATTTGCCTCTCCTAAAACAAATAGACCCCTGATGTTGCTTTCAAGATTGTAGTCAACCCAAAGCCCTCCCATTGTGTAATGCACTGCCGGGTATATCCTCATTGGCACCTTGTAGGCATCTTCACCCGTAATACGCTCATACATCTCAAATAGATTGCCATATCTCTGCCTGATCACATCTTCACCAAGTCGCTTGATAGCATCAGCAAAATCTAAATACACACCATAACCTCCGGGTCCTACGCCTCTACCCTCATCACATACTTCCTTTGCTGCCCTTGATGATATGTCACGAGGTGCGAGATTCCCGAAACTCGGATATTTTCTTTCTAAATAGTAATCCCTTTCTTCTTCAGGGATGTCATTAGGATGTCTGGTATCACCCTTTTTAAGTGGAACCCACACCCTACCATCGTTTCTGAGAGACTCTGACATAAGGGTCAATTTTGATTGATGCTCTCCACTTACAGGAATACATGTTGGATGAATCTGTGTAAAACATGGATTTGCAAAGAATGCACCCTTTTTGTATGCCCTATATGTAGCAGTTACATTACAACCCATCGCATTTGTTGATAAATAAAAGACATTACCATAACCACCCGTGCAAAGGCATACCGCATCACCTGAATAGGCACTAATCTCACCTGTGACCAAATCTCTGACTACAATGCCTTTAGCCTCTCCATCAACAATCACTAAATCAAGCATCTCTGTGCGTGGATGCATCCTAATCTTGCCTAAATAGACCTGTCTTGATAGCGCTTGGTATGCACCTAATAATAATTGCTGCCCTGTCTGTCCCCTTGCATAAAATGTCCTTGATAGTTGTGCCCCTCCAAATGAGCGATTATCCAGATAACCAGCATAATCCCTTGCAAAAGGTACACCTTGTGCTACGCATTGGTCAATAATATTTACACTGACTTGGGCAAGACGATACACATTTGCCTCTCTTGCCCTAAAATCACCACCTTTTACGGTGTCATAAAATAATCTATATATGCTGTCTCCGTCGTTTGGATAGTTCTTTGCTGCATTGATACCGCCTTGTGCGGCAATGCTGTGAGCCCTCCTTGCACTGTCTTGATAGCAAAATGCCTCAACATTGTAGCCCAATTCAGCAAGACTGGCGGCTGCAGATGCACCAGCCAACCCTGTTCCAACCACGATGATTGTGTATTTCCTTTTGTTTGCAGGATTTACCAGTTTTAAATTTTGTCTATGCCTATCCCACTTTTCGTTAATCGGTCCTGAAGGTATCTTGCCGTCAAGTATCAAATGTTTCCTCCTATGCCTTTAAAACACCTGTTAAAACAACGGTTGGTATTGACAAATATGCAACAAGCAAAAATACTGCGATGATTAACCCAAATAACCTAAACTTGGGCATAAATCTTTCGTTATTTAACCCAACTGTCTGCATAAGACTCTGTATGCCGTGTGTTAGATGAAGCATGAGGGAGAGTAGCCCGATTGCATATATCAAAGTAATGCCGATTCGTTGAAAACTTAAAACAATCATCTTAAAGACATCGGGTCTGCCTAAATAATCCAAGTTTTTTGATGTTATAAAATGTGGTTGTGTAACCTGAAGTGTGAAATGCAAGAGGTGATAGACCACAAAAGCCAATACTATGAGCCCTGTCCATATCATCGTTCTTGATGACAAGGTGCTATTTATGTTTTTGCTTATCGCATAACCGTTTGGTTTGGCCTGTCTATTCTCAAGTGTAACCTTTATCCCAAAATAGATGTGTAACGCAAAGATTATTAGCATTACAATCCTAAAGGTCCAAACAACAGGAGGAAGGCTGTGAAGCCCCTTTGCATAGGTATTTATACCATCAGGTCCGAGGTATATTGTAGAGTTGCCGATAAGGTGTATAAACAAGAAAGCCAACAACAAAAATCCAGTAACTGACATTGCTATCTTTTTACCTACGGGATTTTCTACAAATCGCACTGTTTATTCCTCTTTTGTTTTGGCTGGTATGTTTTATCTTTTATAAACATCATCAAGTCCACTTCTTTTTGAGGCGTCCCCAACGGGATTCGAACCCGTGTTACTGCCTTGAAAGGGCAATGTCCTAGGCCTCTAGACGATGGGGACATGAGCCGCGTTGGATTCGAACCAACGACCCACGCCTTAAAAGGGCGTTGCTCTACCTGCTGAGCTAGCGGCCCTATAAAACATGAAATGAAATAATATTATTTTCTTTAGGATTTTGTCAATTAGAAACCAATGCCAAGTCTCAAGTAGTAATAAGCACCGTTATAACCAAAAGGGGCATACTGTGAGTATTTGATAATCTTATTTGAGCCAACTAACCTATCATCAGTGTTGCCCCATTCATCAGGCTTTACATTAAAGATGTTATCACCACCGATGCTCAATGTGATGTTCTTGGTGATCTTATAAGAAAACTCTGCATCAACTGTCCATTTAGCACCAAAGGTAATCTTCTCTTTACCATAGGTGCTACTAAATGAACCAAACCGATTGATATTAAGGACCAAGTCATACTTTTTGCTTTCGTATTTAGTCCATAACTTGATAGAATCTTTGGGTTGGCCGTCTTCCAATGTGACCCTTGTATATTCATCTAAAACGAGGTCTGTCATGCTAATCCCAAGTAAATGGGGATTTTGGGTAGTCCCTTTGATAGAGGTTGATGCACGGCTATAGCCTCCCAAAAACTTGATATTTCTACCACTTGTTAGATCCACATTGTATTGAAGTCTGAGATCAATACCTTTTGTGGATGTTTTAAGGGCGTTTGTAAAATAGACAAGACCATCAATGCCATACTGTTCTAATATTTTAATAGCCTCTGGGCTTAATGGAAGTGTCCACTTGGAGATGTATGTAGTAGGCATTATTCTGTCTTTAATATCGGTTATGAAAAAATCAGCAGTCAAGGCAAGGTTTTTGTTGGGTTGATATACAATGCCTGCTGTGTAATGCCGAGATTTTTCTGCCTTTAAGTCTTTTGCACCAAGTGCCTGTGCTGCTGGATGGTTGACCCTGTAATTGCCGTATGTATAGATATCATTGCCATCCTTGATTGTCTGTGTGTAGCTAAAGTAGGATTGTGTAAGTGAAGGTGCCCTAAAACCACTACTCATACTTGCCCTCAACAACACAGTGGATGTAGGTTTTATACGCAAGGCTAACTTGCCATCAAGGGTTGAACCAAAGTCGCTATAATGTTCTGCCCTCGTTGCTAAATCAACGGTGATTGCTTTTGTAAGGGCATATTTAAGATCCAAATAAGCAGCATAGTTTTTTCTGCTTGAACTGACCTCATTTTCAGGTGAAAAACCGGGGAAACCCTGAGAGCCCCCATACCAGTCTGAATAAGGTCCTAATATGTAAGATGCCTGCTCACCGCTATAAATCTTGTAGTTTTCATGCCTAAACTCTAATCCTCCTGACAGATAATGCTCACCGAGACGCTTGCTGACATCAAGGCTAATCATGTTCTGCATGACCCTCGTCCCACCAGCATCAAAGGATGTAGGAGAAGTAATTCCTAATGAACGGTTTAGTGAGTTTTTCACATAAAAGTGGTAGTCATTAAATCCTTGAGTGTAGCTAATGTCCCATTTTATAGCATCATCTGTAGTGCCCTTCAGACCCGCAGTAAAAGAATAGTCAAGTATCTTCGGTGCAATGATTGGTAAAAAACCATCTGGATAAATCTCCACGATATTCCTTGAGTCTGTCTTTCGTCTATAGAATGCACCTGCCTTACTTGACCTTCTGTTTAAAAGTCCTTGTATGTAATAAGTAATATCTCCTTTTGGAATCTCTGTGTTTATCGCAAGTAAGATGTCCTTTGTATCTGGGTCTCCAAAGTGTGTATTAATCCTGCCATTATCCTGTATATCACCACCTGCCCTGTTGGTCTCGCCACGGTGTCTTGCCTCTAATGTGATGTTGAAAAACCCGTCCTGCTTTAATGGGAATGAGTAGAACAAATCAGCCTCTTTCATCAAACCATCACCAGATGTGGTTTTACCTATTATGCTGTTAACTGAATTGTTAAATCCGTAACCCTTGAGGATTATATTTATTATGCCAGCAATAGCATCAGAGCCGTATTGTGCTGCGGCTCCATCCCTTAATACCTCAATCCTTTCAATTGCCCTAATAGGAATGGTATTTAAATCCACACCCGAACTTCCTCTTCCGATTGTGCCATTAATGTGTAGTAATGAGCCTTGATGCAGTCGCTTGCCATTTATAAGAACCAATACCTGATCAGGATTTAGCCCTCTTAAGGTAAAAGGTGGTGCATGGTCTGTGCCGTCAGTAATTGAGGGTCGAGGATAATTAAAACTGGGGAGGAGTTTTGAAAGCACTCTACTTAATTCAGTATAACCACTTGCCTCAAGCTGTTCTGATGTTATCACATCTATTGGAACCTCTGCACAGAGATGGCACCGTGACCCTGTTCTTGACCCTACTTCAGCCCTTGATTGAGTTTGCACATAAACAAGTTCCTCAAGAGGCATATCGTAGTATTTTCCTGTTTCGGATATCTCGTTTGTGTCATCTGCTATGACTTCTGACACCGAAAAGACAAATGAGATAAGAAAAAATATTATAACTATCATTGTCTTCCTCCAGTTAAGACCGTTGCCAGAGATAGTAATGGGGCAGATACCTTAATCCCTGACTTTACCGCCGCATCGTAATTAATCTTGATCGTTGGCTTTCTGTTAACAAAATTTATCTGTATTATTCCCCCACTTTCTGCAAATCCTCTTGAATTACTCACTGTAAGGATAGAATTTTTCAGTGCGTAATCAATGATTGCCTGTCTTTGTGTATTTGTATCCACATTGATAAAGAGCATATCGCAGATCCCAATATCATCAATCCTTTTTACATGCCTTATCAGCACAGGTTTTCCGTGAATTGTCTTATCCTTATAGAAGTCGTAGATAAATGAACCATAAGGATTTTTATCAATTAAGGTGATTATGAATTGGGTTTTAGATGCCGAATTTGGTATCTCAACAAAACTTGCAAAACGACCTAAAAAGACTGCTTCCAGCCTCAATTCATCGTCTAAAGACCATGAAGTAAAAGGGAGTAAAAGAGCAACAATCAAGACCAATAGTATGGTAATTCTTGTTATCATTGCTAATTAAATGCCATTTCAACCCTATTTCTACCACTTCTTTTTGCCAAATACAAGGTATCATCCACCACCTTCAACAACCCCTCAATCTCCATTTTTTCTGGGATAGCTGAGTATGCACCAATGCTAACTGTCACCTTTATTACTGTGCCGTCGTCAAGCACAAAGTCATGGGATTCAACCCTTTGTCTAACCCTTTCAGCGATTGACCTTGTCACAGCATAATCACTGTCATCACAAATCATCAAAAATTCCTCTCCACCAATACGGGCAATAACATCATAATGCCTTGCACAGTTTAAAAGAATCTTTGATACCTCCTTCAGAACCATATCTCCTGCATTATGCCCATATCTGTCGTTTATACTTTTAAAG
>JAOAGP010000054.1 GCA_026415695.1 Thermodesulfovibrionales bacterium | reverse complement strand
CTTTTTTTTCTAAAAAAGATAACAAAATATTATGGAATTTACCACTCAAAATTTTAATATTTTGCTCATTTCAACACACCTTTTACTTTCACTCGCATTGTAGTATAATCAAATGAGGAGGTGTGCTATGGAGTTTGTATTTCTTTTATTTATTGGGGCTTTGTTTTTCTATATTCTTCATAATAAGCACAACAACAACGATCAACTCATACAACACAACTCTAATTATTTACCATCAAACGATGAAGATTTTGCTTTAGAACAAGATTTATCTGGTTCTTTGACAAACAACTTTTTACACTCATCTTATGACTCATCAGATGATGATCATACAAATGATTTAGTAAGCAGAAGTTTTATGTATGATGACGATTATCTCTCCTCCACTTCAAGTTTAGTCACAGACAGCTCCTCTGGCTTTAGTTGAACATTAAACGATACAAACTGGATGTTTGACCCAGCCTGTTCATTCATGCCCGGCAATATTTTTTATGATGACCATTATGGGCATTTATCTGATACTGATAGTTGGAGTAGTTCATCAGGTAGTAGTTGGGATGATGACTGGCATAGTAGTCATTGGCACGATGACGATTATTTTAGATAATGGGCTGTAGATATTTTTTGATGATGTTAATGGTATGAAAAAAACAAAGTAACTAATTAGGGCAACCAGTTATGTCAATACTTATTCTATATCCTCCTAATCCCATACTTGTCAGTTTCCCTATATGAACATATTCTCCAATCTTTAAAAAAGGTATAAAGGGCTTTAATTCACCCTTTAGTGTAAAACTTCCTACTACCCCACCAATCTTCATCTCACTCTGCTGACGGTTGCTGTAGCGTGTCCAGTCTTTCCACTGTAAGTATTTGTCAACTGTTTTCACAGATTTGCTTAATTCAAGCAAATCCCTATGGTCTCTATCAAAGACATTACCACAATGAAAATAAGTAAGTGTGTAAAGCCTATTCATCAAAAGTCGCATGAAATCAAAGAATGTAAAATCATCAGTAAGGCTTCCTTCTGTCTTAATCCTTAAAGGAGTGACAATGTGGATTTGTAATTCATCCAGATTTGATGTGAGTAAGTATTTATATAGGTGAAAGAAGTTTTCAGATGCATAGATGTGTAGAGTCCCTGACAGTTTGTTTGAAAAGGGGTTATAAATCTCTATCTGCTGTGAAAAGTGTTCGTTTGTTATGGATTCAATGGTGAAGGTGCCTTCCTGACTGCCAATGCCACTACTTCCAAGTTGTTGAAATGCAAATACAAAGTATGGGAGATAATCAATTGCCTTGCCAATTAGGGTAAGGGCAAAGGTGAAGGTATCGCCTTCTTTAAAGAGGTTTTTTTCTTGACTTGGAGGTATCAAGACAAATGGATGGGGTGCCTTTTCAAAACCTTTTTGTAGTTTTGAACCCTCTGGGGATTTTGTCTCAAAGATGTATGAGTATATGCAACTATCTACCAAGATACAGCGATTGCAATCAGCCTTTTTATTTATACATACGGTTTTTTTTAACACATGACCAAAGCCACCCCTAAAGGTTGAACCTTTTTGCTCTGGCAACCTAAATTGAGAGGTTGCCTTGCATGTAAAGACAAACCTTGCAAAGCGGAGGTATCTTAGTTCATAGGATGTATGAGACATCTATCTTTCACCTTGTTCATTATAAAAGTTCAGTTAACCCAAGAGACACAAAGCAAATGCGTTAGTTGGGCTAAACTACAAAACATAATCAAGAAAGTTTTCTTTATCAATAACACCAAAACCTGCTTCCTTGTAAGTCTCTTGCCACTGGTTTGGTATCCTGACATTTTGCCTGCCCCATTTTATTTCATAACCATATATACGACCATCTTTTTCTTCAACTATGTCTATCTCGTTACCGGTAAAGCTTCTCCAAAAATATGTATATCCATAGAAACCTTCATAGGTAAGCTTCTTTTGCCTTTCCATGAAGACAAAGTTTTCCCATAAGGCTCCTATGTCATTTCTGTCTTCAATATCGTTAAACTGTCTAATAACAGCATTCCTGATGCCATTGTCTATGAAATAGTATTTTTGCTTTTTTGTTACCTCCTTGCGCGGATTTTTGCTAAATCCACTTACAGACCTAATTACAAAACCCTTTTCAAGCAAATCAAGATAACGGCTTACTGTCTTTGCGTCAATCCCAAGTTGAGTAGCAAGTTCATTGACTGAAACCAGATTCCCAATCTGAAATGCAAGTAATTTTAATAGATTTAGTAATACTTTAGGAGACTTCACCCTTTCAAGTGTTAATATATCCTTTAGTAGATATGAATCTGCAGTCTCAATAAGTATAGTTATCTTCTTTGTCTTTGTTTCTGCGGTAATAACCTCTGGATACATACCAAAGATTAAAAACTCATTAAGCCTCTGTCTTATCTCAAACCTGTTTAGGTCAAGTGCAAGTTCTTTTAAGGCAATTGGAAAGAGTTGCACAGTAATCTTTCTGCCCGTAAGAGGCTCTCCGATGTTTTGTGAGAGTTCAAAAGATGATGAACCTGTTGCAATAACAAGTTTCTCAGGCATGTTATCAACTATCATCTTCAAGGACATCCCTATGTTTGGCACCTTTTGTGCTTCATCTATGGCAATGAGTTCATAATCCTCAACAAACTCTGAAATTTTATTGAGGTCTTGGGAACTTAAAACAGATTGAACAACAATGTTATCACCTGAGCAGTATAGGCTTTTGAACCTTGAATTTGTTAGATATGCTTTAAGCAAGGTAGTCTTTCCAACCTGACGGGCACCATAAATTACAAGCACCTTGCCTTTTTGTAAAAGTGTATCAATGTCATAAAACCTTTTTATCACGAGGACATTCTATCACAAGTCCAAACAATATGCAAAATATTAGGAGTATTAATCCAGAAATTTAAAATAATATTTGGATTACTAAAAACCAATCAAAAAACTATACCCAAAGTCCTTTATTTCGTAGCCTTCTTCGTTTGTTGGATACACCACTGGTGCAGAGCCTTTGATTTTAAAGTCAAACACAGACCCTTCTTTGAGCATAAAAACCTTGTCCTTTTCAGCCCTAAAGTCTCCTGTGCCTGTGTAACTGTTGTTTTCCCTTTTACCTTTACGAGTGATGACCGTATAGGTCGAACCACCTCTTTTTAGTTGCTCTCTGTCTTCATCAGATGGGTGTATTAGAGATAGTGAAATGTAGCGTGAGGGAG
>JAOAGP010000014.1 GCA_026415695.1 Thermodesulfovibrionales bacterium | reverse complement strand
GTCTCAGTGACAATCTGAGGGGTTGAGCCAGTAACAAAAACAAAGGTCTCTTTAAATCTTTCTCTTGTTTGCATGAGCAATTTTACAATCAAAAAGTATTTGAATGCAAAATCTGAAATATTTCTGAAATGTTTCTTTTTTTAAATAAAGCCAAATGAGATATGAAGGTGATTTTAAGTGAAATGCTGGAAACAAAAAGGATTTAGTCAGTGGGATTCTGAATGTGCCAAATGATTAACTGCTAAAAACATTTGGTTGTATTGTAGTCGTTTTCATCATCTGTGTTGGTAATTGAAGTTTATCCATTGTTTTAGGCAAGGGATTTATTTAAGACCTTACATATCTCAAGGGCACTACTGATTGGAAGTATGACTGCACCGTCATCTGTCAATTCCAAGACTATCTCAAAACTTTCAAGGTAGTCCTCAAGATATCTAATACAACGGTCAATGAGAATGACCCTCACATCGTAGTTTTCAAAGAAGGATGATATTGCATTTATGTCAGACTCATTTCTTCCAAATATGCCGTCAATGATGAGCACTCTGTCTTCTTTGCTTTCGGTAAATGCCTTGCCTTTTTCAGAAAACAGGTTATCTACTATTATAAGGTCACTTTTTAGGGATAGGAGGTAATTTATGTATTTTTCATAACCCTTTGCCTTCGTCTTACCATCAAAATCAAAGGTGTTTTCAATGAGACAGACATTTTTCCAATCCATTACAGCTTTGATGGTATTTGTGAGTTTTCCTACTCCTTGAATCCCGCAAATGATGATGTTTTTATAACGAGCTAATGCCCTTTTGATAGCCTCTTTGCTTGTACAAACTATAATCTGTTCTTGTTCCACGACTTACAAGGCTTCTTTGTAGTTACATTCTTTTTTATGGCAGTATTTTATCTTGCCGCCACCTTTTGTTGTCTTTTCAAATAAGGTTGAGGAACCACATTGAGGACATTGTTCACCAATAGGTCTATCCCATGTTGCAAAGTTGCAATCTGGATAGTTACTACAACTCCAAAACACCCTGCCCTTTTTTGTATTTCTCTGAATTATATCTCCATTGTCAATAGGGCATTTTAATCCCGTTGTGATTGGTTTAGCATTTTTACAATCGGGGTAGTTTGAACAGGCAAGAAACTTACCATATCGCCCGTTTTTAACTACCATTGGGCTTCCGCATTTTTCACATGTCTCCTCTGTTGTTAAAGTTTCTTGTTGTTCGGTCTCTAATGGACGAGTATTTTTACAATCTGGGAAACCACTGCAGGCATAAAATCTACCATGCCTTCCCCACCTAATAACCATAGGTTTACCACACTTCTCACAGGTTTCGTCCGTGGGGATATCTTCTGGTTTGAGACGCTCGTTGTTGTTTTCAGCCTGTTTTAAGGTTACGCTAAATGGTTCGTAAAAATCCCTCACCACCTTTATCCAGTCAAGTTTAGCATTTTCAATGTCATCAAGTTCCTCTTCCATGTTTGCAGTAAACTGATAATCCATAAGTGTTGGAAACTTGTCAACGAGGACATCGTTTACAATCATTCCTAACTCTGTGGGTTTAAATCTACCGTCTTCTTTGGTGGTGTATTTCCTGTCTTGTATGGTTGAAAGGATTGTGGCGTATGTACTTGGTCTTCCAATACCTTTTTCTTCAAGTGTCTTTACAAGTGTGGCTTCTGAATATCTTGGAGGAGGTTGTGTAAAGTGTTGTATCTTCTGTAAATCCTGAAGCGTTAAGGCACTACCTTCCATTATGTCTGGGAGATTACTCATATTGTCATCTTCTTCAGCATCATTTGTGGGTTCTCCATAAACTGCTAAAAAACCGGGGAATCTTAATATTGAACCAGTTGCCCTAAATTCTGTATCCTTGAGTTCCTCTGCATCTGGTGTAATTACAAATGTTGTCTGGTCAAATAAGGCTGGAGCCATCTGACTTGCAATAAATCTATTCCAAATGAGTTTATACAGATTGTATTGGTCTTTTGTGAGGTATCTTTTTACCATATCAGGTTCTTTGTCGGGGTAGGTGGGTCTAATCGCCTCATGTGCGTCTTGTGCACTGCTTTTAGACTTGTAGATTGGTAAGGCTTCGGGTATATATTCTTTTCCATACTTTTGGACTATATATCTCCTTGCCCATTTTTGTGCCTCTGGTGAGACCCTGAATGAATCTGTTCTCATGTATGTAATCAAACCAACAGAGCCTTCTTCACCAAGGTCAAGACCTTCGTATAATTGCTGGGCTATCTGCATGGTCTTTTTGGCAGTAAACTTGAGTTTGACTGCTGCCTCTTGCTGAAGTGAGCTTGTTATAAAAGGTGCAGAGGGGGATCGTTTTCTTATCTTTTTTTCAACATTTTTTAAAACATATCCACACCTTGACAGTTCATTGCATATTTCAGTAGCGGTTGCCTCGTTTTTTATGAAAAACCTCTTGTCTTGCTCGGCATCTCTGTCTATTATAAGATTGCCCTTGTATTTGTGAAGTTCAGACTTAAATGTTTTGTCGTCTATAACTGTGGCAAATAAACCCTCTACACTCCAGTATTCTTGAGGTATGAAGGCTTCAATCTCTCTTTCTCTTTCAACTATCAATCTCAATGCAACGGATTGCACACGCCCTGCGCTCAACCCCCTTCGTATCTTTTTCCACAAGAAAGGACTGAGTTTATAACCAACAAGTCTATCAAGTATCCTTCTTGCCTGTTGTGCATTTACCTTGTTGATGTCTATGTCTGTGGGATTATTGATTGCCTCTTTTACTGCCTTTGCTGTAATCTCATGAAAGGCTACCCTATAAATAGGCACTTCCTTTTTTCCAGAGTTGCCTGTTTTTATCTCATGGGCTATGTGAAAGGCTATTGCCTCACCCTCTCTATCAGGGTCTGTGGCAAGAAATACCTTATTTGCCTCTTTTGTCTCCTTTTTGAGTTCTCTTATAATCTTTTCCTTGCCGGGTATAATGACATATTGTGGTTTGAAGTTGTTTTTTTCATCAATACCTAATCCCTTTTCAGGCAAGTCCCTCACATGCCCAATAGATGCCTTAATCTTGTAATTATTACCAAGTATCTTTCCAATTGTCTTCGCCTTTGCAGGGGACTCTACTATAACCAGATTCAAGACAACCTCCTAATTCCAGACTATCTGCCTACCCATTCCAAATGTGAATGTGTAGATATCTTCAATGTCAAGCTCTGTCTCTTTGATGAGCAAATAGGCAAGGAGTGCCTTGATGTTGTCTAACTCTGCCTCATCTATCTGCCTTAATAGTTCCATAGTGAGCAGGTCTTCTTTTAATAACACAAAGTCTATATCAATATTTATTGATTCGTCTGCCTCGTAGCCTCTTTCAATAAGGTTTTGTGCTAATACCCTCAATATGTCAATTAACCTCTTGTTCAACTTGCATCATCCTCCTAATTTCTTAAAAATCTTTTACCTTCTTTTTGCATTATTATCCCCTTTAATTCTAATTCAAGCAAGATTGTTAAAGCCTCTTCTATAGAATAGCCACTCTGTCTAACTATGTCATCTATATGTGTAGGCTCTTCCTTTAAAACCTTTAATATTGCATCTTCTTTATCGGTAATTTCAAGTTTGTTTTTTGATGTCTCGGTTTCCTTAATCAAACCTTTTAGTTGAGGTATGAGTTCTTCAATAATATCTTCTGTCTTTTGAACAAGTTTTGCACCTTTTTTGATGAGTGCATTTGTCCCTTGAGAAAGTGTGTTTGTGATGTTTCCGGGGACTGCAAATACCTCCTTGTTTTGTTCTGTTGCATAATGTGCAGTTATTAATGAACCGCTACCCATCGCAGCCTCAACCACTAACACCCCCAAAGACAAACCACTTATAATCCTATTTCTTTTTGGGAAATTGAATTTGTCAGGCGGGGTATTTGGAGTGAACTCTGTCATTATGCAACCACTATTCTTTATCTTGTCAAAGAGTAATCTGTTTTCAGTTGGATATATTATATCTATACCTGAACCCAAGATTGCAATACTTCTTCCTCCAGCATCCAATGCAGATCTATGGGCAACTGTGTCAATCCCTCTTGCAAAACCACTCACTATAGTCACACCAATTGATGACAATTCCCTTGATATCTGTGATGCAACCCTTCTACCATATTCAGACATCCTTCTTGAACCAACAATGGCTATGGCTATGTTGTCTTCTTTTTTATACTCACCTAAACAATAAAGTATTATTGGTGAATCATCAATCTCTCTTAAGGATTTTGGATATCTATTGTCTGTTATCTTTAAAATCCACGCACCCTTTGATTGAATCGCCTTTATAATATCATCAATCTTTTTCCATTCTGAAAAGGTTTTGATAGCATTTGCCCTTCTTTCTCCAACATCCTCTATGTTTGACAATTCATCTTCTGAAACCTCAAATATAGTCTTGGGGTTTTTATAGACTGCAAGGAGTTTTTTTGCTGTGATATTTCCTACATCCTTAACAAGAGTAAGTGCAATAAAATAGTAATCCTCATCAAAAGTAGAAGACGCCGACATCCTAATACTTTCTTGACCCTACTGCCTTTAGCCTCAGTGCATTTAATTTGATGAAACCTTCTGCATCCTTTTGGTTATAAACCCTTTCTGATTCAAAGGTAGCAAGTTCAGGGTTGTAAAGTGATTTGTCAGACTTCCTTCCTACAACAAGGCAATTGCCCTTATAGAGTTTTAGTCTAACAATGCCCGAGACATTTCTTTGGCTATAATCAATCGCATTTTGAAGCATAAGTCTTTCGGGTGAAAACCAAAAACCGTAATAGACCAACTCGGCATATCGTGTAATCCAAGAATCCTTGAGGTGCTGTTCTTCACGGTCAAGTGTGATTGATTCAATAGCCCTATGTGCAATGTGTAACACAGTGCCTGCAGGTGTCTCATACACACCCCTTGACTTCATTCCAACAAAGCGATTTTCAACTATGTCAATCCTTCCAATCCCGTTTCTACCAGCAATCTCATTGAGTGTATCAAAAAGTGTAAATGGTGATAGCCTCTTTCCGTTTAGACCAACAGGATCACCATTTTCATACTCAATCTCGATGTATTCAGGCTTATCAGGTGCCTTTTCAGGTGGAACCATCATGGTAAACATATCATCAGGTGGTTCTGCCCATGGATCTTCAAGGATGCCACCTTCGTAACTGATGTGCATGATGTTTCTGTCTGTTGAGTAAGGTTTTTCCTTGGTTGCCTGCACCGTAATGCCGTGTTTTTGTGCATAATCTATCAAGGACTGCCGAGAGTCAAACTCCCATTCCCTCCATGGTGCAATTACCTTTAAAGCAGGGTTTAATGCATAATATGTCAGTTCAAACCTGACTTGGTCATTCCCCTTGCCTGTGGCACCATGTGATACTGCATCTGCATCCTCAATGAGTGCAATCTCAACCTGTCTTTTTGCGATAAGCGGACGGGCAATGGATGTGCCTAAAAGATATGTGCCTTCATAAATTGCATTTGCCCTCAACATAGGGAAGATAAAGTCTTTTACGAACTCCTCTCTTAAGTCATCTACATATACCTTGCTTGCCCCTGTATTAAATGCCTTTTGTTTTATTGAATGCAGGTCTTCTTTTTGTCCTAAATCGGCACAAAAGGCTATTACCTCTGCATTATACCTTTCCTTCAACCACTTTATTGCCACAGAAGTATCAAGCCCTCCCGAGTATGCAATCACAATCTTCCTTACCATCATTACCTCCAAAATATTTTATTGAATAATACCACACTAATTGTTTTTCTTGGCAAACCTCTTTAGCAAAAAAATTAGCTCATCGCTCTTTACTATGTAATTCAATACCCCATAAATAGCCACAGACATAAATATCACAGAAAATAGATACATAGATTTATAAAGGGCATTGCCTGTTTCCTTCCACATTTCAGATGAGGCGACAAAAAATGCAACCATACCCATTATCAAAGCACAAAATAGGGTTTTCATAAAAGAACCAACAATCACCTTCAAACCAATTGAGCCAAATCTCCTTTTGACTGTAGTAAACAACAACACAAAGTTTGAAACCGCAGATATTGAATTTGCAAGAGCAATACCGTTGTGTCCCATTGGTGCCATAAGAAGGTAACTAAAAAGAATGTTTACCAATACCCCAAAGGCTGCAATCTTAACAGGGGTGGCTGTATCATGAGATGCATAAAACACGGAGGTGCATAGCCTAATACCAACTATCGCCCAAATCCCCATCGCATAATACATCAATGCACTTGATGTCATAATCGTTGCATGGTAGTCAAACTCGCCCCTTTGAAACAGTAGATTTACAATCGGTTCTTTGAGGGCAATAAGTCCTATCATGCATGGGATTGTTATAAAAAAAAGAAGCCTGATAGAGAAATTGAAGTCCTCTAATGCCTTTGCTTGATTGCCTTCTGAAAAGTGTTTGCTCAACATTGGTAGTGTAGCCATCCCCATAGACACGCCAAAGATACCAATCGGAAATTGAATGAGTCTCATAGAATAATACAAGGCTGTAACACTTCCTTCAATCAAAAATGAGGCAAATATCGTGCTTATGAAGATATTTATCTGTGAGACTGCCATCCCTGCTGTTGCAGGCAGTAACAACAAGGCAATATTCTTGAGTCTGTTGTGAAACAAAACAAAATCCTTAAATGGTAACAATAGAGAGTATCCTGCCTTATAGAAGGAAGGCAGCTGAAACAGAAATTGTGTGAGTCCACCAATAACCACTCCAATTGCAACGGACATAATTGGGGTAGTAAGTTTATGTGTTAATGTTACGACACAGATTATGGTAACCACATTCAACACAGCAGGGGCAAGGGCGGGGATAAAAAAGACGCCCCGAGTATTAAGCACCCCCATAATCAAAGATGCAATGCTGATAAATAACAAAAAAGGAAACATTATCTGAGTAAGTATCACAGTGGTGTTAAACTTTTCTGTATCATGAGCAAAACCCGGCGCTATAACTGATACAATAATTGGGGAAATGACTATACCGACAACACATATAATACCCACTACGATCAGAAGTGTTGCAAACACAGAACGCACAAGCCTTTTTGCTTGCTCTTTGCCATCCTTTACCTGACAGTCAGTAAGCACAGGGATAAGTGCTGAGGACATTGCCCCTTCAGCAAAGATCTCCCTTAAGAGATTTGGTATCCTAAAAGCCACGAAAAAGACATCGGATGTCTTCGTTGCACCAAAGTAGGATGCAAGTATCATGTCCTTGATGTAACCAAGTATCCTGCTGATAAAGGTTGCAAAGGACATCATCACTGCGGCTGATGTAATCCTTGTTTTAGTTTCAGTTTGCATTGGTGGGTATGTATTGTAAACGAAAATTATAGTTTTTTGGATATTATACGAAAAAATATTATGCATTTACTTGAAAATCTATGGTTTAATAGATTGCCAAAGTTAAGGAGGATATTATGTTGAGAAGGTCTTTACTAATTATTTGTCTATGCTTGTTGTTTTTGGTCTTTTCCTTGGATTTAGTGGAAGGCAACCTCTCCTATCTGACATTTCAGAGGTATCAAGTCATCGCAGATGTTGATATCCACGCACAGACATACGGTAGCAAAGATGGTATTTTTGTTCTGGTAGGAGATGGAGGCTATATCGCAACCTCTCCTGATGGACAATCATGGACACAGTCAACGAGCAGGACTGATGCCGATTTAAAAGGTGTTACTTACAAATACTCTACAACAAACCAGTTGTATGTAGCTGTAGGCAGTAGTGGAACGATTGTGGCATCCGAGGATGGTTATCAATGGTATCCTGAACCATCTGTTACAGACAAAAACCTAAAGGCGATTACAAACAGGGCTGGGCTATTTGTAGCAGTTGGGCAAGAAGGCGTTGTTTTATGGTCAAATCAAAGAGGCAAGTGGAATGAAATAAGGTTGGACACTAAACAAGACTTAAATTCGGTTGTCTATGGTAATGATACCTTTGTAGCAGTTGGTAACAGTGGAGTTATATTTATATCAGCGGATGGTAAGTCTTGGGAATCAGTGCAATCACCTGTTTCTAAAAACCTAAAGGCAGTAACATTTGGTAATGGTATATTTTGTGCTGTTGGATACAACGGGGCTATCTTGAGGTCATTAGACGGTTATGTATGGGTTGAGCAGGAATCACGAACTGGTAGTTACCTATCTGGTGTTGGTTTTGGAGACAATTATTTCTTCGCTGTAGGGCAAGGTGGATCCCTTATGTTTTCAAACGATTGTGTTACTTGGAATCGCTTATACACAGGCACAAACATCTGGTTAAAATCGGTGATTTTTAGAAACAATATCCTTTTAGCAAATGGTTATGGTGGAAACACTATCAGGGCTTTTAACTCAAAGGTAATCGCTACTCCATCATTTCTAAACTTCGGAAAGGTTGATGTTGGAAGCACTATCACTCAATCTTTTGCGGTCATAAATATTGCGGAGTTCCCTATCACAATCAGTTCTGTCTCTTTAAATCAGGCATCGGATAGGGCAAGCCAGTTTTCAATAAACGATTTGTGCACAGGCAATACATTGCAGAGGTCTCAATCATGTAGGATTGATGTTACTTATACCTCTGGGTCTGCCTACAAGGATGTTGCAAGGATTGACATCCTCACCACAGACCCAAATATCTTTACAAATATTGGTATTGCTGCAGAAAGTGTAGGCGTGTTGTACACACTTCAGGTCAATGTTCAAGGTTCAGGTTCGGTTTACTCATCGCCTTCAGGTATCATAAACTGTAGAAGTGGTAGTGGTACTTGTTCATCACAGTTTTTAAGTGGCACAAACATTACACTCTTTGCAATCCCAGACAGTAACAACAACTTCAGTCAGTGGACAGGCATGTCAGGATGCACAACAGGGAATCCCTGCAGTTTTACTATTACATCAAATACAAATATTAATGCACAATTTGTTGCACCTTAAATTTGATTAGAATAAATTCTTCAAAAGGGGAGGTTTGATGTTTTATAGCATTTTTTTAACGATGTTCGTTTTATTGATTTTTGGATGTGGAGGAGGTCAGCAAGAACCAGAGGCAGATATAAAGATACTTGACATCCCAGCAGTTAAAACATCTACAACTTACACAGGTGCTGCAGAGACAATGAGCGCAACTGCAGAGTGTAAGGCTGGTGTAAGTTGTGTGATTAACTCCGTGACGGTTAAGTGGACAAATGGTTTGGGGCAGACTATTACAAAGACTACACCTCTAAACAAGATTATTGCAGCAAACGGTAGTGCATCCCTTACCTTCACTCTACTTACCGATTCAGACAGGGTCTTCTCTCCACTTGTTTATTTAAAAGACACAAACCCATCTACGGCACGGACATCATACACACTTTATGCTGAAACTATAGGGGAGATTATATACACAAAAACAGGACTCACAGGTAGAAAAGACTGCACATCAGACTCAACTACAGTTAATTGCACAAGGTTTGAGAATGTCCCTACTTACGACTATACGAGAGGAACTATGAAATTTACTGACTTTACCTTATCCCTTGAGGAAGCCACTAATATTGGGACACTAACTGGTGACGGTTCTGGTTTGTTTAATTCAACAACAAAGACATGGTTACTCAATTTTAGCAAGGGGATTGCAGAAAACAACGCAATCTATGCTATGTATGTTAGTCCGTTGAGGTCACTTGCAAACTTTCCAGAGGGTAGGGATGTAAAGGTATATTATGGCAATCTAACCTTACAACAGGACACTCAAAACAGACTGGTCTCTGGTAACACAGTGTATGGTTCGGTAGTAGGAAATCAGATTGAGATCACAAGGGCAATGGGATTTAAAAATGCTCCAGTTACTGTGGAATATTCAGGACAACCTGTTAAAAGATACGGTGGTGAAAAGATTGGGGTTGCAAAGGACAATTGCAGGGGTAATACCTGCACATTTACCCTTCAGAAGTCTAACTCATCACAAGGTATTGTGGCACTCATAAAAAGTAGTTCTATCCAAGTCTTCACAAACGACAAGATTGGTACCGTACAGTCTTATGACCCCAATTCAGGAAATCTTGTCGTTTCCTTTAGTCCAAATACGCCTCTATCACAAGATGAGGAGATTAGTGCAAGTTTTTATTTTAATCTCTTAAGCATCCCGATTTACATTGAGTTTGACACCTCCTTTGGCAAGAAGTCCTTTGTGGTGAAATTGGAGATAACGAGGACATAGTTTCAGGTGGCAACTGTGGTCTTGTTTAGCATTTAGATTGACCTTGTTTAGCCCCATCATTGTCATCAGCAAGGATTTAGGAAGTATTTATGCTCAATGTCTTGTTTTTAAGCCTATTTCCAATATTCAATAGGTTCTTTCTCAAATCAAGTTGGGTAAACCAATTTTTGTATAGACAAGTTTCCCTGTAAACACAATTACTTTTCAGGGCAAATAAGTAATGACGCAAATGAGATATACAAGGCAGTAGGATTAAAACTGTCAAACATACCTTACCAGATAAAGTAGAACATCTAAACAATCAAAACACATCAAGAGTAGTGCCTAAAGAAGAATAGGAATATAGATATATCAATGAGTTATGTCTAAAAACCGACAAAGTCAGGTGAATTCCTGCCCTCTCATCATTGATTCTTTCGATGTGTTTCTTCATTTTATTAATCTCTGATTAAATCCTATCAGTATTTAATCTTTTATAAAAACTTGACATCTTCTTTTTCATCAATAAAAAGGGTATTTCGTTGATGATATCAACATAAAACTACAAAATTGTAGAATAACTGACAAATATGTAGTTTAATTCAGGTAGTCAATGTTTAACCTATAAAAATAAGTGTTTGATAAATAATGTTATATCAAGTGTGCATCGGGAATTTTTGTTTTGGCATCAGTCTTGAGTA
>JAOAGP010000040.1 GCA_026415695.1 Thermodesulfovibrionales bacterium | reverse complement strand
AATGAGAGATGGGAGTTGATTGATGGCATTGCCTACAACATGAGTCCTGCGCCATCAAGGTATCATCAAAAAATAGCAGGAATTCTTTTTAGCAAAATACTTAATTTTCTTGAGGGTAAAGATTGTGAGGCTTATATTGCCCCCTTTGATGTCCGTCTGCCTGAAGCTAATGAGTCTGATGATAAAATCTTAACAGTTGTCCAGCCTGACATTTCAGTGATTTGTGATAAATCAAAATTAGATGACAGAGGGTGTAAAGGTGCCCCTGACTGGATAATTGAGATAATCTCACCTCATACCGCAGCCAAAGATATGAAGATAAAATTGGCTTTGTATGAGAAACACAAGGTAAAGGAATACTGGATAGTGCATCCAACGGATAAGTTTATCTTGGTCTATCGTTTAAATGACAATAATCAATACTCCCGCCCCGATGTCTATGTAGAGGAGGATTTGATAGAGTGCATGGTGTTGAAGGGATTAAATATAGCATTAAAAGAGTTGTTTCAATACGATTGATGCCTTTAGGAAGGCAAATAGTTTGCTTATTTGAAGGGTTTTGTCTTTTTCTATGGTAGATAATAAAAGAGATTATCTGCAGAAATTACATACTGTGTGAGATTGTTCATACTTGACCTTTTTAAAACATCTGATTTGTGAACCACCTGTATTGCATATGGGACTTGTAGTTTTTGCTGAAAATATAAAAGATGCCTTGAGATTTCCTCATCACTATACTTTGCCTCAACAAGCATCAGTGGTTTTTTGTTTTTAGTGACTAAAAAATCTACCTCCCTACCTTCTTTGTCTCTTATGTAAAACAATTCAAAGTCTCCATAACCACACCCTTTCCATAGGCTAACTGCCTTGTAAAGATGTAAAGCAACTACATTTTCAAACCTTCTTGCCTCTTCTTCTATCTCTACCCAATCGTATAAGTAAATCTTTGGTTCTTTCTTTAATGCCCTTGATATTCTTTTTGAGTATGGCTTGACTATAAAGATGTAATAAAATTGTTGTAATATCAAGAGCCATTTCTTAACAGAATCAAAGGCAACACCTATGTCCTCTCTAAGAGAATTTATTGATAAGGGAGAGCCTATTTTATCCGGTAAAAGATTAGACAACACCTCTATATTTGAAATATCTTTTATGATGTAAGCATTTCGTATATCTTCTTTGATTAATGTCTTTTTACGCTCATTTGCCCAGATGTTGTAAAAACTTATTTCGTTCTTTATGTAGGGTTCAGGGAAGCCTGATAAATTGAAAAGGTCTAAATACTCTTTGTGATAAGTTCTCTTTTCAAAGCCATTTTGAAGATATTTGTAAAAATTATCCCAGTCAATCTTTGTTTCAGTGATTTCACCCAATGTAAAGGGAAACAGATTAATAGCCATATAGCGACCAAATATGCTATCTCCACCTTTTTTGAATAAATCTAACCTGCCACTGCCTGTAACAATAAACCTGAAGTCTTTGCTAAAACCGTCATAACAACCTTTGAGATAATTTTTCCAGTTCTTATACTTATGTATCTCATCAAAGAGGACTAAAAAGGGGACTTTTAAATCTCTGCTTTCTTGTTCAAAGAAATATGGGTTTGTGATTATCCTTTTTTGGTCGTTGATGATGTCCCAATTAACATATACACTTTGGTAGTTTTTGTCAGCAAACATCTTTGCAAAGGTGGTTTTACCACTTTGTCTTGGACCACTGACAAAGAGCATTTTGTTGTAGTTGTGAATAACCTTGTCAGCAAATGTCTCTATGTTTCTCTTAATCACAAGTGATATTTTTCAAGTTTAGTGGGAAAAAGTCAAGACTTTTTTCCATTGTGCTTGAATATAGTCGGGATTATTGAGCTTTGTTAGAAATTGATGTAATTCTGATAAGCCCCAAACAATCTTGGTATCAAAAGTCGGTGTAGTCCTTTGTTTATATTGGACTTTACCTCAATTTGTCAAATAACAGATTTATTTTGGACATCAATGATTAACTGTTATATTTGTGGTGATATATTTTTAATCACGACATGATATAATTTATATCATGAGACAATCAGAATTCTATAAAACCCGCTGGATAGCTGAAAAATTGAGGAATGCCATTGATTTTTTTCCTGTAATTATCCTATCAGGTGCAAGACAGACAGGCAAAAGCACTCTGTTACAAAACGAAATGCCTTTCAAAGACTGGCACTACATTACCTTTGATGACCTTGATGTGCTTGACATTGCTATTAAAAGACCTGATGAGATACTAAACATATCATCTAACTTGGTAATTGATGAGGTGCAAAGGGCGCCAGAGTTTCTCTATTCAGTAAAAAGGGCAATAGACAGAGATAGGGATAGGAGGATAGTCCTTTCAGGTTCTGCAAAGTTGTTATTGATGAAAGGAGTGTCAGAAAGCCTTGCTGGTAGGGCAGTTTATCTTGATCTTATGCCTTTTAGTATTGGTGAATTATTTGATAAAAAATACAGTGGTTGGCTTGAGGGGTTCATTAACACTGGTAGGCTTGATACTAACAAAATAACTTATTATGAATCCAGAGATATTCAAGAGTCTTTATTTAGAGGCTTTTTACCTCCAGTTACATTTCTTAAAAACAGTGAACACATAACTGAGTGGTGGCGAGGATACATAAAGACCTATCTTGAAAGGGATTTAAGGCAATTTGCGGAGATTTCATATTTATCAGATTTTAAAAGAATGATGCAGTTATTAGCCTTGAGGACTGCCAATATCTTAAAACAAAGTGATATTTCAAGAGATGCAGGACTATCACACTCAACAACAGGTAGATATATAAGCATACTTGAAGAAACTGGGCTATTTACAAGGCTAATGCCCTATTCAAAGAATATCTCAAAGAGGTTAATAAAATCTCCGAAGGTCTTTTTGTTAGACACAGGGTTGATTTGCTCACTAAGTGGTTTTTCTACAATAGAGGCAATACCTGAAGGCTTCAAAGGTGCGATGTTTGAGTCCTTAGTGTTTTTAAACCTATCAGTGATAGCATCGTTAATGAGTGCTGATGTAATGTATTTTAGGACACAAGGTGGCAAAGAGCGAGAGGTTGATTTCATAATCGAAAAAGGCAATAAGATTATTGGGATTGAGGTAAAACTATCTGATAGTGTATCTATCAAAGACATTGAAAATCTACTGTTTTTAAAGGATGAGACAAAGGCATTCGCTGGGGGGTTGGTGATTTACACTGGTAGTGAAATCAAACAATTAGCCTCAAATATTTATGCAGTGCCTTATTTGAGTTTATGTTAACCCAAATCCAGCGCTAAAGAGTTTCATTATAAAATTTATAAGGTATCGGAACTATCTTTGTCATGGATTCCTGCTTTCGCAGGAATGACAACTGAAGCGGTTTTCATTATATTATCACTGGATTTGGGTTAAGGTTAATGAAAGAGGAACAGTTACTATGAATATTTTGTCAATAATCTTGGGCATGATGTTTCGTTAGCATTTCATAGTGGTTATTGTTTCGCTTTAATGTCTTTGGCATTTGCAATAAGTTTTTTCTTAAAAACATTTTTTCATATATGTCCTTTATGATAAACTTTAAAATTACTTTTTAAATAAGGAGGTAACTTTATGGGACTGCCTGCCTTAAAAATGAAAGAAATCTTTACCTACGGTGATTATCTCAAATGGGATGACAATGAGAGATGGGAGTTGATTGATGGCATTGCCTACAATATGAGCCCTGCACCATCAAGATCACACCAAGAGTTAGTGGGGGAATTATATACTCAAATCAATATATTTCTTAAAGGTAAAGATTGCAAGGCATATATTGCCCCCTTTGATGTCCGTCTGCCTGAAGCTAATGAGTCTGATGATAAAATCTTAACAGTTGTCCAGCCTGACATTTCAGTTATATGTGATAAGTCAAAGTTAGATGATAGAGGTTGTAAAGGTGCCCCTGACTGGATAATTGAAATAATCTCGCCTCATACCGCAGCTAAAGACATGAAGGTAAAATTGGCTTTGTATGAGAAACACAAGGTAAAGGAATACTGGATAGTCCACCCAACAGACAAGTTTATATTAGTCTATCGTCTAAATGACAATAATCAATACTCCCGCCCTGATGTATATGTAAAGGAGGATGTGATAGAGTGCGGGGTGTTGAAGGGACTGACGGTAGATTTGAAAGAACTTTTTCAATATGAATGATACTTTTTATAATGAAAAATAATCATCTAACGCCCAATCAATATCTTGACTATCGTGGGGTAATAAAAGGGCTGATGAAAACCCAGTGAGAATCAGTCCTTTTTTACTGCTTTGTAGCACGGGTTTTTTTGCAATCTTCAGTTCTACAATATCAAAAAGTCCTGTACTTCCACTATTTGCAAATCATCTTGGTGCAGACCCATCAGAGGTTGGTCTCGTTGCCTCAATATCTGCTTTTACAGGGATAGTTGCAAGCATACCAGCAGGCTTGCTTTCAGACACATTTGGCAGAAAAAGACTTCTCTTTCTTTCCCTCATCATATTTTCAACTGCACCCTTTCTATATCTATATGTCAATAGTATCTGGCAACTTGTAATCGTGCGATTTTATCATGGTTTTGCCACCGCCATTTTTATCCCTGTAGCAATGGCTCTTGTGGCTGACTACTTTGAGGCTCATAGAGGTGAAAAGATGGGATGGTTTTCCACTTCAACATTAGTTGGTAGATTCTTGGCACCGATTTTTGGTAGCAGCATCATAGGCTACATGCTATTTATTAACCCTGAAATGAGTTATAGGGTTGTGTATCTTGTATGTGGAATTGCTGGAATAATAGCCTTATTGCTCTCATTAAGATTACCTAAAGGAAATACCAAAATCAAATCAACACATGATTACAGAGTAGTGTTTTCATCCTTTAAGTTTGTCCTTTCAAACAAATCAATCCTAATTGCTGCGGTGGTAGAGGCATCTATCCTATTTGCCTACGGCACATTTGAAACCTTTTTGCCTATATATGCTTTAAGATTAGACATCTCAGCCTATGAAGTGGGAACTATTCTTTCAGCACAGATAATCACATTAGCAATCACAAAGCCACTAATGGGAAAGGCTTCAGACAGATATGGAAGGACTCCACAGATTATTTTAGGGGCATTAATCTCTGCTATATGTATATCTGCATTTTCTATATTTAAATCGTTTATTGCATTATTTGGCTTAAGCATATTATTTGGGTTGAGTATCTCAATTGTAACCTCTGCAACATCAGCCTACATAGCGGATTTAAGCAAAAAAGAGACTTATGGGTCTGCGATGGGGGTATTAGGTTCAATAATGGACATTGGACATACCACAGGTCCTTTAGTATCAGGGATGGTTGCACTATATTGTGGTTTTGGAATGGCATTTATTGGAGCCGCAGTAGTTATTATTTTATGCGGATCAATCTTTACTATAAGAGCACTTAACCCCAGTATCAAAAAAAGATGATTTAATAGTCAAAAAAACCTTCAAATCTATCCTTCCACCCTCATCTGATCCTGTTTTACAATCTCCTTTATCCACGATGCAGTGTCTCCATAGGTAGTGATTACATCGTAGTCAATCTTAAGGTTGTTTAGATACTGCATAGTTATTGCATAAGGGTATGGCATCATAGGGGTAAAACCTGCAATGAAAAAGCCCAAGGACTCTGCTGATTTTACACACAATTCTGCATTTGGGTCTTGTAAATCAATCACGAGGTTGATTACATCCACCTTCTCCTTACAGAGTCTCTTTTTTTCAAAGGTAAGGACATTGTTTATGTCACTACCAATTCTGTCAATGAAAATCAGCGCCGTATTTATACTACTAATTATCCTTGATGAGTAGGTAGTATTTGTGTCCAGACCTATGTCAGCAGAAACCTCCATATTTATTAGTTCATCTATTGAAATGCCTAATGTCTCAAATATCTTTGAAAGTGTCTCTTTATACCAAGAAGGTGGATAAATCTTCTTTTTCTCAAGGGGTCTCATGAGTTTTAAAAATATGAATGTGCTTTCCCTCTGTTTCAGATTATCATGTATGTTTCTAAATCTAATAGAATCAGGGGCAAAGCCCACAAGTAAGGCTGTAGGCTTAAAACCAAATCTCTCACAGGTCTTTTGAGTAAAGGGATGATTTGTTACTGCATGGGCAAAGAACACTGATTCACTTCTACCTTGCATCACCTTCATTGCAAACTCAAGGAGACTGTTCATAAGCCCTTTACCCCTGCATGCAGGATCCACAACTACAACCCCCCATTCTACTGCCTGCGAGTTTTGGGCATCCTTCATCAATGCAAGATGCCCTACAATCCTGTCTGATGTGGTTATAGCACCTATGGACTCAAAAAGTCCTGACTGGAGTTTTGCCCTCAATCTATCAGGATAATAGATGTCCTCGCTCACATAACTTAGACCATAACTCTTGTAAACAAGCCTTGAGATATTGATTGCATCATCAGGACTGAGCATCTTAATCTCTTTTATATCCTCAATTATCTCTATCTTATCTTGCTCACTGTCTTGTATATCCTCTACTTTGTCAAAGTGAATGTGCCATTTTAGTTCAAAGACTATGCCTTCTTTCCCTCTGTTGATAAAGTGATATTCATCAACTGATTCCTTTATCATGTGCATAGACAATGTAGAGACATCCTTATCAGTCATTTCTACCAATTTTGTGGGCTCATATTCAGGTATCAAAGATAGGTCAAAGGGCATTCCTTTACTTATAAACTGCACCCTAAAGTAAGGGGGTTGACACCTTACATCAACCATTATATCTTCAGAGGTATCATCACTGTAGGCAAGGTTTAAAACCATCATAAATGCCTCTTCAATGTTGAGCCTTATGAAGCCAATCTTTTCGTCAACTATTCCAACTGATTTGGCGATACTTGAAGCTGCATCTTGGATAATAGATATACAGTGCTTCCTTGGTGGACAGGTTATCTTTACCCAGAGATCTTCATTGCTCATATCTGATGCCTCTTGTCTATTAGATGTATCAGTTTGCCTGTCCTTTGATTTGTTATTAAGCCTTCAAGGGTTGTCCACTCTATAATTAGAGGATGAACTATGCCTCCCTTAATAAGGTCAGCAAACATGTGTCTTTCTTGGTATATTGCATTG
>JAOAGP010000026.1 GCA_026415695.1 Thermodesulfovibrionales bacterium | reverse complement strand
CTGTTATCACTACCAATACAAAACACAGGATAGGTATGCCCAATTTTGTTGATTTTAGGCAAAATTTCTGTCCCCACCATACCTGAATAGTTCCTAAAATAGTCATTTTTTAATGTATCGGTCAAAGGCATTATAAAAATTTCTTCTTTTACCTCCTCAATATCGGCTATAATTGCTTATACATCGCTTATCGCTGGGGTTGGGTAAATTATAACTCAATCGGTAATCATGCGATTTATCAATATTCTTTTAGGGTAGGATTGATATAAATTCCTAAATTGTTTTCCTTGGTCGTAACTAATAGCTAAAGCCCTTTTTTTCATCATTTAGTTTGTAGTTATTTGAGGTAGGTTTTGCAGCACTTATCCTGTTCTATGTAAGCATCTTGTTTTTAATCATCGTTTTGCTTTATAACAGTCTTTTTTATGTGATACCCTTTAATGCCAATAAAATTTGTAGTAAATGACGGTATGATTCTAAATCAATTTTTTACTACCATCAATTATATCGTCTGATTAGTTGGGTTGTAGAGAAACACTGTGGAACGGATAGAAACACTGTGGAATATAACTGAAAGGCTCCCGGGGAGGGACTCGAACCCCCGACAGGGTGGTTAACAGCCACCTGCTCTGCCGACTGAGCTACCCGGGAATTAACTCAAAGAATATAATTTATAACAGATAACCACCTGAAATGTCAATTTTAGCAAGGCAAATCAAGATTGCGCCTTTTGATAGATAGCCCAATACTATCCTGTTCTCCGTAATGACTTATAAGCATTTATCAAACCATTTGTAGACGAGTCATGAGAAGATACCTCGTTGTCGTCACTAAGTTCAGGTAGTATCTTGTTTGCAAGTTGCTTTCCCAACTCCACACCCCATTGGTCAAAACTAAAGATATTCCATATTACACCTTGCACAAATATCTTATGCTCATACATGGCGATAAGACTTCCTAAAGTCCTTGGAGTGAGTTTTTTTACTAATATTGAGTTTGTAGGTCTATTGCCATCAAAGACCCTATATGGAAGTATCCTTTTGATATCCTGCTCTGAAAAACCAGCCATTTGTAGTTCTTTCATTACTTCATCAGTGGTCTTACCCTTCATGAGAGCCTCTGTTTGTGCAAAGAAATTGCTTAAGAGTATTTCGTGGTGTTTGCCAATGGGGTTATAGGAAATAGCCGGGGCGATGAAATCACAAGGTATCAGTCTTGTCCCTTGATGTATCAACTGATAAAAGGCATGCTGACCATTTGTGCCGGGTTCTCCCCATATGATTGGTCCTGTGTGATATCCCACTCTCTTTCCAGTCCTGTCCGTTTGTTTGCCGTTGCTTTCCATATTCCCCTGTTGGAAGTAGGCTGCAAAACGGTGTAGGTATTGGTCATAGGGCAGTATTGCCTCTGTTTCAGCACCAAAGAAATTGACATACCAAATACCTATCAATGCAAGTATGACAGGTATGTTTCTCTCAAATGGCGTATGTCTAAAGTGCATGTCCATTGCATGTGCACCTTCTAACAACTCAACAAAGTTTTCAAAACCAATAGTGCATGTAATAGAAAGCCCAATTGCAGACCATAATGAGTATCTACCTCCAACCCAATCCCAGAATACAAACATATTTGTTGTATCAATCCCAAATCTCTCCACCTCTTTCGCATTCGTTGAAATAGCCACAAAGTGTTTCTTGATGAAGTTCTCATCCTTTGCATGAGACAAAAACCACTGCCTTGCTGTGTGAGCATTGGTCATCGTCTCTTGTGTCGTGAAGGTCTTTGAGGCAATCATAAAAAGGGTCGTTTCTGGGTTTAATCTCTTAAGGGTCTCGGCAATGTGGGTGCCGTCAACATTTGAGACAAAGTGTGCCTTGATGTTTGGTTTCCATAGAGGTCTCAATGCCTCCGTAACCATCACACAACCTAAATCTGACCCTCCAATACCAATGTTTACAATGTCAGTAATCTCCTTGTTAGTATATCCCTTCCATTGTCCTGATATAACGGCATCAGAAAACACCTTCATCTGCTCAAGCACCTTGTTGACATCTGGCATAACATCCTTGCCATCTACATATACAGGTGTGTTTGAACGGTTTCTAAGTGCGGTATGAAGCACTGCACGGTTTTCTGTCTCATTTATCCTTTCACCATTAAACATTGACTCAATGGCATCCTGTAGTTTGCATTGCCTTGCAAGGTCAAAGAGTAAACCCATCGTCTCTTGTGTGATGATATTCTTTGAGTAATCCACAATCATGTCTTCAAAACGCAAAGAGAATCGTTTAAATCTCTCCTTGTCATTTTCAAACATATCCTTGATGTGTTGTGTCTTCATAAACTGATAATGTGTCTTAAGTGATTTCCATGCCGATGTCTTTTTAGGATTTATCTTTGGCAACATCTTCATATCCTCCCATGAGTTTTTGGTGTTTTTTATTACAAACCATCTAAATCCGTTGGATTATACCACTAAATCACAGCAGAGTAAAGGCTATTATGCGAAAGCAAAGTTGATTAATTACAGTATTTATACATAAAATTCTGTAAATGGATAATCACATGCAGATAGCACTAACCCATAGAAATGCAGATTTTGATGCCTTATCAAGTCTTGTATTGGCTACCTTTCTATATCCCGACACAATTGGCATAATCCCAAGACAAATGCATCCGTCAGTAAAGGAGTTTTTAGGATTACACAGGGAAATCTTCCAACTAAGGTCTTCAAAAGATGTGTCGCTAAACAATGTAAAAAGGTTGATAATCGTGGATACAAATAACTGGAGACGCATTGAAAATGGCGATGAGATAAAAATGATGAACATCCCTGAAATCATACTTTGGGATCACCACATCAAAGGCAAAGACATCAATGCACACATATTAAACCACTTTGAGATGGGGTCAACCACTACCATAATGATGCAGGAGATGATAAAACAAGGCATTGCATTTACCCCAATGCATGCCACCCTCTTTTTACTTGGCATCTATGATGACACAGGAGGGCTAACCTATCCTGTTACTCAACCAGAGGATGCAAGAGTTGTTGCATACTTGTTAGAAAATGGGGCAGATCTAAACATCGTCAATTCCTTCTTGTCAGGCTCATTTAACGAGATTCAACAGGGACTTCTTTCTCAGATGCTCAAAGAGGCTGAAATAATAAATGTAAGAGGGATAAAGGTTGGCATATCCCAGTTATTTCTTGAGACATCAGTAAGTATGCTCTCACAGGTGGTTGACAAATTTAGGGAACTCTCGGGTGTAGATGCCTGTTTTGGTATTTTTTCTCAATACGATAAGTCTTTTGTGATTGGCAGAAGCATATTGCCAGATTTTGATGCAGGTAGTATCATCAGACAGATTGGAGGTGGTGGACATTCTGGTGCTGCATCAGCTGTTGTTAATGATATAGAACCTGTTAGACTTTTCGGTTTCTTGAAAGACTTGGTAATGCTTGGAGATGCAGAGATTATTAGCATAACCTCTTTGACTTTTAAGCCCAAACAACTCATATCACCACAAACCAAGATTAAAGATGCCATGTCCATTTTAGAAAAAAGTAGCGCAGAGAGGTGTCTTATTGTATTTGATAAAGACAGGTTTGAAGGCATCGTTGATAGACATCAGATAGAGATTGCAAATAGCAAAGGAGATGATGAAAGGTTTATAGGGATTGTTACAAGAAATGATATAATGCTACATCTTTACGACATATAACAAGATACATCCTGATGTCAAAATCATCCGCTGTCTGATATAATGTATGCCACATGATGAGAAAAACCATCAACAATCTCAAAAAGCATGTCTTTTACGAGATACTAAACAGTCACGGCAGGGTATTTATCATCGTCAAACATTCTGACAATGTGGTGATTGGTAAAAGGGGATTTACAAAGGAGGAAAAGGAAAAAGGGCTAATCCTTGTGTTTAATACACAGATGAACTTTGATTGGCAGGATGATGCACTTACTGCAAAACTTGTCTTCGGCACAAAAGCAGAGCATTGTTTTATCCCCTCTGATGATATAATCTGCGTGTTTAGTCCTGAATTGAATCTTCAATTTACAACATTGGGAGTATATGAAGATAATAATAACAAGATTGAAGATGAGCCTCCTAAAAAACACAAGGACGATGAACAAAAGGGCAAGATCATAAAGGTTGATTTCTCAAAAAAAGAAAAAACATAGGTAATCATGAAATCAGGTCTAAAATCCCTCTTAAAAGAGGTTGTCATTGAACAATTAAAAGAAAGATACAAAAAGAAATACAGTGATGTAGTGGTGGACAAAGAACCTAATCCTGATTTAGTTGTCTATAATCATGGCTTAAAGATAGCAACCGTATTCGTGGAAACAGAAGACTCCCTTACAAAACAGAGGGCTGAAACATGGAAAGCAAGCCTCAAGGATGGTTCAAGGGTCATCGTCTTAATCCCTACAAATTCTAAAACCAACCTGACAAGCATACTTTGGGATATGAATCTGATGGCTGATATTTCAATCGGGACTTACGATTTAAACATCAACACCCCTGTTTAACATCATACTCCTATGATAAACATAAAAGGTAAAAAGGCATTTATACTATGGTTTTCATGCCTCTTGTTTATCATTACAACCATTTCTGCCTATTTTATCGTCCCCTCATTGATTAAAAACTACATCATTGACAATTTATCCAAAGAGTTGCAAAGGAGGATTACTGTCAAATCAGTAACTTTTAATCCTATAACACTTGGACTTACCATTGATGGCTTTAACCTATATGAACCATCTGGTGATAAGGTTTTCATCTCATTTGATGAACTTTATGCAAACATTGAGATAA
>JAOAGP010000115.1 GCA_026415695.1 Thermodesulfovibrionales bacterium | reverse complement strand
AGATTGTCCATCTCCTTCTGTGCTGATTTTTTTATTAGGATTTTAAACATTCAATGTCTGATATTCGTTTTTGTCTATAGTCTTCATAATCTTCTACAGGTTCTGCAACCCTGTCTTCAATGGACTTTAAGTCTGAAAGGTCTTCAAGCAAGTCTTGAATCCTTTTAAGTTCCTTTATATCTAATATTGCGGCTACCTTACTGCCTTTTTTGTTTGTTATATACTGCTTGACATTTATAATCTCTTCTTTAATTTGCACGGTCATTTTTCCCTCCTCCTTTTTATCATAATTGCAATACATACCCCTTGTCTAATATCAAAGACATTTTCGTCTTTGCGTCCATCAGGGCATTTCTCTTTCTTAAGACTGTTACCATGAAGGTCAAGTAGGTATATCTCATCAAAGCTCTGCATCAAAGATTGTCTCATACCTCTAAAAGTAGGATTATCAAGGTAACTATGGTTAGTGATAAATCCTAAAATCCCCTCTCCTGACTGCTCAATCTTGTTTTGGGCAAAGCGTATAAATTTAACATAGTCGTCTTGAAGTCCTTTGGGATTTTTTTCATTTAATGGTTTACCATCAACCTGATAATATGCCCTTATCTTCGCGGAAATCCATTCTCCCGTGTTTGTTGAATGGTATGAATACGGCGGGTTGCCTATTATCACAAGTATTGGTTGCTCCTTCTTTACCCTCCCCGCAAGGTGTGATTCTTTTGATAATGATGACATCCCGGGCAACTTCGTCTCTGGGAGTTCCTCCATCTCAAGTGTGTTGGTGAGGTAGAGTTTTACCCTGTCATCTTCACTTAACTTGTATCCTAACTCTTCAAGTAAAAATGACATCTTCAGATGCCCTATTGCATATGGAGCCATCATTAACTCAAATCCATAATAGTTCTTCAAAATATGGTCTCTAATAAATCCCCTTTTGTTGCCCTCACCGTATTTTGAGGTAAACTCACTGACTGCTACCTTCGCTGCCTCTGCTAAAAATGTAAGAGTCCCCGCTGAAGGGTCAAGCACTGTCACAGCAGTATCTGCAAATCCATCAGGTTTTTTAAACCTCTCCTTGAGTATGATATGTATTGACCTCACAATGTATGACACCACTGGTTCAGGGGTGTAATACACTCCCCTCATCTCCCTTGTCTTTGGATCGTATTCAGTGAGAAATGTCTCATAGAAGTGTATTATCGGGTCAGAGCCTTTGCCTTCGTGGTAATATTCATGTAGGATTTTGTTTATATCCGCTACTGATAAGACTTCAGCAATATCGTCAATTATCCACTCCATTTGTAGAGGTATGTTTACAGAGGATACAAACCTAAATACATCCCTTAATATCCCGATGGTCTTTGGTATGTTGTCATAGGCGAGTTTTCTGTTAAAGCCATTAGTAGCCCTTGTCCTTGCTGCAAAAAGCCCATATGTGATTGTCTGTGCATATAAGTCAGAAAACTCATCTTCTGAGAGGTTCGTTATTAGATGCTCTCTAAATGCCTCGTAGAATTCATGAAGTGGACTATTAACTATCCTTCTCTTATCTACAGTCTGCAAGTCAGGAAGTGAGGCAGTTAACTTTCTTGCTTCCGTGCTGCCCGACTTGTCTGCCTCCTCACTTGTAACCTCATTAAACACTATCTCCCTTAAAAACCTCGTCCTCTTTGCAAGCTCTACTGCAAGGGTCTTACTACTGTAAACCTTTGGAATTGAAAAGGATAAAAACCTTTCAAGTAGATTGTATAACTCTGTCTCTCTTTCAACTGGTGGTGAAGTCTTGAGTTTGTTTAAAACCGCTGCCCTGCCTATTACTACCTTATCTGTCCTCTGACCATTACGATAAAGCCTAAATTCTAAAAAGTTTGTGAGTATGAGATTGGGAAATGTATGCAGGTATCTCTTTAGTTGCTCCGTGTCTTCTATCTTATCAAGGTCTTCTACTGATGGGTCTTTTGCCTCAATGTAGCCCGTGATGTGTTGGTTGCCATCCCAAATCCTAAAATCAGGGTTGCCTGCCTCTGTCTTTTTGGGTAATGTAGTGATGTGGATGTGTGTTTTGTTTAATCTGTGGCAAAAATCCTCAAGAAA
>JAOAGP010000074.1 GCA_026415695.1 Thermodesulfovibrionales bacterium | reverse complement strand
ACCTTTCAGACTTAAAGTCCATTGAAGACAGGGTTGCAGAACCTGTAGAAGATTATGAAGACTATAGACAAAAACGAATATCAGACATTGAATGTTTAAAATCCTAATAAAAAAATCAGCACAGAAGGAGATGGACAATCTGCCAATTAAATTATTTAAAAAGATTGACAATGCAATTATGCAACTAAAAGAAGAGCCTTTCCCATTCCCTCAATCTAAAAATCTCAGAGGTGAAGATTTGCGCAGACTTAAAGTAGGCGATTATAGGGTTATCTATACTGTTGATGAAAAGCAGAAGATAATCACAATCTTTAAGATTAGACACAGAAAGGAAGTCTATAGATGAAAGCCAAGGTCTATCATGCTGAAGTTTGGGGTTTAAGAGAAGATAAATACTCATGGCTTCTTAAAAATGACATTAAAAGCACAAAATGGAAAAGACTTAACCCAAAGTCTGAATTTTATCTATTTATACCAAGAGATGAGCGGCTTATTAAACAATATAAAAAATTCGTAAATATTACGAACATATTTTGTTTAAACAATGTTGGCATTGTTACCTCAAGAGACGATTTTGTTACAGATATTGATAAAGAGGCATTGAGGCAAAGGATTAGGATATTTAAAAATCAACAGATACCTGATGAAATAATAAGACAGACATTTAATCTACAGGATACCTCAAAATTTAAGCTTAAGGATGCTCGAACAGAGATATATAAAGAACACCACATTGACGATTTCATAAAAAAGATTCTTTTTAGACCTTTTGATAACAGGTGGATTTTTTACCACAATTCAGTGATTGAAAGGACAAGGGCAGAAGTTATGAATCACATGATGCAAAACAATATTGCCCTGATTACAGTAAGACAAGTTGCAGAAAAAGAATTTAATCACATCTTTATAAGCGATAAAATCATCAATTATAGGGTAACACTCAGTGCTAAAGGAGGATGCTATTTATTCCCTCTGTATCTTTTTGAAGATCATGATAAGCCTAAAGGCAAAAAGAAAAACCCCTTTGCCCTTGCTACGGCACTATTAATTGCTGAGCCAACTGCAAGGTATGATGAAAAAACCCCAAACTTCACAGAAGGTTTTAAGAATATGATTGCAGATCTATACCAAAAACCCCCTACCCCTGAAGAAATCTTCTACTACATCTACGCAGTGCTGTATTCAAACACCTATCGCACAAGGTATGCAGAGTTTCTAAAGATTGACTTCCCAAGAGTGCCATTTACAAGGGATTACGATTTGTTTAAAAAGATGTCAAAACTTGGCAATAGGCTTGCTGATCTACACCTTTTAAAATCACAGGAATTAAATACACCTATTGCACAGTTTAAGGTGCAAGACAGTAATAAGATTCAAAAAATTAGATATGATGCAGGACGAGTGTATATCAATAATGAGCAGTATTTTAAGGAAGTGCCTTTAGAGGTGTGGCAGTATCAAATCGGTGGCTATCAGGTCTGTGATAAGTGGCTAAAGGATAGGAAAGACAGGGTGCTTTCCCTTGAGGATACACAGACATATTGCAGGATTGTTACAGCCATTGCAAAGACTATTGAGATACAAAAAGGGATTGATGAGATTTATGAGCATATAGAAACAAGTGCTTAAGTTTATTGCTGTTAGATTACAATAAAAAAGAAATAATGGATTTTTTGAGATTATCTTGCCTTTAGGATTTGGATTAAAAACATGAAAAAGATACCTGAGTTGTTGGCACCTGCTGGTGATTTTGAAAAACTCGTAACGGTTATTCATTACGGGGCTGATGCGGTCTATCTTGGTCCATCAAGGTTTAGTCTTAGGCAGAAGGCTGAAAACTTTGATGTTAACGAGTTAAAAAAGGCAGTTGAGTATGTGCATAATAAAAACAAAAAGGTCTATGTTACGGTCAACATCTTCCCCCACAACAAAGACATTGGCGAGATTAGGGAGTATGTGGAGGTATTGAAGGATATCTCACCTGACGGTGTGATTGTGTCTGATATTGGTTGTTTCAATCTATTTAAAAAGAATGCCCCTCACATACCAATCCACATCAGCACACAGGCAAATATTACAAACAGTCTGTCTGCACAATTTTGGCAGGACATCGGTGCAAAGAGGCTCATACTCTCAAGGGAGCTAACGATTGATGAGATAAAAGAGATTAGGGATGCTGTCAGTATTGAGTTAGAGGTGTTTGTCCATGGCTCTATCTGTATTTCTTATTCGGGAAGATGCTACATAAGTAGTTTTCTTGCCTATAGAAGTGCAAATAAAGGACTCTGCACAAATTCATGTAGATGGAATTACACACTCATGGAGGAGAAGCGTCCCGGTGAGTATATGCCTGTGTTTGAGAACGACAGAGGCACCTATCTGATGAGTTCAAAGGACCTCTGCATGATTGAGCATTTAGACAAATTGGCAAAGGCAGGGATTGATAGTTTTAAGATTGAAGGCAGGATTAAGGGAATAAATTATGCTGGTGGAGTTGTAAAAGTATATCGTGAGGCGATTGATACACTTAAGAATGATTCACGGTATAGAGTAAAGTCCCAATGGATTAAAGAGTTACAGCAATTTAGCAACAGGGGATACACAACAGGCATGTTTTTTGGCAAACAACCCTTAAATGATTACAACTTTGATACAGAACCATACCAGTCAACAAAAGAATTAGTCGGAGTGGTAAGAAAAAACAACGATGGGGATATCATCATTGCTTTAAGAAATAGGATTGATATGGGTGATGAGATTGAGTTTCTCACGCCAAACCTTGAAGAAAAGCGATTTATTGTAAAAGATATGTTTGATATGGAGGATAACCACATCACCACTGCAAGAAATGGTGATTTAGTGTGTATAAGAAACCTTGAAAAAACTATTAGAGAAAACGACCTTGTAAGGAAAGACAGGAGGGAAAGGACTTGTTAAACAAGTTTAGGGCTATACATTTTGTAGGGATTGGTGGTATCGGGATGAGTGGTATTGCAGAGGTCTTGCACAACTTGGGATATGAGATAACTGGTTCAGATATTAAGCAGTCTGATACAACAAAAAGGCTTCATTCCATTGGTATTAAGGTAAAGATAGGTCATGAGGCAGAAAACATTGGAAATGCCCATGTGGTAGTCATATCATCAGCAGTTAAGTCGGATAATCCAGAGGTAGTTGAGGCAAAAAGGAGAGGTATCCCTGTCATTCCACGCGCAGAGATGCTTGCAGAGTTAGGAAGACTAAAGTATGGCATACTTATCGCCGGTGCACATGGCAAGACCACGACCACCTCATTACTTTCAACCCTTATGAGCGATGGTGGCTTTGACCCAACTGTTGTGATTGGAGGGAAGCTAAACTCAATGGGTTCAAACGCAAGGTTAGGTCAGGGGGATTTTATTATTGCAGAAGCAGATGAAAGTGATGGCTCGTTTTTGAAGCTAACCCCAACCATTGCTGTTGTCACAAACATTGACAATGAGCATCTTGACTTTTTTGGCACACTACAAAATATAAAGTCCGCATTCATTGAATTTGTAAATAAGGTGCCTTTTTATGGCTTTTCAGTCTTATGTCTTGAGGATAAACACATCAGGGAGATTATCCCTTTTATTGACAGGAGATATATTACATACGGGTTGTCATCTCAAGCCGATGCATACGCAGTAAATGTCGTTGAATCTACTCTCAAGATGTCCTTTGATGTTATCTATCAAGGTAGTGTTTTAGGCAGGTTTGATGTGCCGATGGCAGGATTACACAATGTGCTAAACAGTGTTGCCTCTGTAGTGGTTGCCTATGAGTTAGAAATGCCCCTTAATAAGATAAGGGAATCCCTTACTAATTTTAAAGGTATCCAGAGGAGACTTCAATACAAAGGTTCTTTTGATAGTATAAAGATCTTTGACGATTATGGACACCATCCCACCGAGATAAAGGCAACCATTAAGGCATTGAAAGGGAGTTTTAAGACAGAAAGATTAAATGTTATATTTCAACCGCACAGATATTCAAGGACTCAAAACTTGGCTAACGAATTTGCAGATTCCTTTTGGGATGCGGATGTGGTTTACATGCTTGATATATATCCTGCTGGCGAAAGACCTATTGAGGGGGTAACAACCCTTACTATCGTTGAAAAGATGCTTCAAAGGGGATATAAAAATGTCCATTACACAAAGAACATTGAAGGCACTGTTGAAAAGATAATTGGTAATTTAAAAAGTGGAGATATAATCCTTACTCTTGGTGCAGGGGATGTTTACAAGGTAGGGGAGAAACTTTTAGATTCCAAATAAATAAGGAGAAATCATGAGACAAATCATCAGTATGGCGTTGTTAATAGTAGGTAATCTTGTAGGTGTAGGTATTCTTGCATTACCAATATCAACAGGGATTGCTGGATTTATGCCAACAATGATTGGTTTGTTCTTAACAGGATTTGCAATGTTACTCAGTGCATTTGTGCTTAGCAGAGAGGCGATCGAAAGAAAGATTGACACATTCAACTATCCAAGTCTGTATAAGAGTTATTTAGGTAATTGGGGGAAATGGGTTGCTATAGTAGCAAATCTTATAATCCTCTATGGCATACTCACTGCTTACCTTACCGCTATTGCTACGATTGTAATCAATACATTTCATCTGTCAATCCCTCCAATGTGGGTAACCCTTGGTTATTTTTCAATCATTACCATCATAACTTTTTTCAAAATTCAGACAATACAAAGATACATTGCTGTGCTTGTTGTGTTGAAGTGTATTGCGTTTGCCATAATCTGCGTTATGGCAGAGTTAAAAGTAAATATTAATAACCTTGCATACTCTTACTGGCCGTTCTTTCCTGCAGGTATACCAATAATGATTGGTGCCTTTCACTTTCATAATATAATCCCAAATGTTTGTCAGTCATTGAGATGGGACACAACCGCCATTAAAAGATCAATCATTGCAGGCATGTTGATAGGTCTCTTGATGAATACCTCTTGGATAGTTGTCACATTAGGGGTCTTACCGATGGACGATAGCCCCGTAGGGATTATTCACGCATTCAAGGAAAACCTCCCTGCTACTGTGCCGATGTCAGAATTTTTAAACTCACGACTCTTTTTGCTTTTAGCCACAGGATTTGCGGTAGTGTCAATAAGCACTGCCTATCTTTCAAATGTTATGGCACTTATTGGGTTTATGGATGATATAAGTTATCAACAGTTTGGTAGGACAAATCCATTAGCAAGCAGACTCCTTGCCTTTGGACCACCCATAGTTATTGCAATCGTGTATCCGAATATATTTCTTAAGGCAATGGACATCGTAGGTGGCTTTGGGATAGTATCGTTGTTTGGCATACTGCCGAGTCTGATTGCCTATAGAAAGGCAAGCACATCGGGGCAAAGGGCGTTGGCAGCAGTCATGTTTATCATATTTGCGGTATTTTTTATACTTGAATGTGCACAAGAGTTTGGATTTTTACATATTGACCCTGATAAAGAGTATTGGAATGTGATGATTAAGGACTCAGGAAGTGGGATAAAATAAGATTTAATGCCAGATTGAAATTAAATATAAACCTCTATTTGATAAAGAAGGGGATCTAACCCCTTCTTTTTACATCCTCTTTACATTAAACACCTCAAGCATCTTGAGGGAGTCTAACAGACTGTAAAGATGGTCGTTGCCAACGATGAGACTAATCTTGACATTATCCTCATTTATGGTTCTTAAAAAGAGACCAACTGCTGATGATGTAATAGTAACGGAGTCTGGTATCTTGATTTTTATAGAATTAGCACCATTTTCTATCAATGTCTTAAGTGCCTTCTTTAACTCAAAGTAATTTTCCATCTTAGCAATGTGCCCTTTAATCACAATCTCGCTATCGTTTATAATCTCAATATCCATCGGTTTGCCTCCTATTTAAGATGTCTTTTTATCAAGATTACTTCATTCCCGATATTGTTGTAATAAAATTCGTCAACTAACCCTTTTGTAATCTTAATCCCCCTGTAGTTTAGGGTGTCAAGGTCTGTAATGGTTTCCTTGATTATCATGGTATCAAATCCTTCACCCTCATCCCTGACTGTGAAGGTAAAATAATCAACATCATCTTCATTATACCTTTTAACATCAAGATATATCATCTTGCTTATCTCTTTTTCCCTTTCTCGTATGTATCCCTCATAATTCCCTAACTTGAGTAGCCTATTTTTTTCTATCCTTCCTATTCCGAGGCTACCGTGTTCGTAGGCATTCATAAGCATCTCATTTACTGCACTTAATGTCTCAACTACAAACTGCATGTTTAGTTCCATCTCTATCAATACCATCTCTAATTCTGATAAGAGTTTATGCACCTCATCAATCTTCGCCATTATTTCAAAAGATTTTTCCCATAGCGGTGTTGGATTAAACCTTTTAATGAAGATAATTGTCATATCATCCTCAACCTTGTGCAGACCCGTCTTAACCTTATCTGCCAAAATACTTATAAAGGAAGAATTGAGGAGATATTGGGTTATAGTGTCTTCTTTGGAAGGCTCATATAACCCGTCGCTCATCAGGACAATCTTTGATGCATCCTTACTTGAAAACCTATTTTTTATGCAAATGTTGTCCATCTTAACAATTGGCATGTAGTCTTGGTGTATCTTCATTACTTGTTTATCGCTTGATATTACAAATGCTGGTGGCATACCACAATTAAGGATTTGGGCATCTTCATTGTTTAAATCCAAAAGTAGAAGTGAAATACATACCGCCTCATCCTCTGAAAGTTGTTTAATCATAAAGTATTCAAGATTATTTATTAGCTGCGTGATATCAAATTGTTTTTTATCCTTAAGCCTGTCTATCTCGTTGTTTAAAAATGCAGTTACAATGGCAGAAGATACAAAGGCTGAAAGCCCTTTCCCCATCGCGTCTATGAAGATTATCAATACTACACCATCATCAACCAATCTTATAGAATAAAAATCACCCGATAGAATGTCATAAGGCATATACTTTGTATTGATAAACCAAGTCTGCCCTGATTTAGAGGTGATTTTTTTGTAATACAAATCGTTTCTCGTTAGGATGTGTTGCTTCTTGAGAGCCATCTTTTTTTGAAGTGTATTAAACTGTTCCTTAAATCTCAAGACCTCCATCTCTCTTTCCATTTGCATCTTCTTCTTTGCTATCACCATGCCTAATGCAGATATGATTGCCTTATACAGGACATCAATCATTACAGGCTTAATAAGAAACTGCTCTACCCTCATGTTTATTGCATCAAGGAGTATATCTGTTTCGGTATAGGCAGTTATCATTATAATAGGCACATCAGGGGTTATCTTTCTAATCTCCTTTATCATTGCTATGCCTGTCATACGAGGCATCTTTTGGTCGGTTATGATGAGATCAAATCGTCCTTTCTTGAAGAGTTCAAGCCCCTCTAACCCATTCTCTGCCTTGACTACAAGGTTGAATTTATCATGGATTGCATCATGGATGTAGTTTCTAACTGATGGTTCATCATCTACAACAAGGACATTAAGTTCCTTGGTTGTATCAAGTATATCAAATATTGTGTTCATCTCTTGTTGCCTTTAAGATTTCATATATCCTTTCTATGTCAGACTTATCTATTACCTTACAGGTTGGTTCAATGATTGTTTTGTGGCTTTTGTTGTAAATCTCTTTCTCATAACGATAAACAATCGTTTCAGACATCTGTAGAAGCAAAAAGAGTTGTTGCTCTATAGGATTTTGTGATATGTGGTTTTTGATGTGGTGATTGAGTATGACTTGACAGACAATATCATCAAGACCCCATGACCTTGCCATTGCGTATGCAAGCACACAATGGTTTGTATTATAAAGGCTGCTTTCATATCCGCTTATAGTATCGTATTTATCAGTAATCTCAGAAACATCTATGAGATAAAGGGCATAGTCTTGGATTCCTTGATAGTCGGGATGCTTGTTTATCATCAAGGCTATCCCAACATCATGGAAAAGACCTGTCAGATAAGCAACTTCATGATTAACCCCCATCCTTTGTGCAAGCAATGAGGTTGTAAGGGCTGTAAGCTTAGAATGTGTCCAAAATTTCTTTAAAACGACCCTATCAACCTTTAATGCCTCTTCAAGAGATGCAGTTAGGATGATGGCATAAAAATTCTTTATCCCTAATATACTGATTGCCTGATGTATTGTATCTACCTTTGTCTTTCTAAAAAACGGACTGTTTGCAATCTTAAGTGTTTTAGCTGTCATTGAGGCATCTTGGGTTACTAAATCAACGATTTCCTGAATATCTAAGTTTTCTTTATTAACCTTTTTTAGTAACTGCAAAACAATGGTTGGTTGAGGTGGTATCCCAATACTTTTTACTAGTGTTTCGGCTCTTTGTATCTGTTCTTTTTGCATAATTTTTTTTTGATATTCCCTTGTTGAGTAAATAGACACTAAAAATATATCATAACTTTGGTTAATATTGCATTTAAGAAGGATGAAATATTTTATCTTGGAGAGGTAAGTAAAAGTAGATGATAGACACATCAGTTAGTTATAATTGCAGTTTTAAAGAAAACAAAAAGGAGAAAGCGATTTGGTAGAGACGATTAGATGGGCAGATGATAGAATCTTTATACTTGACCAGAGATTGTTGCCTCATGAGATTAGATATATTGAGTGTTTAGACTATCTGACAGTCGCTGATACAATAAAGAATCTTGCAATAAGAGGGGCTCCTGCTATAGGTATTGCAGCAGCAATGGCTGTAGCATTGGCATCAAAACAGCAGAATACTACATACTTTGAGGGCTTTTATAGAAATATAAAGAAGGTCATGGATGTAATGATATCTACAAGACCAACGGCTGTCAATATCCAATGGGCAATGAATAGGATTGACAACCTCATTTTAAACAATTCAAATAGACCTGTTGATGAGATAAAATCACTCATTGTAGAGGAAGCCCTACAGATCCTTCAAGAAGATATCAAGGTTAATAAAACAATCGGTGAATTTGGCAGTCAACTCATAAAAGACGGCTATAGCATAATAACCCACTGTAATGCAGGTTCTTTAGCAACAGGGGGATATGGCACCGCAACGGCGGTGATTTATACAGCACACTCGCAAGGTAAAAAGATAAAGGTCTTTGCAGATGAGACCAGACCAGTGCTTCAAGGTGCAAGGCTCACATCTTGGGAACTCATGCAAAACGGGATTGATGTAACATTAATAACAGACAACGCAGCCGGCTGGCTTATGAAAAAAGGTCTGATTAATATCGCAATCGTTGGCACAGATAGGACTGTGCGTAATGGCGATGTAGCAAACAAGATTGGTACTTATTCATTGGCTGTGCTTTGTCATAGACACGGTATCCCTTTTTATGTAGCAGCACCAACAAGCAGTATTGATTTTAGCATTGAAAAAGGGGATGATATCCCTATTGAACAAAGGGATGATGCTGAAGTGACCACTATTCAGGGACAAAGGATAGCTCCTATGGGCATAAAGGTGATGAATCCAGCGTTTGATGTTACACCTGCAGAATTGATTACTGGTATTATCACCGAAAAAGGTATATTTAAGCCCTCTGAAATAACGAGATTAATTACACAAAAATGACAATTCAACAAGACATATTACAACTATATCAAGAACATCTAAACAGGGTTGAAATCCACTTGATGAGGATCTTTGAAAGCCAATCAACACTACTACCAACCATAGGATTTCACCTTGTAAAAAGTGGGGGGAAACGGCTAAGACCCCTATTTTTGCTCCTAAGTGCAGAGATTTGTGGTGCTGAGGATGAAAGCAGATACCTCCTTGCATCAATCATTGAGGCAATACACACGGCATCATTACTGCACGATGATGTGATTGACGGGGCAAAGACAAGGAGAGGGATGCCATCTGCAAACTCAAAATGGGGAAATCAGATCGTAATCCTTGTGGGAGATTATCTATATTCAAATGCCTTGCGATTGGCTGTAGGTCAAAAAAATCAGAAGATTATGGATGCATTATCCTCTGCTACTACTAAAATGACCGAAGGAGAGATTATCCAACTTGAAAAGACAGCAAATCCTCAAATATCTATTGATGAATACTACAGGATTATTGAGGGTAAAACTGCCGCTCTAATATCTTGTGCATGTAGGCTCGGTGCAATCATTAGTAATGCTACAGATGAAATGGAAAATAGGCTTGCTGAATTTGGTCTGAAGACTGGAATGGCATTTCAGTTGGTAGATGACATCCTTGATTACTCTGCAGAAAAGAAGAATCTTGGTAAGAAGGTTGGTAAAGACCTTGAAGAAGGCAAGATAACTATTCCCCTAATACTCCTATTGAGTTCTGCTACACCACATGATAGGCAAGAGATTGAAGGCATAATCAATGAGCATAGAAATCCTAAAGGCAGGGCAAGTCGTCTAAAGAGGATAATAGAATTGTTTAAGAAATACAATTCAATGGATGATTCCTTTAATATAGCAAGGCAATTCATTAAAGAGGCACAGGGTGCACTGTCAGTGTTTGAGGATTCTGATGCAAAACAAAGACTAATTGCCTTATCTGAATATTCACTTATACGAAAGAGGTAAAGAGTATGGACAAAAATGTTGAGCAAAGACATCCGTATGTAGAATTAGCAAGAAGTGCAATACAGCACTACTTACAGACAGGTAAAAAACTCTCTCCTCCACCCGACATCCCAGATAATATGAGGTTTAAGGCAGGGGTATTTGTATCTTTAAAGAAGTTTGGCAATCTTAGAGGTTGTATCGGTACATTTATGCCAACTACTGATAACCTTTATCTTGAGATAGTTCAAAATGCCATCTCAGCCTCAACATCTGACCCCCGATTCCCACCAGTTTCATTAGATGAGCTCAAAGACATTGATATATCGGTTGACATCCTATCTGCTCCCGAACTCGTAAAAGACATAAATGAACTTGACCCTAAAAAGTATGGTATTATTGTAGCAAAGGGTCACAAAAGGGGGTTGTTGTTGCCTGATTTACAAGGTGTGGATACAATACAACAGCAGATATCAATCACCAAGATGAAGGCAGGTATTCACCCAGATGATAATGATGTTGACATCTATAAATTCACAGTTCAGAGGTATAGATAATGTCATTTACACATAAGATACTCGTAGTTGAATCATCTCGTGAGCAAAGAAACTTTATCAAGTTTGGGATTGAAAGGAGCTTTGCAAATGTTGATATTGATGAGGCTGGTGATTTTGTAGATGCCCTAACAAAGATAGACCAAAAATTCTATGACCTCGTGATCTTAAATATTGTAGATCCAGATATCAAAGGAACTGAGATAATTAAAACCCTCAAAGACAACCAATCAAGCAAAAACAGCTACATATTGGCAATGGCATACAGGGATTCAAAAGAGGAGATAGTATCTGCATTAAAAACAGGGGCTAATTCTTACATACTGATACCTTTTTCTATAAATGATTTAGTGTTACGATTAAGAGAGATTGACGAAAGATTTGACAGACGACAACATGAAAGATATGTAACTGACATTGATGTAGTATTGAGTTTTGAGGATACAGAGGTCAGCTGTGAACTAATAGACATGAGTCTTGGAGGGGTTTTACTTGACATAAATCGTTACAAAAATGCCCCAAATGTGCTTGACAAGGTCTTTATTTCAATAAATGAAAAAAGTTCTTCTATCGTATTAGATGCCATAGTCATAAGGATACAAGCCATTGACACAAACCTTCAGTCTCAAAGGGTAAGATACGCACTTAAGTTTTTACCAATGGACGAAGATAAAAGGGATGCTCTTAAGAGGGTTGTTGATAGTCTGTAGTCTCTTTGCTATGTCTTAAACAATCCTCCCGAGTTTGTCAGTTAAATTTTATAACTAATTGATATTTCTAAATACACAAATGAGATTTCGTGCATTTTTGCACTACAAATTGTTTTTTAATCTGATTTGTTTTTATTAAATTGTTAGGTCTTCTTCTTTGGTTATATTCTTAACTTTCCCTTATATTTTATTACACCACAACCGAGAGCCTTGAGAATTGCTTTTTGTTGATTTTTTAGTGTTACGGTTTTTGTCCAATCTAAGTCATGTTTTGTTGATATCAAATTAACTATATAACATGACTGTAATTGCTCTAATGCCTCAATTGGTGAAATATTCAAATCCTTTAGTCTCTGTTTCACATAAATCAACATTGCATATGCAATATAGCAAATCTTTACATGTGCCTTTATATGCTCCATCCGGTATTCCCTTATTGGATGTAACTCTATTGAACTCTTTATCTCCCTAAATGCCTTCTCTATTATATCTTTCTCATAATAAGTCCTCACTACTTCTTTTGCATCCATTTCTGTATTATGATAAATTACTGAATATCCATAATATCTTGCACACTCTTGATTAAACTCTCCTCTGTCTATTGCAAAGTTCCTCTTTGCTACCTCTTTCTCTGGATTATATACACATATCAACTTCCCTCCCCTAAATCCAAACTCCTTTATATACACTACTGTGTTCTTTAATTTAACTCTGTTACATGGTTGAAATATCTCCGGGGAACAAACTGATAAAGTCAGGAGAAATTTAAATGAACCCCTTATGAGGTAAGAGTTTACAAATATAGATAAAAAATTGTTGTAAACCACGATGGCAGATTTGTTGCCCCTTTAAGAAAAAATATGATAGATAAATAGTTATACTTGCTTATGATGCTTTCAAGATATCTTGCCTTGCCGTTCGGTTACAGTTTTATCAAACCCCTTTTATTTCTTCGATCAACGCTGGACGCTTTTTATAAGTCTCACGAATGTTGCTAATGTATTTTTGAAATCTCTCTTGGGTAGATTTTATCTCTTTCATTTTTTTTAACCAGTATGCACACATACGATATTCCTTCCTTGTCTGAGGAGACACAAGAAACTTATCAATCTTGCCTTGATACAAGGCAAAACACTCATCAGGGTATATATCACTGATTTTGCTAATGATATTATGAAATAGGTCGCTAAAATAAGAGTCAACGCTGACATTTAAACCCCTTGCAAGATTAAGCAATTTCTCATGTCTATTTTCAATGCTGTAAAGCTTAAATAGGAACTCTTTATCTCTTTGAAACTGTATCTCAAGATTGTTAAAGACATCTAACCTCTCCTCTTCAGTCTTTAATAAGTTTTTTAATTCCTTGTAGTAATTCAAATCTTTGCTTAATGTTATAATCCTTTGTAGATTTTGCACAATCTTCTGATAGTCTTGCTGTTTGTTGTAATGTTGATTAAGAAAATATGATAAGTCAAGGCTTAGGTCAATGACACTAAAAGAGTATCTAAACTCTTGCAGAAGATTTAATGCAGTCTCAGCTACCATTATAGCCTGAGATTCCTCTTTCATCTTTGCATAATATTTAGCCAACGGCAATGCAATCTCAGGACACTCCTTATAGTGTCTCTGTCCGTATGAAATAATCTCAGTAGAGTTGTCTAAAGCCAAAAGCAAGTGAAACCTCACATGTGGTGCTGAATCAAACACACCACTTGACAATGCATACTGAGCTACTTGGGCATCACTATATAGCAGATTAAAAAAAGACTTTTCAAATCTATAATGCTTGCTGTGGTTTTTGTATAAATCCATGAAAAAGTCAATGTATTGCCTTTGCCCTTCAAAGTCCAATTCCATATGACTTAGACATTTGATAATTCCATCAATTGATTTTTCAACATAATAACCTACATCAATATCAAAGTTTTCAAAACGCTCATTAGCAATACATTGTAAGCAAGCGCTACAAATGCCTTGATACAGCATTATAGCCTCTGCATATCTTGCCTTTTTAAAATACTCCATAGCATTATCAATGTATTCATTCAATATATCATTCACTGAATTGTCATAGTCATAGTCTTGTGAATAATCATAATTCATATCATCCTCGTTAATATCCTCTAACAATTCAAGAATCTCATCTTGATAATCTAAATAAGACTTCTGAAAATCGCTATCTACACTGGCTAATGCTTTAAAGTCAGTTAACAAATCGGGATATTGTCTAAAGACATTCAGCAAAAATTCTTTAATCTTGTCATTAGAAACTTTATCAATAATAGAAGCCATCTCTAAGTTCATATTATTTTGCTTACCCTCACTTGACTGTTTAGATATTTCATACATTAAAGCAACAATATGTTTACATATGCCCTCAAGGTCATAAGGACATGTGCAAGAGGCATCTAACTTATCCAAATCCTGTCTTATCCTAACATTAAATTGTAATTTCTCACAATATTCTACCCAAAGACCCCTACAGAGTTTAAACCGTTCAAACGGTTCAAACAGTTCAAACAGTTTATTAGGAGGGCTTTTAAGAAAGATAAACCATCTTGCCAGAGGCTTGCTCATTGCATCAGCAAAGGAAAAGATGAATATCGTCTCACCAGAACATGTAAGGATTGCAGAAACAGAACTCATATAAACACAGAGATGGAGGCGATGCCTCCCTCTTTTATTGTTCAAAACAATTTGATAATCAAAATAATGTGAGAGGTTACAATGAAAAAAATCAAATAATTCTGTCTCTGTTGTATCAATTCTAAAATGGTTCAAATTAATATAGCCCGACTCTTTAATTTCTTTTTCTATCTCGTCAGGGTCTATGTAAATACCAAGCAACTCAGGTCGTAAAACTGACTTTATAGTGCTCTTACCAGAACCATTAGGACATGTAAACATTTGTAAATGAGGGATATTCACGGAATAGTTATTTTTTGACCAATAGTTACTGGGGTTGGAGGTTCAACCTCTTTTATAGTTTTCTTAGTGCCATCAGGGAATATTTCATAGATTATACCACCATGTCTTTCTAACACACTGTTTCCTGATGCAAGGGTCTGCCAATATGCCTGCTTTAGAGCTAATTCAGCCATCTCTGGTATATGCTCCTCAAGATAACTTCCTCTTGCTCATTCATAAGTTATCCCCCTATCTAATTTCAAGTATTATGCAAAGTGCTATTTAGCAATACTATATCCCAAATCCAGCAATAAAGTGCAATAAGGCAATACTGTCTTTCGCTTATAGCGCAAGATTTTTTGACAGTTCTCAAGCTCACTTCATTACATCCGCAAAACTCACCCTTTAAGTTCAAACAATTTCAGCTCTTTACGCTACATTATAATTAAGAATTGC
>JAOAGP010000047.1 GCA_026415695.1 Thermodesulfovibrionales bacterium | reverse complement strand
TCAAAGTATGAGATAAAGTATTCACTTAGCAAAGCAGTAAAACTTATGGTGATATCGTTGATTTTTATGTGCATAATATAGCCAAAATAAAATCTATGTATGCTATCCTTCTTTCCTTATGTTATTCATGCATTATCCACTTCATTTGTTTTGAAATCATATATATGGTGAATCTATCACTAAACTTCAAAACTTAAAATATTGTCAATGTAGTTTTTAATGCTAAATTGGAGATGAGCCGAAATGAATGGTCTTCTATAGGATCGCTGATAATACTGACTTATGATAAATAAAAATCTTGAAATACTATATGTCTTGTGAGATAATCTAATCTTTAACATTATCAGATTGGTCTTTTGTTGGGGCTAAAAAATTTGAGTTTGAGGAGATAATACTTATGGGATCTACTTTGCCATTAGAGACATATCCGGGAAAGGTAAATGAGGTAACGATTGGTAGCCAGAAGATTGTAAGTATTGGCGGTGAAAATACCCTGCCTTTTCATAGTTTTGAAGGTAATGTGCCTAACAAACCAGTAATTGCTTATGAAATACAGGATGTTCCTCCAGATGATTGGCATGAAACCTTATTATCTGCATATGGTGATGTGACAAAAGACCCTGTTAAATGGGCTCAATATTGTGAGCAGACCCTTAAGGCAGATGCAATCGCCATTCGGTTAGTTGGCACTCATCCTGATAATCAAAACAAATCGCCTGAACATGCTGCTCAAGTGGTAAGAGATGTGCTATCAGGTATTACTATTCCCTTAATAATACTTGGTTCAAATAGCATAGAAAAGGATGCACAGGTGTTAGTTTCTGCTTCAAATGCAGCAAAGGGATATAATTGTGCAATTGGTAAGGCACAAGAGGGGAATTATAAAACCATTGTTGCAGCAGCCCTTGCAAATAATCACAACCTGATAGCAATGTCTGAACTTGATGTAAACCTATCAAAACAACTCAACATCCTCATAACACAAATGGGGTTTGACAAGGAGAGAATAATCATAGACCCTATGTGTTCTGCTTTAGGTTATGGATTGGAGTATAGTTTTTCGGTAATGGAAAGGATAAGGCTTGCAGCCCTTACACAAAATGATGTGGTAGTGCAACAACCTATGTTAGGCGATGTAGGGATGTATGTTTGGAAGGTAAAAGAGGCTCAAGCACTACAAAGTGATATGCCACGCTGGGGAGACCAAAGGATGAGGGGCATATTATGGGAGGCAGTAACTGCTGCTACGCTTATGCTATCAGGAGCAGAACTTCTGATTATGCGTCATCCTGATGCCGTAGAAAAAATAAAAAGTTTTATAGATGACTTGATATAGGGGGATTGGTAATATGGCAATGAGCGGAATTGAGATTTTTAAACTCCTACCAAAGACGAATTGTAAGAAGTGTGGACAACCAACATGCCTTGCCTTTGCGATGAAATTAGCACAGAGACAGGTATCAATAGATGCCTGCCCCGATGTTTCAGAGGAGTCAAGACAGAAACTTTCAGATGCCTCTACACCACCAATAAGGATGGTAACCTTTGGAGTTGGAGATAGGGCAATAAAGATGGGTGAGGAGACAGTCTTGTTTAGACATGAAAAGAAGTATTACCACCCTTGTGCAATATCGGTAGAGATAAAAGACACTATGACAGATGAAGAAATATCAAAGACCGTTGCTGACATTTTAGATTCAGATATTGAGAGGGTTGGTCAAAGGTTAAGGATTGATGCGGTCTTTTTAAACAACACATCAAATGACAAGGTAAGGTTTAGGGATGTAGTAAAATTGGTTAGCGAAAAGGCATCAGGATTGCCTCTTATTTTATCAACAGACAAGCCTGACATCGCTGATGAGGCATTAAAATCTGTTGCAGATACAAAGCCTTTACTATACGGTGTTACTAAAGACAATCTTGAATCTATGTGTGATATTGCTAAAAGATACAAGATACCAGTAGGGATCATTGCAGACGGACTTGAGGAGATGTCTCAACTTACCGAAAGGCTAAAGGCAAAAGGCATTTTAGACATGGTAATAGATACTAAACCAAGATCAGCAAAAGAGATACTTACTCACAACACCCTGATTAGAAGGGCAGCGATTAAGAAAGGGATGAGGTCTTTGGGTTATCCCATAATTACTTTTGCACAAAGGGATGATGATGTCATTGAAACGCTAATCGCATCATTAGGCATTATTAAATACTCTTCAATATTGGTTTTGAGCAATGTTAGACCATACAAGAATCTTGCACTTTTTACATTAAGGCAAAACATATATACCGACCCTCAAGTGCCTATGCAGGTAGAACAAAAGATCTATAAGATTGGAGAGCCAACGGATACATCCCCTCTTATAGTCACCACCAATTTTTCACTCACATACTTCATTGTCTCTGGAGAGATTGAAAACAGCAAGGTTCCAACAAGGCTTGCCATTTTGGATTGCGAGGGACTTTCTGTGCTTACGGCATGGGCAGCAGGTAAGTTTACTGCATCAAGGATTGCAAACTTTATAAAGGAAAGCGGAATTGAAAATGAATTATCAAGAAAGGAAGTCATTATTCCCGGTTATGTTGCAATGTTGAGTGGAGCAATAGAAGATAAGTTGCCCGGGTGGAAGGTTACAGTAGGGCCAAGGGAAGCAAATGCACTGCCTGCATTCCTTAAGGCATGGAATGGATAACTATGAAATCATATTTTTTGGGTTAAATGCTATAATAAATCGTTTTCAACATCAGATTTTAATGAAAGATTTAGGAGGCTTCAGATGAATAAAGACAAGTTGAAGGCACTTGAAAGTGCGATATCACAGATAGAGAAGTCCTTTGGTAAGGGTTCTATAATGAAGTTAGGAGCTGGTAATGTTTCAGAGGGTATCCAGACAATCCCTACAGGCTCAATATCCCTTGACATTGCCACAGGGGTTGGAGGTTTTCCAAGGGGTAGGGTCATTGAGATTTTTGGTCCTGAATCATCAGGTAAGACTACTCTTGCCTTAAGTGCAGTAGCACAGGCCCAAAGATTAGGGGGAGTGGCTGCATTTATAGATGCAGAGCATGCCCTTGATATAAATTATGCGGCAAAACTCGGTGTAAATGTTGAGGAGTTATTGGTTTCACAACCTGACACAGGTGAGCAGGCACTTGAGGTTGCAGAGACACTTGTAAGGAGTGGTGCAGTGGATATCATAGTGATTGATTCCGTAGCAGCGCTTGTGCCAAAGGCAGAGATAGAAGGTGAGATGGGCGAGGCGCACATGGGGCTTCAGGCAAGGCTTATGAGTCAGGCATTGAGGAAACTTACTGCGGCAATATCAAAATCACAATGCACAGTTGTTTTCATAAATCAGATAAGGATGAAATTAGGAGTGATGTTTGGCAGTCCTGAGACTACTACAGGGGGTAATGCCCTTAAGTTTTATGCCTCAATGAGGCTTGACATCAGAAAGATAGATAATCTGAAGGATGGGCAGGATACAGTTGGAAGCAGGGTTAGGGTAAAGATAGTCAAGAACAAGGTAGCCCCACCTTTTAGGCAGGCAGAGTTTGATATCTACTACAACGAGGGCATATCAAGGATGGGGGAGATTATTGATATTGGTGTTGAGAGGGGTATCATTGAAAAATCAGGGGCATGGTATAGCTACGGTGGTAATCGTATTGGTCAAGGAAGGGAGAATGTAAAGGAATATCTAAAAAAGAATCCCGAGATTGCTGAAGAGATAATCAGTAAGATCGTCGCATCTACAGGCATATTAAAAAAGGGTGAATCTCAAGAACAGTAACAGGTCTCATTATAAAAAGGCTTTGGATTATTCATTAAGACTCCTTGCACATAAAGACAGGAGTGAGTTAGATATCAGAAATAGATTGCTTCAAAAAGGATATGATGAGGAAACTATCAACGAGGTGATTGAAAGACTCCATTCTTTGGGATACATAGACGAAGAAAATTTAGTAAACAGATTAATAAGTGTTGCCATAAACGAAAAAAACTATGGCAGACACAGTCTAAAGCCTTTTTTGGTATCTAAAGGGATAAATGAGAAACTGCTGTCAGTGCTCAACATACCTGATGAAGCATACATTAAATCAGCAAAGAATTTTATAGACAAAAAGAAAAGGCTTTTTGACTCATTAGGGGATGAGGAAACCAAGAATAAGCTGATACAGATGCTCTTAAGACGAGGGCATGATATTGAGACGATTAAGATGGCGTTAAACCTCAAAGAGGAGATAGATGGCTGAAAAGTCAAAGATTATAATCATAAAGAAGGTTAAAAAAGGCCACGGTGGTGCTCACGGTGGAAGCTGGAAGGTTGCCTATGCTGACTTCGTCACGGCAATGATGGCATTTTTCCTGTTGTTGTGGCTTCTTGCTATGGTGTCTCCAGAAAAGAGGGCTGCACTTTCAATGTATTTTAAGCACTTTAGCCTTTTTGATAAGGCCGGGCAGTCTTTTATGATGGAGGGTCAGCCACAGTTACTTCAACAACAAGGGGCTACTGTGCCAAAGCAGGGTGTGGAGTTTGGAAAAGGAGAAAATGTTAATGTTACCCCAAAAGATATAAGCGAGAAGCTCAAGACTGCCATATCAGATAGATTATCTTCTCTCAAAAATCAGGTGATGGTAGATATCTTTGAGGGGGGTGTGAGGATACAGATATTTGATGTTGAGGGACGTTCTTTGTTTAGACCGGGAAGTGCGGAATTAAGCCCAAGTGCAAAGGAGATTATAAGAGTAGTTGCTGATAACCTTAAGGATATCCCAAACAAGATTGCAGTAGAAGGGCATACAGACGCCGCACCGTTGAGGGTTGGTAAGATTACTAATTGGGAGTTATCTGCAGAAAGGGCATCAAGTGCAAGACGAGAGTTAGAACTTAGCGGGATTGACACCAATAGGATTGCAAGGGTGGTTGGTTATGCTGATACTGAACTACTATTTCCAGATGATCCAACTGATCCAAGAAATAGAAGAATCAGCCTAATTGTTCTTCAGTCAAAGGTTGAGCCCAAAATAGAGCAGATTTCACCAACTACTGATACACAGATTAATCCATTTGCACGCACATCTCCTGCAACAGGGGCTGAGGCATTAAGGGGTGTAGCAAGATGATGTGCCTTTTTGATAATATTTAGACAAACTTTATATAAAAAGAGAGGTAGAGATATGACAGAAAACGAGATTGTAGAGGTCTTAAAACAAGAAAACGAAGAGTTTAAAAAAATCTACAACGAACACAGGGAATTAGATGCAAGGCTCCTTGAGATGTCAAAAAAACCGTACCTGACATCAGAGGAAGAGATGGAAAAAAAGCGGATGCAAAAGGAAAAACTCTACAAGAAGGACAGGATTGCTGAATTAATCAGGGAGTATAAAAAACAAAAAAATTTATAAAGGGGATTGATATGCCATTAAGAAGCAAGACCATCAAAGAGGGTATTGAAAGGATGCCACACAGGGCTTTGCTTTATGCAACTGGTATGCATCCTATTGATATGAAAAAGCCTTTCATAGGTGTTGCCACGAGTTTTACTGACCTAATACCGGGTCATGTTGGCATGAGGGATTTAGAGAGGTTTATTGAAAAAGGGGTGCATAGTGCAGGGGGCTATCCTTTTTTCTTTGGGATTCCGGGCATTTGTGATGGTATTGCTATGGGACATAAAGGTATGCATTATTCACTTGCATCAAGGGAACTCATAGCAGATATGATTGAAACCATTGCTGAAGCCCATTGCCTTGATGGTCTTGTTTTGCTCACAAACTGCGATAAGATTACACCGGGGATGCTCATGGCAGCTGCAAGATTAAACATCCCATCAATAGTGGTTACAGCAGGTCCTATGCTTGGTGGTCATTACAAAGGCAGAAGACTAAATCTAACCACAGACACATTTGAGGCAGTTGGAAGATACAAGAAGGGCTTGATAAATGATAAGGATGCTAAACACCTTGAGATATGCGCCTGTCCGGGTGCTGGTTCTTGTCAGGGAATGTATACAGCAAATACAATGGCATGTGTTACAGAGGCACTTGGGATGAGTCTCCCTATGTGTGCTACTACTCCAGCGGTTATGGCTGAAAAGAAAAGGATTGCATATGAAAGTGGTATTGCGATTGTAAGATTGATAAAGGAAGGGATAAAACCACGAGACATCATGACAGAAAACGCCTTCTACAACGCAATCATGGTTGACCTTTCATTAGGTGGCTCTACCAATACCGCATTACACATCCCTGCGATAGCTCATGAGGCAAAGGTCAAACTTACCATAGATGCCTTTGACAAGATAGGCAGGAAGACCCCCCATTTAGCGAACATGATACCTTCAGGTCCATACTACATGGAGGACCTCAACAATGCAGGGGGTATCCCAGCAATACTAAAGAGATTGTATCAAAGGTTAAAGCCCAGCATGACAGTATCTGGTTATAACATAAAGGATATAGCAAAACAGGCTGAGATTTACGATGATGAAGTCATAAGGAGCATTGAAAGGGCACACCATAAAGAGGGAGGGATTGCAGTCTTAAGAGGCAACCTTGCACCAGATGGTGCTGTCATAAAACAAACCGCAGTGAGTGAGAAGATGTATGTCTTTGAAGGTGTTGCAAAGGTATTTGACTCTGAAGAGATGGCAATGTCTGCGATACTTGGTGGAAAGATTGTAGCCGGCGATGTGGTAGTTATCAGATACGAGGGACCAAAGGGTGGTCCTGGCATGAGAGAGATGCTGTCACCCACGGCTGCAATTACAGGAATGGGACTTAATGATTCTGTTGCCCTTATTACTGATGGAAGGTTTTCTGGTGGGACAAGAGGCCCATGCGTAGGACATATATCTCCAGAGGCAATGGAGGGGGGAGTGATTGCTGTAGTGCAGGATGGAGATAGGATAAAGATTGACATAAAGCAGAGAAAGATTGAACTTTTGGTTCCAGAAAAAGAAATAAAGGATAGGATTTCAAGATGGAAGAAACCAAAGCCAAAGATACAAAAAGGATACCTCTCAAGATATGCTAAGATGGTAAGCTCTGCTGCAAGTGGCGCAATTACCATTGATTAATGGGTTTTTACCTTGCCTGAAATATACAAATATCTTTAGACTGTCGTTTGTCTTCTCAAAAGGATGAGTGTTTATAAGATTGAGTTGCCTATTTCAGGCATGACATGCGCAGCGTGTAGTAGTGCTATTGAAAGGGCATTAAAAAAGGATACGGTAAATATAAAGGAAGTTTCGGTAAATCTCACCACTCACACCGCATCAATCATATTAAATACTGCATTAAACAAGGAGACCTTACAACACCTCATCAACATAATCACAAATGAGGGGTATGGGGTTCAATACGAAGAGGCAGAGATTGATATAAAAGGCATGACCTGTGCAGCGTGTAGCGCTGCTGTGCAGAATTCACTAACAAGCATGCTTGGTGTAATATCAGCCCATGTAAACCTTTTAAACTCAACTGCAACGGTGAGATATATCTCCACATTAGTATCATTACACGATATCTTCAATAAGATAAGGGATACAGGTTATGAGATACAAGAAATACAAGACATTTCAGATGTATTTGAAGACAAAAACGCCAAGGAGTATGAAGGCCTAAAAAGGGATTTCATCATAAGCCTGTCGTTATCAATACCAATAATGTTTTTAAGCATGGTAAAAATCCCTTTTCTGTCTTCGCCTTTAGTAATCTTCTTCTTTACAACCCCTGTGCAGTTTTATTGTGGCAGGAGGTTTCTTGTTGCAGGTTTAAGGTCATTAAGGCATCTAAACTTCAATATGAATACATTGATAAGTATCGGCACGCTTTCAGCATATATCTTTAGTGCATTTTCATCAATCTTTTCTGATTATCTTATCCGTTTAGGCATAACCCCACATATATACTTTGAGACTTCTGCCATGATAATCACCTTTATACTACTTGGTAGGATGCTTGAAATGAGGTCAAGGGGAAAGACATCTGATGCTATAAAGAGACTCATTGCAATACAGCCAAAGCATGCAACGGTATTTATAGATGGTCAAACAAGGTTAATACCAGTTAAGGACATTAATGTTGGAGACATAATCATTGTTAAGGCTGGGGAGAAGATACCAGTTGATGCAGTGATCATTGAGGGTTTTTCATCAGTTGATGAGTCTATGTTGACAGGGGAGGCTATGCCTGTTGAAAAAGGTATAAACGACATGGTCTTTGGTGGAACGATTAACCAATATGGCATACTCAAGATTAAGGCATTAAAGGTGGGGCAAGATACAGTTCTTTCAAATATCATACGATTAGTTCAATCAGCACAAGGCAGTAAGGCACCAATACAAGATATTGCAGATAAGGTTTCTTCGGTTTTTGTCCCTGCTGTTATTACAATAGCAATGTTTGTCTTTATATTTTGGTATTGGATAATCCCTGACGGTTCTTTCTCTTTAGCCCTTATGAATTTTATTGCTGTGTTAATCATAGCATGTCCATGTGCATTGGGACTTGCTACCCCTACAGCAATAATGGTATCAACAGGTAGAGGTGCAGAAAAAGGAATTCTTATTAGGGATGCAAAGGCAATTCAGATGTGTGAGAAGATTGATACAGTGGTTTTTGACAAGACAGGTACTCTAACAAAGGGCAAGATTACAGTAACGGATGTTTTAACTACATCTTGGCTTGATAAGGATACGATGCTTTCATTAGTGGTATCGGTAGAGAGATATTCAGAGCACCCTATTGCAAAGGCTATTGTAGAGCATCAAGGATCAAGAACTTTACAGAGTTTTACTATAGATAACATAGAGGTATTTCCGGGCGGTGGCATAAAGGCTTTGGTTAGATTTGATGATGATGCAAAGGAGATCTTGGTTGGTAACGAGCGTTTTATTAGCAATAATATTACACTTCAGGATGAGGTTATTAAACATGCAAGGTTACTTTCATCCCAAGCCAAAACCGTGGTTTTTGTGGTGTTAAACGGAGTTACAGTTGGGTTAATTGCTGTATCTGATGAATTAAGAGGCGAGGCTGTAGAAACAGTAACTCGTCTAAAGGAGATGGGTTTAGATGTGGTGATGCTTACAGGTGATAATAGGGAAGTCGCTGAAGTATTTGCAAAGAGGTTGTCCATTGATAAATACTATTGGGAGTTATTACCTCATCAAAAGGTGGAGTTTGTTGAAAGGATGGTATCAGAAAATAGATATGTTGCGATGGTAGGTGATGGTATAAACGACGCCCCTGCCCTTGCAAAGGCTCATGTTAGTATTGCGATGTCAAGCGGAACTGACATATCAATGGAGGTTTCAGATATTACCATACTTCAAAGCAGTCTTTTTGTTATAATTGATGCTATAAATCTTAGCAGGGATACTATGAGGGTAATAAAACAGAATCTATTTTGGGCTTTTATTTACAACATAATTGGGATACCTGTTGCGGGAGGTATCTTGTATCTATTTGGTGGACCGTTGTTAAACCCAATGATAGCCTCGGCAGCAATGGCAATGAGCTCTGTATCGGTTGTTACAAATTCTCTGAGGCTAAAGAAGAGGTAATTGGGATAAGGAGGAAAGATGTCAAGGAAACTATATGTTGTGGATGATGTGCCTACTAATATAGAACTCGTAGAAGCGGTTTTTAAGCCTGACCCGTCTATATCTATATTTAAATCATTAAATGGCAAGGAACTATTGGCTCTAATTGATAAAGAGGGGCTTCCAGATATCTTAATACTGGATTTGATGATGCCTATTATGGATGGGTTTGAGGTGTTAAAATCCTTAAAGGCTACACGGGATAATAATTACTTTCCAGTCATTGTCCTTTCTGCATTGACAGACAAGCAAAGCATCATAAAGGCACTTTCTTTAGGGGCAGATGATTACATAACAAAACCCTTCTTTGTTGAGGAACTAAAGGCAAGGGTTAAAAACATGCTTAAACTTAAAGAAAGGGATGAGTTTCTATCTGCTACCCTTGATGTAATGGAGTCAAATCTATTTGAAAAGCTAAAGATGCTTGAGCAGAGTCAATTAGAGGTTATCATCAGACTTGGTAGGGCAGCAGAGTTTAGGGACGATGAAACTGGCAAACACATTGAGCGTATAGCAGAATTCGTTGGTCTTATTTGTCAGAAGATGGGGATGACTAAAGACCATGTGGCAATGATGCGTTATGCTGCTCCCATGCACGATGTGGGAAAGATTGGTATCCCCGATTCAATACTGCTAAAACCGGGCAAACTCACCGAAGATGAATTTAAGATAATCAAATTACACACTATCATTGGGGGGAAGATACTCGGTGGGACAACCTTACCAATGCTTGAACTTGCCACTGAGATTGCCTTATCGCATCATGAAAGATGGGATGGTAATGGATATCCTCTGAAATTAAAAGGTGCAAACATACCACAATCAGGAAGGATTGTTTCTATAGTAGATGTTTTTGATGCCCTTACCTCTCATCGTGTTTATAAAGAGGCATGGAGCCATGAAAAGGCACTTGATTTTATTAAGGAGCAGAGGGAAAAGATGTTTGACCCCCTTATAGTAGATGCCTTTTTTGATTGTATTGATAGTATCTTGAACATCAAGAAGAACAATCCTGATGAGGGTGCGATTAAGCCAATAATACAACAGATCATTGATGGGGAATTGACTATTGAGGAGGCTATAGAGAGGTGGAGGTAGGTGTGATTTATGCACAAAAGGAAGACTTTTTGTATATCCTCCTTGCCCTCATTCCAAAGGCTGTCAGTATCTCATAAGGGATAGTATCAATTCTCTTGCTCAACTCATTTGCATCTATTTTGTCGTTGCCTTGTTCTCCTAAGATTACAACCTCGTCTCCTTCTTTTACTGAGGGTATGTCTGTAACATCAATCATCGTCAGATCCATACAAACAACACCTACTACAGGTGCCCTCTTCCCTCTAACCAAAACCTCCATGTTGTTTGAAAATCGTCTGTTTATACAATCTGCATAACCCGCTGGTATGACCGCTATCAGAGAGTCCCTTTTTGTATAGTATGTTCTATTGTAGCTTATTGGGCTATTGTTTTTAACATGTCTTATTTGAAGTATATGTGTTTTGATAGACATTACAGGCTTGAGTTGGTAGTTGTGATTTATTGTGCAGTAACCGTAAAGCATTATACCGGGTCTTACTGCATTAAGAATGGAGTCCTTTATTGTTAGTATCGCTGCACTGTTTGCAATGTGCCAATATCGGATGGTGATACCATTGTTTAAAAGAGTATCATTTACTTGCTTTAGTCTTTTTATCTGCTGCAATGCATAGGACTTATCAGATGCGTCTGCATCTGCAAAATGGCTCATTATCCCTTCAACTATAAGATTTTTAAGGTAGAAGACCTCTTTAATGTCATCAATCTGCTCATAACACAATCCTGTCCTTCCCATCCCTGTATCTATCTTTAGATGCACAGGGATTACAACATCCCTTTTTGATGCCTCTTTATCTAATGAGATAGCCTGAGTTATTGTGCTAACTACAGGGGTGATGTTGTATTTAAAGACATCACTGACATCATGGTCAAACAGAGAAAGTATTTTTGCATTGATACCTGATTGTCTTAGTTGGACTGCCTCTGATGTAAAGGCTACCGCAAGGGTATTGACATCCTGATTTACAAGCGCATGGGATATCTCAACCGCCCCATGCCCGTATGCATCTGCCTTTACAACTGCTATGATGTCTGATGTGTTGGCAATCTGTCTTACAACTGATAGGTTGTGAAGGAGAGCACCAATATCAATCTCTGCAACAAGTCCCCGCTGCATTATGCTTTAGGAGCCTGTTGTGCCTTTTCCTTGTTTTCCACCTCTGTTGTCTTCTTTGGGGTTACATCAATCTCATCAGGCTCGTTTGTAGCCTTTTTAAAGTTCTTTATAGCCTTACCTATCCCTGTAGCAAGTTCTGGTAGTCTCCTTGCACCAAATAGGACAATGACTATAATCAAGATGAGCATCAATTCCGTTGTCCCTAATCCAAACATAGCATGCCTCCTTTATTGTTATGACACCGAAAAACCTGAATTTTTGAGTTCTTCAAGGTCTTGAGGTGTATTAATATTTGCAAAGGGATTAAAAAAATTTTTATCTCTTATTATACTACTAAAATCAAGATATTTTGCACCTATTTCTTGCAAGAATTTTATCAGCATAACCTTGTTTTCAAGAATCGCCCTTTCTAAACGATTTAAAATTTCTTTAGAATAAATGCCGATAAGAGGATGTATCTTACCTAAAAACACTGGAACAAGTGCACCTACAGGCTTGTCAGATAGATAACAATCACAAAGTTTGATGACTATTTCCCTGTCTATTAACGGCATATCACACGCTATTACAAACAGTGTATCTGACTTACAAATCCTTAGGCATGAGTAAATTCCGGTCAATGGTCCTCTAGAAGGTAACGCATCAGGTATGATAGGGACTTCAAATGTCTTGTACAAATTGGTGTTGTTTGCACTGATTAAGACCTCGTCAAATAGGGAATGTAGGAGTGAAAGGTTTTTATCAATTATACTAACACCATCTATCTTAATAAACCCTTTCGTCTTTGGAAATCGCGTATTTTGTCCACCTGCAAGTATTGCCCCTGTAATCTTTTTACCAAATACGGTCATTTTAATACATCATAATACCTGCATAACCAACGACATGTCGGTAATCACCGCTAACCTCAGCAGAGGTTGCGTATTTTACGAGGGTGGTTTGATTAGCACCTAATTCCTTTGCACAGGCTATAGTGGTAGTTACTGGTATTACACCGCACATTGATATGTTTTTATTTGATACAACATCGTAAAGACCTTTTTCGTTTAGGTTTAAAATCTCTTGTATTGCCAAATTATCTAAATTCCTTGCTACCTCATCGGTTACATAATGGCTCATGTCAGAACTTGCTACTACTACCACCTTCTTACCAGATTCCTTGATGGCATTTGCTATGTCTTTACCTAAAGCAATACATTCTTTAAGAGGCAGCTTCATAATCGTAATAGGCACAATCCTTACTGACTTGCTGAAGTAGGCTATAAAAGGCAGTTGCACCTCAATTGAGTGCTCGTATAGGTGTGCGTTGAAGTCTGATTTGCAGATGGCATTTTTTTTTAAAATACTTTTGGCTAAATCCTCGTCAATCTCAAAGTTGTGTAATGGGATGTCCCATATCCCTTCGGAAAATACGGATACCATTGCACCTAATCCGGTGTGGTTTGGACTTAATATTATGAAGGTATCAGGAAAATTAATCCTTGAATATACAGCACCAGCAACAGATCCTGAAAAGATATAACCTGCATGGGGAGAAACGATAGCCTTGACATCGGTCTTGTCTTTTTCATCAGTAACATATCTCTGTATCTGTTTTTTAAGCAAAGTAGGATTGCTCTCATAAAATTGCCCTGCTACAAACGGTCTTCTTAATACCCTTGATTCCATCTTATTAGTAAAACTCCTCCTCTCCCTCATATTGCTCTGTGGTGAGGTCAACAAACTTTGTGAATTCGTGCAGGAATGTCAACTTTATCGTTTTTGTTGGTCCGTTTCTTTGTTTTGCAATGATTATCTCTGCTACCCCCTTGTCCTGCGTTTTTTTATTGTAAACCTCGTCTCTGTATAAAAAGATTATGACATCGGCATCCTGCTCAATAGCACCTGATTCCCTCAGGTCTCCTAAATTAGGTCTCTTTTCTTGTGTATATTCTACCCTTCTGTTTAACTGGCTTAATGCAACCACCGGAACATGTAACTCTTTAGCCAATGCCTTTAATGAGCGAGATATCTCGGATATCTCTTGTTCTCTTCTTTCGGCATCTGTTCTTCCTCTCATCAGTTGAAGATAATCTATCACTATCAACCCAAGCCCTTTTTGTTCTGTCTTCAATCTCCTTGCCTTTGCCCTAATCTCCATAACTGAAATGGCTGGGGTATCATCAATAAATATTGGTGATTCAGAGATTGTACTTGCTGCCCTTATTATGCTCTTGAGTTCCTTCTGGTTTAAAAATCCCTTTCTTAACTTTGAATAATCAACCGATGCCTCTGAGCATAACATCCTCATCGCTAATTGCTCTTTTGACATCTCAAGACTAAAGACGGCTGAAGGGAGTCTTGTGTGTATAGCGCAGTGTTGGGCAATATTGAGAGCAAATGCAGTCTTGCCCATAGATGGGCGACCCCCAATGATTATCAAGTCACCGGGTTGGAATCCTGCTGTAATATCGTCAAGGTCTTTAAATCCAGTTGGTATACCCGTCACATTAGACCTTTTGTTGATAAGGGTTTCTATTGTCTTAAGGGTATCCTTGACGATGTCTTTTAGGTTTGCAAATGAGTTGTTGGTTCTTTTGTCCCCAATCTCAAAAATCATATGCTCTGCGTAATCCAATATCTCATCGGCATCAGAAGTGGCGTTGTATGCCTTTTCGCTGATGAGATGGGCTGTTTGAATGATAGACCTTAATATAGCCCTTTCCCTTACTATCTTTGCATGATGCCTTACATTTGCAGATGTGGGGATGATTGCTGCAAGGTGTGTGAGATATGCAAGACCACCTACATCATCAAGATCATTATTCTTTCTTAATTCCTCTGTTAGAGTGATGATGTCAATAGGTTCTCCCCTTGTAGATAACGACAACATAGCCCTGTAGATACGCTTATGAGAGTCCCTGTAGAAATCATCAACTTTTATTATCTCATTTGCCTTTAAAAGGGCGTCGTTGTCAAGAAACACTGCCCCTAAGACAAACTGCTCCGCCTCTATGTTTTGTGGTGGTAGATTTATTGCATTACTGTCTATTGTTTTAGACTCTATCATCTGCAAAAACCTACCATATAAGATTCCCTCTTGACTGTATTTGGGAGTAAAACGGGATTTTGTCGGTTACTGTTCTTTGTTTACAACTACCTTTAATTCAACAGAGATTTCAGGGTGTAGTTTTACCTTTACAGTATGCTCACCTAATCTCTTTATTGGCTCTTCAAGGATTATCTTCTTTTTGTCAATCTCAAAACCATGTTGTTTCAATGACTCACTGATATCGGCAGATGTTACGGAACCAAAAAGCCTGTCCTCCTCACCAGCCTTTGCAAATATTGTTACTGAAACGGATGATAATCTATCAGCAAGGGACTGTGCATCATTTGCTAACTTTTTAGCCCTCTGAAGTATCATCCTTTTTTGATGCTCAAGCTGACGGATGTTTTTTAAGGTTGCATCTATGGCTAATCCTCTCGGTAAAAGAAAATTCCTTCCGTAACCATCTTTTACGGTTACTACCTCACCCGCCTTACCAAGATTCTTGACATCTTCCTTTAGAATAACCTGCATAACTTTCTCTCTCCTTTTAGAAAAAATGATACTGAAATTATAACCTATATTAAATCTAAAAACAAAGCCCCTTTTTTAAAGATAATACTTGACAAATCAAACCATTCATGTTATTTTTCTATGCTAATTTTACATGAATGTTCTTTATAAATCAAAAAATGAAAGGAGGAATGGGGTATGAACAAAACCGAGTTGGTTGACAAGGTAGCATCTGCAACCGGATTAAAAAAGGCTGATTCTGCAAAGGCAATTGACGCAACTATTGACTCTATCAAAGGGGCTTTGAAAAAGGGTCAAAAGGTTACATTGGTTGGCTTTGGCACTTTTTTTGTTTCAAAGAGAAAGGCTCGTAAGGGTCGTAACCCTCGCACAGGCGAAGAAATAAAGATACCTGCTGCAAAGGTTCCTAAATTTACCGCAGGGAAATCCCTCAAAGACGCAGTTAAATAACATTTTTTTCTAAATATTTAGGATTATTAAGGGGGTAAAAAAAACCCCCTTCGTTTTTTATGTCAAGGATATTATTAGCACTTAGTCTAAATGAAAGATACAACTCGTTAGTCTCATATTCTATTTGGTTAGCAAAAAATCTTGGTGAAGGTGCAAACATTGAGTTGCTCACCGTGCAAGACTATTCGCTGACCCCTCCTTCGTATTTAACACCTTATTTAGAAGAAGAAAGGATGAGATACTCAAAAATCCTTGAGAAGATAAGTTTGGATATAAAGAAGTATGGAATAGATGCATCTTATACAGTTGCCTCTGGCAGACTTGTTGAGACATTCAAAAAGGCTATATGTAGTCTAAAGATAGACTTCCTCGTTTTAGGTTATAAATCTCATATCTTAAGGATGAGTAGTTCTGAAAACTTGGTTCGCTCTATCAACATCCCAATGCTTGTATGCAGGGGGCAAAAGGCTTCTGCAATAAATAGTTTTGATGAAATACACATAAAGAATGTTATGTGTCTTATAGACTTTTCTGAAAACTCAATAAGGGCATTTGATGGTATGAAGATGCTATTGAGTAATATTAAAGACAGTGTAAATATTACAATCTTAAATGTGATTTCAAGTTTAAAGGTTGACGAGATGTTTAGAAATATCCCATCTGATGATCCAAACAGAAGGATTGAATATTGTGAGAATCTAACAAAGGAAAGATTACAGGGTTTGAGGCAGTTTTCTTCACAAGGATTTTCTTTACAATTTATATGTAAGATTGGACTCCCTTATAAGATAATAAATGAAGTAGCAAGAGAGATGGATGTTGACATGATATTTATGGGAGCAAAAGGGGTCAGTCAAACAGAGGGGTTTAGGATAGGTAGTCTAACAGAGTCAATACTAAAGACCTCCCCTTGTCCTGTTGTGGTGATAACATAGAGATTATATGATAGAGGTAGTCCTACTTTTATTTAGCCTTCTAATAATACTTTTCAGTGCTGAAGTATTTACCAATGGCGTAGAATGTCTGGGAAGACACTTAAGTTTATCACAAGCAGTTGTAGGAAGCATATTTGCTGCAGTTGGAACTGCATTGCCTGAGACAATACTTCCTTTTGTAGCAATAATGTTTCATCAAGGTAAAGATGCACATCAAATAGGGGTAGGAGCAATACTTGGAGCACCGTTTATGCTATCTACACTTGCCTTTTTTCTTGTAGGATTGACCGTATTAATAAGTTATTTAAAAAAAAGAAGACCATTCATAGTAGAAGTAGAGATATCATCTATGAAAAGGGACATAATCTTCTTTTTGATTATGTATTCAACTGCAATATTTATCCCCATGATAATCAGTAGCAGTGGGTTTGTAATTGCAGTCTTTTTGATTATTGGATATCTCATCTATGCGTTTAAGACATTTAGGGGAGAAAGCGAAGGGATATTGCATTCAGAAGAACTATATCTAAATAGAGTATTCAATATAATCAGAAGACGCCTTAACAAACAAGATTATTGTCAAGAGGATATCTCCATAGGAATATTTCCAATACTAACCCAAGTTGCTTTAGGATTAGTAATTATGATTGCTGGTGCCCATATTTTTGTATCCTCAATTTCTAAGTTGTCTCAACAATGGGGATTAGATCCTCTTCTGTTTGCTCTACTTATTGCCCCTGTTGCTACAGAATTACCTGAAAAATTTAATAGTGTCACTTGGACTTTCAAAGGCAGGGATACTCTTGCATTAGGCAACATAACTGGAGCTATGGTCTTTCAGACTACCTTCCCAGTTAGTTTAGGGCTTATCTTTACTTCATGGAAAATAGACGGTATTGCTTTGTTGTCAGCTGTTTTGGCTATTATTTCTGCTGTGATGGTGTTGTTGAATATCTGCATAACAAAAAGGCTATCACCAATAACATTATTAATGGGTTGTATTTTTTATATGATTTATGCTGGTATTGTTTTAAACACACACTGATAATCTTGACAACACAATAGTTATTTCATTTAAATTAAAACTATAAATTAAAGGAGGATAGAGGAATGAAACCAAGTGAATTAGAAGAAGAATATATGGCGAGAAAGGAGTTTGAAAGACTAAAGAAGTTAGAAGAAGAAAAACAAAAGAAGATGCTTGAAACAGAAAAACAAAAACTCAAAGAATTGCATTACATGAAGTGCCCAAAATGCGGTATGAATTTAGTTGAGATAGATTATAAAAACATAAAGATTGATAAATGTACAGAATGCGAAGGGGTATGGTTAGATGCTGGAGAGTTGGAGCAGGTTTCAAAACTTGAAAAAGGTGCATTAGATAAACTCTTTGGGGTATTTAAAAGATAATAAGTATAAGTAAGTAGATTATATAAAACATGTTTAAGTTTAAGGAAGGTAATACATTTTAGTTTTCTGTTAATTTTCCGATAAATTTGTTATCAAAACCATTTTTTATTTGAGTTAAATGTTATTGTATTTGTTTATTATTTGCAAGGGCTTGACAAATTATTATTTTTAAAGATATAATATGAGTTCGTTTCGTTCTTTGAAATTATGCGTATTATATACTTGGGCCTACGATTAAGACTTATAGTTTTTTAAATTCAAATGAGAGTTTGATCCTGGCTCAGAACGAACGCTGGCGGCGTGCCTAACACATGCAAGTCGGACGGGCGTACAGTTGAAGGGAGACTGGATGCTGTATGTTAGTGGCGAACGGGTGAGTAACACGTAGGCAATCTA
>JAOAGP010000043.1 GCA_026415695.1 Thermodesulfovibrionales bacterium | reverse complement strand
AGATGTGTATAAGAGACAGGCTCTGTCCTCTTCTGTGCCTCAGCTAGTTCTTCTACCCTCTGCTCTGTCCTCTTCTGTGCCTCAGCCAGTTCTTCTACCCTCTGCTCTGTCCTCTTCTGTGCCTCAGCCAGTTCTTTTACAACTATCTGAAGTTCTCCAAACTCTTGCCTCGTGACAGTTGTTTTCATGTCTTCGTAGATTTTAGTCAATATCCTTGTTAGTGTTTGAGCTGTCTGTGTATCGAACTTTGTCTGCAACTCTTCGTATATCTCAATTTGATTAATCATAGAGTAAGTTTATATAAAATAAAAAAAGATTGTCAAAAGACAGGTTATGATTCTAACTTATCAACAACAGAAAAACACATCCAAGATATCTTCTTCACTAACATTTTTCGAAAAATTATTAAGATGATTTTAACAGTTCGGCACTGACAAATATATTGACCACAAAAACAATATGTTAGAGCGTTCCGAGATCTTCAAGAATCTAACAAACAGCCAGATATCTTTTTTCTGGAGCTTCTATCAGACATAAATATTCATCTGTCATTTATCACTATCAAAATCCAGTGCAAGATGTTCAATATTCTTAGTTTGATGGCTTATCTCTTGAGGAACTGGTATTTCTTTTGAGCTTGATACACCTAATTCTTTAAACTTCCTTATTGAAGGTATAAGCCGAGATTCCATAGAATTCACCCCTTTGTTGTATGCCTCTACAGCCTTTCTGATGGCAGATCCTATATCTGTAAAATGTTCAAGCACAATAGAGAATCTCTCATACAAATCTTTCCCTAAATTATTTATATGTTTTGCGCTCCTTGCAACCTGCTCCTGTTGCCAGCCATAGGCAATAGCCTTAAGAAGAGCTATAAAAGTTGTTGGTGTCGAAAGTATCACCTTTTTAGCACTGCCATCTTCTATCAACTTATTGTCATGCTCAAGTGCGGCACTAAAAAAAGATTCACCCGGAAGATACATCACAACAATCTCGGGAGACTGTTCAAATTGTTCCCAGTAAGTTTTTGAGCCGAGATTTGTCATATGGTTTCTGATCTGAGAAATATAATTTGACATTGCTTTTTTCCTTTCTTCTTCAGAGGTTGCAGAAACAGCACTAAGATATGCATCAACAGGTGCTTTTGCATCAACAATAATCTCTCTGCCGTTAGGAAGACGAACAATCATATCAGGACGGAGCCTTCCAGTTTCTGTGGTAATAGATTCCTGCTCATAAAAATCACAGTATGCCGTCATACCTGCAAGCTCAACAACCCTTCTCAACCCTATCTCTCCCCATAACCCGCTCACCTTTGGTCTTCTAAGAACAGTCACAAGATTACCCGTCTCCTTCTGCAACTGCTCCTGCATAGATGAAAGTGATCGGATTTGCTGAATTAGACTGCCGAATGTTTCATGCCTATGTTTTTCTATCTGCTGTATTTGTTCTTCATATCTTTTAAGCATCTCCTGAAGTGGCTTTATGGTTCCTTCCAGAGATTCTTTATGCTCTCCAAGTTTGCCTTTTGTTTCTGCAAGTATCTTCCCTAAATGTTCAGATGCAAGCCTTAAGAAGTCCTCATTACTACTTTTTAATGCCGCAAATGCATGAGCCTTAAATGTATCTGTTAACTCTGTTTTCATCACCTCTATCAATGCCTTCTGTTCTTCAAGACTCCTCTGAGCATCTTCAAGTCTTGTCGCAATCTCTATCCTTTGTTGTCTTTCTTTATCAAGCTCATTTCTTATCAGATTAATATCAGTTTCCCTCTGATAAATCTGCTGTCTGAGTTCACCGATAAGTGCCTCTGCACTTTTTGCCCTTCCTTCAAGTTCTGTGATTTTGCTTAAATTCATAGACTGCATCTCTGCCAAGTTGGAAGAATACTTCATTTGTAATCTTGAGTTTGTAATAAACCAACTAATTAGCCCACCCAATGCTAATCCTGCAACTAAAAATACTATTTCCATATCTCCTCAAAACCTTTCTGTTTGAAATGGTTTTTATATTATTATTGCAACTAACTCCAGATACATCATAAAAGATTACACCAAAAAAGACAAGAATGTTAGGATCTGAATTATCTATTTTTCAGTCAAATCTTAATTTGTTAGCATCAATCTTTACTTAATCTGACAAAATATCTAAAAACAAAAAAACTCTAAATTTCTTTTTTGAAGCATTTTTAAACAACAATAATCCTTGACTTTATCTTCAATATAAGTGTTTAATAACTACACTTTTTAGATAAATTTAGATGAATTTTAAGATACCAACATTCAAAAATCAACTTGTCATAGCCCTTTGCTTTTTCTTGCTAATATTTAACTCTTGTAGCAAAGAAAACGCAACAGGGCATAAAAGTGGTGAAGCCATTGAGGTTACTACCATTGAGGTAGCCCCATCGTCCATTCCTATTGAATATGAATTTATTGCCCAGACAGAGAGCTCAAGGCTTGTAGAGATTAGATCAAGGGTTGACGGCTTTCTTGAAAAGAGGGTCTATAACGAGGGAGATCTTGTCAAAGAAGGTGATGTGATGTTTCTAATGGACAAGAAACCTTTTGAGGCAACACTCCAGCAGGCAAAAGGTGAACTCTCTCAACAAGAGGCAAGACTAATAAATGCTCAGGCTACACTTAATCGCATAAAACCACTTGCTGAAAAAAACGCTATGAGTAAAAAGGACTTAGATGACGCTATAGCAAATGAACAATCTGCAAAGGCAGCTGTCATTACAGCACAGGGCAAACTCAAGCAGGCAGAACTAAATCTAAGCTACACAACAATCACATCACCTGTTACAGGTATTTCAAGCAAAGCCCGTAAGCAAGAGGGAAGTTACATCTCTGCCACAGATAATTTACTCACAACTGTATCTCAACTTGACCCTATATACATCAACTTCAGCGTTTCTGAATACGACATGCTTCGTCTAAATGACGACATCAAGAGTGGATCAATTGTCTTCCCAAAACGAGATAAAGTATTTGTAGAGATAAAATTAGCCGATGGCAAGATATTCCCATACAAAGGTAATGTCAATTTTGCAGAACCATCATACAACACAGAAACAGGCACATTCATGGTTAGAGCAGAGGTCAAGAATCCAAAAGGGGATTTGAGACCAGGGCAGTTTGTAAGGGTAAAGATACTCGGTGTTTATAAGCCAAACTCAATAATAGTGCCTCAACGGGCAGTGCTTCAAACAGCACAAGGCAACATCGTATTTGTGGTAGATGGTCAATCAAAGGCACAGGTGCGTCCTGTAAGAACTGGTGAACTAATAGGCGATAAATGGTTGATTAAAGAAGGTTTAAGAGGCGGTGATAAGGTGGTAGTTGATGGTGTAATTAAGTTATCACCGGGAATACCTGTAAAAGCAATTCCTTTTCAGCAACAACAAGACCCACAGCCTGCAAAAACCAATAAATGATTTCTCACTTCAGTATCAAAAGACCTGTCTTTGCCTCTGTGTTGTCAATAGTGATTGTGATTGCTGGTATTGCAGCAATGACAAAACTCCCAATTAGCCAATATCCAGACATTACACCACCTAAAATCACAGTATATGCATCATATCCTGGCGCCGATGCAGAAACAGTTGCACAGTCTGTAGCAGCACCTATTGAAACACAGATAAACGGTGTGGACAACATGATTTACATGGAGTCATCAAGTTCATCAAGTGGTGATTACACTTTGACTATTTCTTTTGAGATTGGCACAAATCCTGACATTGCACAGGTGCAGGTTCAAAACAGGGTAAACCTCGCCCTACCTTTTTTACCTGATGCTGTGCAGAAGACTGGCGTTTCAGTGGTAAAACGTTCTGGTTCTTTCTTGATGCTCATTGCCATCTATTCCCCTGAAGGGCGGTATGACAAACAATACATAGATAACTATGCCAATCTATACATCCTTGATGCTATTAAAAGGATTAATGGTGCAAACCAAGCCTCAATACTTGGCTCACCAGACCAGGCTATGAGGATTTGGCTAAATCCTGATAGGATGGCAAGCCTTGGTATCACACCAAGTGATGTCCATAAGGCTATTGCCTCACAAAACCAACAGTTTGGTGTTGGCAGACTTGGACAACCCCCTACAAATAAACCTGTTGAGATGACCATTCCTGTTGTTACACAAGGACGATTTAGTGAACCAAAGGACTTTGAGCAGATCATACTTAAAACTGACCCTAAAACCTCTGCAATCGTTGACCTTCAAGATATTGCCAGAGTTGAGATAGGTAGAAAAGATTATCTAATCAGGTCAGATATAAATGGCAAGCCTGCAACATACATCGCTATTTATCAGCAAACCGGTTCAAATGCATTAGATGTTGCTGATGAAATAATGAAGACGATGCCACAGTTGAAAAAACAGTTTCCAGAAGGTCTTGACTATGTCATTGCCCTTGATACTACCACATTTGTTAGAGAATCAATCAAAGAGGTGATAATTACTCTATTTGAGGCAATCTGCCTTGTGATACTCGTTGTGTTTTTATTTTTACAAAGCCTTAGGGCAACATTGATACCCACCATTGCAGTATTGGTATCTATAACAGGTGCCTTTGCAGGAATGTATTTAGCAGGGTTTTCAATCAATCTACTTACCTTGTTTGGATTAGTCCTTGCCATCGGTATAGTGGTTGACGACGCAATAGTAGTGGTTGAAAATGTTGAAAGAAACATGCGCCAACTAAAGTTATCTCCAAAAGACGCTGCATTTAAGGCAATGGAAGAGGTTACAAGCCCTGTCATTGCCATAGTGCTTGTGCTTTCAGCAGTGTTTATACCTGTTGCCTTTGTCAGCGGGACAACTGGTCTGCTATACAAGCAGTTTGCCATAACCATTGTCATATCAGTCTGCATATCAGGATTTGTAGCCCTTACCCTTACCCCTGCAATGTCTGCCTTGATACTAAAACCGCAACACAAAGAGCCAAAGGGATTTTTTAGATGGTTTAATGACGCATTTGAAAAGATAACCCATCATTACACGGCTGGCGTGAAACTTGTAATCAAAAGATTTGTCATTGCGCTAAGTCTTTTTGCAGTGATGATTGTGCTTGTATTGGCACTCTTTAAAAAGGTGCCTACAAGTTTTGTCCCACAAGAAGACCAAGGGTATCTCTTTGGCATCGCTCTGTTGCCTGACTCTGCAAGCATTGACAGGACAGATTCAGTATCTAAAAAGGCTGGTAAGATATTCGGTTCGCATCCTGCTGTTGACAAATACACTACGGTATCCGGATACAGCATGCTTGACAATCAGATAAAGACAACAGCCGCAAGTTTCTTCATCACGCTTAAGGATTTTAACGAGAGAAAGTCAAATGAACTATCAGCCTTTTCTGTTATCCAACATATAAACCTTGAATTGAAAAAGATCAAGGATGCGATAACCTTTATTCTTATACCTCCTGCAATACCGGGATTGAGTAGCCAAGGAGGGTTTGAGTTTTGGATACAGGACAGAGGACAAGGAAATATGCAGAAACTACAAGGGATTATGCGTGAGTTTATAAAAAAGGCATCAGAAAAGAAGGAGCTAACAGGGCTAACCACCACTTTAAACGCATCATCAAGACAATTAAGGGTAGATGTTGACAGACAAAAGGCAGAAACGCTTGGTGTGCCTGTCCAAGAGATATATGATGCCATGCAAACACTATTTGGTTCCGCATATGTTAGCCAATACATTAGCAATAGTAGAGTTTGGCAAGTGATACTACAGGCAGAGGCAGACTATAGGCTCACCCCAAAGGATATTGAAAAGATATATGTAAGGCAAAAAAACGGGCATATGGTTCCACTTTCAGCGGTCACAAAATCATATTTTGTTATCGGTTCTGAGATGGTTCCACGCTTTAATACCTTCCCAGCCGCAAAGATTACAGGACAAGCCGCTCATGGATATAGTTCAGGACAGGCAATTCAGGCAATGGAGGAGGTAGCATCAAAGGTATTGCCTGATGGCTATACATTCACATGGTCAGGTTTGGCTTATGAGGAAAAAAAATCCGGTGGCACATCAATCATTGTATTTGCATTTGGTCTCATTATGGTATTCCTCATCCTTGCTGCACAGTATGAGGCATGGGGATTACCCATGTCGGTTATAACTGCTGTGCCTTTTGGTATATTTGGTGCGTTATTGGCAGTTGCACTACGAGGACTTGAAAACGATGTCTATTTCCAGATTGGGCTCGTAACCCTAATAGGGCTTTCAGCAAAAAATGCCATACTGATAGTTGAATTTGCCGTTATGAAACTAAAAGAAGGGTTGTCTATCACTGAAGCAGCACTTGAGGCAGCAAGACTTCGTTTAAGACCAATTATTATGACCTCCCTTGCATTTATCTTTGGTGCAATACCACTTGCTATAGCAACTGGTGCGGGTGCTAATGCAAGACATTCTATCGGCACTGGTATTATTGGAGGCATGTTGGCAGCAACAACGCTTGCTATCTTCTTTGTCCCCCTGTTTTTCTGGATAATTGAAAACATCAAAGAAAAGATATCTGGAAAAAAGAATACTGAACATCCATGAAAACGCAAAGATATCTATTGAGAGCCCTCATAATCCTTTCTATCATCATACTCACATCCTGTAGTCAGATGCCTCAATATACAAGGCCAGAGGTTAAAATACCAGATAATTGGCGTGTTGCAGTTCTTACAAAAGAAGACATCAAAAAAGACAATTGGTGGCATGAATTTAAAGACGATACACTAAATGAACTAGTCCAAACTGGATTAAAACACAATCTTGATATCCTCATTGCATCTGCAAGGGTTGAGGAATACATGGCAAGATACGGTGCAAAGAGAGGCGAATTATTCCCCCAAATAAACGCTAATGCTGTTGGTGGTAGGGGAAGGACTACTGTTTTAAACCAACCCATTACAAGCAATGAACTTGCCCTAAACCTAAATGTTGGTTGGGAGATTGACCTGTGGGGAAGGATTAGGAGTGCTGAGGAGTCTGCAAAGGCTCAGATACTATCTGCAGAAGAAGGCAGAAACGCCCTAAAACTCACCATCATCAGTTCCATCATTGAGGCGTATGTAAATCTATTAAACCTTGATGAGCAACTAAAAATAACCAAAGAGACTGTTAAAACAAGAAAAGACTACTACGAGATATTCAAATTGAGATACGAATCAGGTGTAATCTCACAATTAGAGCTAAACCAAGCCGAATCCGAATACGAATCAGCACTTGCCTCCGTATCTGACATTGAAAAGCAAATAGTCCAACAAGAAAATGCCTTGAGTATCCTCATTGGTAAAAATCCGCATCTAATAATGAGAAAAAATACACTCATGGGTTTAGGCACTCCAAAGATTCCATCGTCTATGCCATCAGAATTATTGCTAAACAGACCTGATATCAGACAGGCTGAAAAAGACTTAATCTCATCAGATGCGCAGATTGGTGTAGCAAGGGCAGCGTTTTTCCCATCTATTTCTTTAACTGGTGCCTTTGGATGGGCAAGTCAGGACCTATCTAACCTATTTAACGATAAAACAAAGACATGGCAATGGACAGGTAATGTTAATCTACCAATCTTCAAGGGTGGTATCCTTACAGCAAACCTTGAAACAGCAGAGGCATTAAGAAAACAGGCATTGTTAAAGTACCAACAGGTCATCCAAAGGGCATTTAGAGAGGTTGAAGACGCACTTATTGAACATAAAAAGGTATCAGAGAAAGTGGATATATTATTTAAACAAATACAGACCCTTAAGGATTATTCCCAAATAGCACGATTGAGATATGAAAACGGATATACAAGCTATTTAGAGGTTTTAGATGCGGAGAGGAGTCTTTTTAATGCTGAAATCTCCTACACAAATACAAAGGCTTCTTATATAAAGTCAATAATAAATCTTTACAAGGTATTAGGTGGGCAGTGGGTAGTAGATAAGGATGTTTAACCACTCAATCCCTCAAATAGAAGATATTCTAACAAAAGCAGTTAATAGCAAACCCATTACAAGACAGCAAGCAATATCTCTTTATAAACCCTCCCTTTTACATACTGTAGGCAAGGTTGCCGATGAGATATCAAACAGACTACACAACAAACGAGCCTTTTATGTGATTAACAGACACATAAACCCAACAAACATCTGCGTAAACAGGTGCAAGTTTTGTGCTTATAGTCGTTCAAAAGGTGATGCGGATGCATTTGAACTCACTATTGATGAGATTTTACAAAAACTCAGATCCACAGAGGTTGACTTTAAAGAGGTTCACATCGTCGGAGGGCTACATCCTGATTGGGGATTAAGGGAATATTTAGACATAGTCAGGTCTGTAAGGCAGTCTTTTCCAGATGTGGCGATAAAGGCATACTCTGCAGTTGAGATAGATTACATATCAAGGGTGTCAAACAAGGATATCAGATATGTTTTGATGTCCCTTAAGGATGCAGGACTTAGTATGCTTCCGGGTGGAGGGGCTGAGATATTTAATCCAGAAGTAAGGCAAAGACTCTGTCCTGAAAAGATTAGCGGTGATAGATGGCTTGAGATAATGGAAACAGCCCATTTACTTGGTATCCCATCAAATGCAACTATGCTTTATGGACACATTGAGAATTTAGACGATAGGATTGAGCACATGGTTAAAATAAGAGAGTTGCAAGAAAAGACTGGTGGTTTTCAGGCATTTATACCACTTGCTTATCATCCAAAAAACACAGAGGTTGGTGGTAAACACACCTCTGGTGTGGACGATTTACTTACGATTGCAATAAGTAGGATTGTCTTACAAAACATACCTCACATAAAGGCATATTGGATAATGCTTGGTGAAAAGATTGCACAAACTGCGCTTCTTTTTGGTGCAGACGATCTTGATGGAACTATCATTGAAGAAAAGATCACACATTCAGCAGGGGCACAGACAAGAGAGTCAATAAGCGAAGAAGCACTAAAAAGACTAATCCAAAAGACAGGCAAGATACCTACCAAAAGAGACGGTTTTTACAATAACATTTGATTAAATGCAAGGGTTTACCCACACACTGCCTCTACACATAAAATAAAATCGTTCATGTTTAATGGTTTTGTTAGATATCCGTCCATACCTGCATCAAGGCATCTTTTTTTATCCTCCTGCATAGCATGGGCAGTATATGCAATAATAGGTATATTTGGATTAGGTAAAGACTTGTCTGATCGTATCATTCTTGTTGCTTCAATCCCATCTATATCAGGCATCTGCACATCCATCAACACCACATCAAAAATTCCCTCTCTTAAAACATTAATAGCCTCCTTTGCTGAGGAGACTACTTGAACATCGTGTCCTCTATGGCTAATCAACAGTGAAGTAACGATTTGGTTAATCTGGTTATCTTCAACTACAAGTATTTTTAGTTTTTTCTGTGGCATTGTAAATTGAGATACTGAAGTTGTTTTGTCTTCATGCACTTCTTTTACTACATCAAAATCGGCTGTAAAATGGAACTCACTACCTTGTCCTTTTTTACTTATCACCCAAATTCTCCCTCCCATCATCTCAACCAACCTTTTGGATATACTTAAACCTAACCCCGTCCCTCCATATCTCCTTGAAATAGAAGGGGCTTCTTGAGTAAATATATCAAAAACACTATCTATCTTGTCTGCTTCTATCCCAATTCCTGTATCCTTAACAGTAAAATGAAGTGTTACTCTATCATCAGATGTATCTTTAAAGTCTTCTTTAGAAACCTTAAGTTCAACAGAACCTGTGTCGGTAAATTTTATTGCATTACTCAAAAGATTCATGAGCACTTGTTTTAGTCTAAGGCTATCTCCTTTAATTGTCGTAGGCACATTATCATCTATGATTGTATATAGATTTAATCCCTTGTTCATTGCTTGCATCTTAAACATATTGACAATCTCATCTATATGTTTAACGATATTAAAAACAGTAGGGTAAAGTTCTAACCTGCCTGATTCTATCTTTGAAAGATCCAACATATCATTAAGCAACAACAACAAGGTATTTGCTGAATCTTGTATCATCTGCATATACTCTTTAAGTGCTCTATCGTTTTGAGTAGTATTCATCGCTATTTCTGAAATTCCTACTATGGAATTCAAAGGAGTCCGTATCTCATGACTTATATTGGCGAGGAACTGGCTCTTTGCACGATTTGCGCTCTCCGCAGCCTCAGTAGCTTTAATCAGTTGTTGTGTCCTGTCCTGTACAATCCTTTCAAGATTGATATTGTATTCAGTGATAGTCTTGTCCCTTTTTTGTATCATCTGTATCATCAAGTTAAAACAATTTGCCAATTCCCCAATCTCATCATCTGATTTAACATCTGCCCTAACATTGTAATCTTTCTTTTCTGTAACCTCTTTCATTAGATGTGATAGTGAATTAAGAGGCTGCATCATTACTTTAATTGACCCTGAAAGGAAAAAATATGAAAATATAAAAAAAACTAAACCAATCACTAAAAGTGATATTGTATGACTTTCAAAGATGTCCTTCATTCTTTGCGTGCTATAGTGAACTATCAGTACGCCCTCTTCGTTACCGTGAAATAATATTGGTATTTTTATAACCTTTTCCTTTTTTAATATTATTCCCTTGTCAAAAGTCACAAACTTTTCATTGTTTCTTGTTATATGAGCACTCGCAATTTCTGGTATCTTATCAAAATAGGTAAGTATCATTTGAGCCCTTTCTTCTTCACCAAAATACACTGGGGCAGATAAACTTTCAGCAATCACCATAGATACAGATAAAATTCTGGTATGCTCATTTTCTTCAGTTTCTTTATAATGGATATAAATTAAAGAGAAGCCAAAAAGAAGCCAGCCTACACCAAGTATTAGAAGACAATGCCAAAATATCCTGTTGACTATGCTATGTTTTGAGGATTCCAAATCTTTTAAACTATGTCATTTCTAAAAAAATAATGGTTTATTATAAAAAAATAGTTTCTCCATAAAATAACCTATTAAAAATCAACAAATTTTAATATAATTCCACTGGTAATGTAAAGATTTTAATACTTATGGATAATTAAATATCAAAAAACAATTTATGGCTGATTTAAGGACAACAGGTGAGAAAAAAAATGGATTTTAAATAGATTTGATTTTTGGTTTTATAGTTTTGATAATTACCCAAAAAGTCAAAATCATTAGGATCATTGCTACGGGACGGGTGAAAAACATTGTGTAGTTATTCATTGAAAGAGAGATAACCTGTTGAAGTGATATTTCCCATATTGGTGCGAGTATGAAACCAATGAGGAAACAAACAACATTGAAATCAAATTTCTTCATAAAATATGCAATAAATGCAAAGAAGACCATTAAAAAAACATCAAAGGTTGAGGTCTGTGCTAAATAAGAGCCAATCAAACAGGTAAACAACACAATAGGATATATTATCTTTGGTGGTGCTTGAACACACTTACCAAAAACCCTTATACCAATATTTCCGATGATTATTAGTAACCCACTTGCTATTACCAAATAAAAATAGATTGAGTATATCATCTGTTCATTTTGCTGAAACATCAAAGGACCGGGTAGTATGCCGTGCATCATAAATGCACCTATAAGTAGTGCTGCAATAAGATTTCCGGGCACACCTAAAACAAACAGTGGTATAAGTGCCGATGCAGCCACAGCACTGTTTGCAGACTCTGTAGCGGCGATACCCTCCAATGACCCTTTACCATATTCTTCTGGTTTTTTGCTTGCCTTTTTTGCATTGTCATAACCTAAAAATGCAGCAACAGGGGCACCTACTCCCGGCAACGCACCAATGCCTACCCCTATTGCAGATCCCCTAATGATTGCCTTTATATTTTGCCAGTATTCCTTAAATGTAATGGAATTATTCTCTTTAGATGATGAAACCATTATGCACTTTATTTCTTCTTTAGTTTTCGACCTTCTCTCAAGTTCAAGGATTATCTCTGAAAATGCGAGCATACCTATTGCAACTGGTATCAAGGGAATTCCCCTCTCTAATTCGGTTATACCAAATGTCAAACGTGGCATTGATGTTACAGGGTCTATACCAATAGTGGCTACAAATATTCCGAGTGCCCCTGCGATAATCCCTTTTGATACAGACTTTGCTCCTACACCAGCGATTAGTGTCATTGCAAAACATATCAATGCAAACATCTCCGAAGGACCCATATACATCGCCACAGATGCAAGGGGTGCTGCACATAATATGAGAACAAGGGTTGCCACCACATCACCAGATACTGATGCGTACAGGGCCATCTTCATGGCCTTTCCAGCTTTGCCTTGTTTTGATAATTGATAGCCTTCCCAAGTTGTAGGGACACTTTCGGGTGTGCCCGGTGTGTTGATTAAAACTCCGGGTATTGAGCCTCCAAAGAAAGAACCCTTTCCAATACCAACAAGAAAACCGACAGCTACTTCAGTTGGTATATAGTAAGATATGGGGAGTGTTAGTGCTACAGCCATGGGTCCATTGATACCGGGAACAGCACCTACAAAGACACCTATACTTACTCCAAGTATTATGTAGAGAATACCAACAGGAGTCATCGCTATATCTATCGCACCAATTATTGTTTCCCACATATTAGTAGCACCCCTTCATAGATATTAAATTGTTATGGCAAAGGCACTGAAACCACATATCTCAATAAAAAATATACTGGAACAACTACACTGACTGAAACTATAGTCATTGTTATGTAATTCCTTTGTCCTGCAAAAAATTGTATAACAAACATAAATAAAAGACCCGCAGGGATAAAATCTATGTATTGCATCGCTGGCATAAGCAAAAAAGATGGTATCACAAACTTCAGAAGATTTAAAAAGAATACCTTTTTACCTTCTTCATGTGTTTTTTCTTTGAATGTTTTATTTTTAAGGGTAAGTATTAAATTCACTGCAGATATTACCATAATAATCGCTACAACAACGGTAGGTAAAAGAGAAGGAGGCATCCCATAACCTGGATGTGGTGGACAAAACGCTGGTATCAGCCAAAATACTAATAAAAGACTGACAACAAGTAGTCCCCCATACAATATAACATCTTTTTGTAACATTTTATTTGCCTGTATGTGCCTTGAAGTATGTATAGGATGCCTTCATGTATTCTTGTGCAGCCTTTCTGCCAAACTCTACATTCCTCATATTGAGAGTATCTGAAATAAATTTTTGGAATTCCTTGTTCTTCCCTAATGAATCCATTGCCTTATCAAGCCTACTCTTTACATTCTCTGGTAATCCCTTTGGTGCAACTAATACAATGGTCATCTCCATCCTTTCGTCCCATCCTAAATCAATCAAGGTAGGAACATCAGGAAGAGGTGTTAGTTTATAAGGCGTAGTGGCAGCAAGTGCCTTTAATTTCTTTGCCTCAATGTATGTAAACATTATTGCACCTACATGACCTGTATCTACATGACCACCTAACACTGCTTGGATAATCGATGGGCCACCCTGACTTGGCATCAAAGAAATCTTGACACCTTCTTTTGCAGCAATCCTTGTCATAATGTCTTTGTCATCTACACCCTGAAACATATGAACGAGAGTCTTGTTATTTTCTTTTGCCCATTTAAAGGCATCTTTTAGGTTTTTCCATGGACGATCCGCCTTACAGATAATTCCACTTTGATTTACTGCCAATAAAGAGATGTAATCAAAATCCTCAAATTTGTATTTTAATGGCACTATAAAGGGTGCATAAGTAAACGCTGCAACAGCACTGACTCCTAATGTATATCCATCGGGCTTTGCCGATGCAAGTTCAGTTGCCATTACACTACCATGAGAACCACCTGCAAGGTTTGAAACCAATACTGGCTGTCCTAATAATTGACTCAACCTGTTTGCAAAATCACGGGTTAAAAGGTCAATTTGTGCACCCGGACCAACCATTGTCAATAACTTTATAGGACGATTTGGGTATTCAGAAGCTGATACAGACAAAACCGTAAAAGATAAGAGTGAAATCAAAATGACAACTAAAAGAATAATCCACCTTGATTTTTGTTGCATGTTATCCCTCCTTAATAAGGAAAAATTTTTTTTAAATAATATCATAAAAAATACTACATAAACTTTCATTTAATATGTCGTCTGGAATACAATAACATTTACATCTTTGGTTTTATTTTTAAAGAAATGCAAAATATGGAAAAAAGGTGGTTTCTTAATCCAGTAGATATCATTAGCGGACTTCCTCAGTCTGAAAAGGATTTCTTTTTTGAACAGTCAATCAAAAAGACATTTAAAAAAGGCAAGGTCATCTTTTCTCCCGGTGATGAAGGGAATATGATTTACTATGTTCTTAAAGGCAGAGTAAAGATATATGACATCTCTTTGGGTGGGAAAGAGGTCATTTATTGGTTTTGCGGACAAAAGGAATTTTTCGGTCTTGCTGAGATTTGTGGTGGTGAGCAGAGAACTGTATTTGCTGAAGCGGTTGAAGATACAGAGACCCTTACTATTGATAAAAACAGTTTTGAAAAACTGATAAGTCGTAACCCTTCGTTATCCTTTGCACTAATGAGGATTTTAGGGAAAAGAATAAGACTTGCACACGACACTATCAAAGACATCATAATATGTGATGTGCCTTCCCGATTAGCAAGGCTTATTATCAAGTTAAGTGAAATATGTGGTGAAAAAACAGAAAATGGTATCTTGATTAGTAAAAAATTTACCCATCAAGAAATGGCAGATATGATAGGGGCAACCCGCACGACGGTTACTGAGGTGATGAATGATTTTAAAAGAAAAGGGTTACTTATTTATGAATCTGGAAGGATTACAGTTGTTGATAGCAATAGATTATTGTCCGTCATTGATACAGTTTAAATAATCATCTTTCATTCAGATTAAAACTTACTCCATTTTTACCCCCCATCATTTGTCAATGTTTTTTGCTTATATTCATTAGAGTCATCCTTGCGTAAGTTGAAATCCAGAAACTTTGTTTCTTTCTAAAGATCTCATGTTTAAAAACAACCCATTCCTTGTCGTCCAGAAAACATATTTAATCCATTAACCATGATACTATCATAAAAACAAGGCGGCAAAGGAGGTTATTTATATGAACAAAAAGTTGCCAAAAGACATTACAGAGGTTGAAGAGGTAAGAATTGACACAGATATCCTCATTATTGGTGGTGGAAATTCAGGTTGTTTTGTAGCAATTGAGGCAAGACAAAAGGATCCAAATGTGGATATAACAATCATGGAGAAGGCAAACATTGATAGAAGTGGTGCCCTTGCCGCTGGTATGGATGCAATTAATACCTATATAGGTGAAGGGGAAACCCCAGAAAGCCTTGTAGCATGGAGTAGGGCGGAGGGTGGAGGAGGACCATTAAGAGAAGACCTCGCCTTGAGTAATGCAAAGATATTAAATGAATGTGTAGAGGCATTTGAGAAGTGGGGAGTGCCCTTTATAAAAGATGAAAAAGGTAGGTATAAAAAAAGGGGAAGATTTGACATATCCATACGAGGTGAAC
>JAOAGP010000002.1 GCA_026415695.1 Thermodesulfovibrionales bacterium | reverse complement strand
TCACAAATCATCAAAAATTCCTCTCCACCAATACGGGCAATAACATCATAATGCCTTGCACAGTTTAAAAGAATCTTTGATACCTCCTTCAGAACCATATCTCCTGCATTATGCCCATATCTGTCGTTTATACTTTTAAAGGAATCTATATCCAACATAAGCAGACCAATAGGTTCTTTTTTCCTTGCCGATTTTATAATCATATTGCCCAATTGCTCATAGGCATATCTTCGGTTAAAAAGACCAGTAAGAGAATCTGATATTGCAAGGCTTTTGAGCCTTTCATCCCTCTGTTTTATTTCGGATAACATTTCATTAAAACCTTGGTAAAGATTGCCAAACTCGTCTTTTAGAGGGGTTTCAGCCTGTATGTTGTAATCCTTGGTTTTTGAGATGTTATCCATGATACCTAAAAGATTCATTATTGGGTCTGTAAATATCTTCTGAATACTGATAGATAGTATTGCAATTATCAAAAGGGAGACAAACGAACTTATAATTTGAAATACTAAATGGTTGCCCATTGCCTGCCTGAACTTTGAATTATCGGTAAGTATAGCGATACTGCCAACACTTCTGTCTTCAAGATATATTGGCTTGATTACAAACATGTATGAAAAAGTAGCCTCTTGTATAAGAAGTGGTGTTGTATTTCGCATTTTTTGGTCTGACACCTTTTTGTTCAACAGTAGCTCGTTGTAAGACTTTATAGCATCTTGAGACAGATTTTGAGATGTGTAACTGCCAACGACTTCTTCGTTTTCGTCCTTTACTATGGCAATAAGTATGTGTGGATTGACCTTAAGTGGCATCAACAATTTTGTCACAGCATCTCTATCATGAAAGGCAAGGGCAGCCCTCATATTTTCACTTATAATGTCAGTTAATTGATTTAAGATGCTTAAGGCATCTCGTTTTTGCTCAATGTAGGTAGTGTAGAGTGTTATGAGTGATGATATCATCAGGGCGATAGCTGCACTCATACCAAGTAACAAAGCAAGTTTGGTTCTTATCTTAAGATAATCAAACATAAGGATTGTCTATATAAAAGTAACCTATAATTTGTAACAGAAATATCCCAGAAGAGATATATTCTATACAATACCTTGCTTTAGGATGTCGTGAAGGTGGATAACACCTTTTATACAACCATTCTTATCAGGGACTAAAAGGGTGGTAATTGAGTATTGTTCCATTATGTTTAATGCCTTGACAGCAAGGTCTTCTTCATCAATCAATTTTGGAGATTTGGTCATTACTTCCCCTACTTGCATGTCAAAGAAGTCCTTTCCATATTTACCAATACCCCTTCTTACATCACCATCTGTTATAATCCCCAAAATCTTCCAAGTCTCATCAGTGACTACTGCCATGCCCAACCTCTTTGATGAAATCTCAATGACTACCTGAGACATTGGACAATGAGGGGCAACTATAGGTAAATCATCCCCTGTGTGCATCAAGTCTTTAACCTTGATAAAGAGTTTTTTGCCTATGGTTCCACCTGGGTGCAAAAATGCAAAGTCCTGCTCTTTAAAACCCCTCTTTGATAGCAAGGCAACTGCTATAGCATCACCCATTGCCATTGCCGCAGTAGTAGAAGCAGTAGGGATAAGGTTGATATCACATGCCTCTTGACTAACTGAAACATTTAGATTTATATCGGCCGATGTTGCAAGTGTTGAGTTTGGATTTCCAGTTAGAGCTATTAGTTTAAGACCAAACCTCTTTAAAAAAGGTATCAAGTCCAATATCTCCTTTGTCTCTCCACTATTTGATAGTGCAATAACGATATCCCTTGAGGTAACCATGCCTAAATCACCATGGCTTGCCTCTGCTGGATGAAGGAAAAACGCTGGTGTGCCAGTGGATGCAAGTGTTGCAGCAATCTTTTTACCAACAAGACCAGACTTGCCCATTCCAGTGACTACAACCCTACCTTTACAATCTAAAAGGGTTTTTATGACAAGAGCAAAGTTATCATCAATCCTGTCTGCGAGACTCTTGACCGCTTCTGATTCAATATTTAATACCTTTTTGGCGATTTCCTTGACATCATTGTTCATATAAATCTCTCTTGTTTTAAAAGGTTTAGTCAGATATTTTAAAGTGTTAAATGCATAATTTCAACCAAAAGGCAATTATTTTTTTGTTTTTCTGTTAGAATATTAAGATAAACAAAAAGGAGGTTTTCTATGGCAAAGGTTCCTGCATTACACACAAGTCTAAAAAAGAGGTTTCCAAAATATTTTTCAGCATTAGAAAATTTGGGCAAGGCAGTTAGGTCAAGTGGACCTATTGATACAAAAACATCACATCTTATACAACTTGCAGGTGCAGTTGCAATAAGGGCTGAAGGCGCTGTGCATTCACATGTAAGGAGGGCTATGGAGGCAGGTGCCACACCAGATGAGATATATCACGCCATCTTGCTCTTAACCAGCACAATTGGTTTCCCGAAGGTCTCAGCCGCTATAAGCTGGGCAGACGATATCATCAAGCAAGAGTAATAAAAGGGTATGTTTTATATTGGTCTTGATATTGGCTCAGTTTCGGTAAAGGGTGTTGTCTTTGATGCCAACATAAACATTACCGAGAGACACTACATCAGACACTACGGGCACCCTATAAAAGAGGCGTTGAAATTACTTGATGATTTACTGACAAGATACCCTGATGTATCCCTATCACTTACAGGTAATGGTAGCAAGATAATAGCAGGTCAATTGGGTATTAATCACATAAATGAGATAGTCTGTCAGTGTCAGTCTGTTAGAAGGTTACTTCCTCAAGTTAAAACTATAATTGAACTTGGTGGTGAGGACTCAAAACTCATCATACTTGGTGATGAGGGGATTAAGGAGTTTTCTCTCAACTCTGTATGTGCGGCTGGCACGGGTTCTTTTTTAGAGCAACAGGCTGAAAGACTGAGACTCACGATTGAGGAATTTAGCGAGATGGCTGTTAGATCAAAAAGACCCTCAAAGATTGCTGGTAGATGTAGCGTGTTTGCAAAGTCAGACATGATACACCTCCAGCAGATAGCCACGCCAGTAGAGGACATAGTTGCAGGGCTTTGTTTTGCAGTTGCAAGAAACTTCAAAGGAACCATAGCAAAGGGTATTGACCTCGTTCCACCCATCTCGTTTCAAGGTGGTGTTGCAGCAAATGCGGGGATGTTGAGGGCATTTAAAGAGGTGCTAAATATAAATGATATCATCGTGCATGAAGATTATGCCTTTATGGGCGCAATCGGAGCCGTTTATAAAGATAGAGAAGCAAATATCATCAGTATGATTGGCAAAAAAGATCTGGAAAGGCTTAAGGGTAATGAGGGTATAAACAAGACCTTTTCAGTATATGACCCTCTGATATACGAAGGTGATAGATTTTTTGAGAGACATCTAAACGGCAGGTCAACATCACAGGTCAAGAATGATGGTATTAAGACAAAAGAGGTATATTTAGGTATTGACATCGGTTCAATAAGCACAAACCTTGCAGTGATTGATAAAGACAACAGGCTAATCTCAAAGCGTTATCTGATGACGGCTGGTCGTCCTATTGAGGCAGTAAATCAGGGGTTGAGAGAGATTTGGGATGAATTAGGCAGAGATGTGGTTGTCTTGGGTGTAGGAACAACAGGCTCTGGTAGATACATGATAGCAGACTATGTGGGTGCTGATATTGTAAAAAACGAGATTACCGCACAGGCAACCGCTGCCATTGCCATTGACCCTGATATTGATACCATCTTTGAGATAGGTGGTCAGGACTCCAAATACATCAGCATCAAAGATGGTGTGATAGTAGATTTTGAGATGAACAAGGCATGTGCAGCAGGCACGGGTTCATTCCTTGAGGAGCAGGCTGAAAAATTAGACATTGACATAAAGGGTGAGTTCACTGAAAAGGCATTCCAATCAAAAACCCCCTGCAGATTAGGTGAAAGGTGCACAGTCTTTATGGAAAATTCCCTTATGTCAAACCTCCAAAGTGGTATTGACAAACAGGACCTAATCGCAGGGCTATCGTATTCAATCGTGCAAAACTACATCAATAGGGTTGTAGCAGGCAAACACATCGGAAAGCGGATATTCTTTCAAGGCGGTGTTGCCTTTAATAAGGCAGTGGTTGCAGCATTTGAGAAGTATCTCAACTGTGAGATAACAGTGCCACCTGACCATGATGTGACAGGTGCTATCGGCATGGCATTGATTGCAAAGGAATACATGCAGGAGAAAAAAACGGTGAGTTCCTTTAAGGGTTTTGATATTGCCCACAGACCTTATGAGATAGATTCCTTTGAATGTAAGGGATGCCCGAATGTTTGTGAGATTAATAGAGTCAAGGTTATAGGCGAGGATGGATATCTGTTTTACGGTGGAAGGTGTGAAAAATACGATGTAAGAAAGGTCAAATCAAATATTGAAACAGACCTATTCATTGAAAGAGAGAATATGTTGTGGAGGAATCATCTACAATACTCACAGACGCAAAAGGGTAATCGCGGCATAAAAATAGGGCTACCTTACATCTTCAACATACAAGACTATTTGCCATTTTGGACAACGCTGTTGTGGGAGTTAGGCTTTGATGTAGTTGTATCTCCAAAGACCAACAAACAGATCATCACATTGGGTGTAGAAAATGTCCTTTCAGAGGCATGCTTTCCTGTGAAGGTTGCTCATGGTCATGTCCAGCATCTTATTAATCAGGGTGTTGATGAGTTGTTCATTCCAAGTATAACCTGTTTGCCTCCAACTGATGCCTACTTTTCTCGTTCTGTGGCTTGCCCTTACACACAGACGATAGCATACATAGTAAGACTTGCCCTAAAGGGATGTAATCCAATTATCCCCGTGATTGATTACTCAAGGGGGATTGACTTCATAAGTTTGCAAATATACAAGTCGCTTTCAAGGTTTGGTATCACCAAAGGGGATGTGTCAAGGGCTATGAAAAAGGCTTTACTGTCTCAAAAGGAGTTTGAGGATTGGCGGGCAAGTAGGGGCAGAGAGATATTTGATGAGATAAAGGCTGGTAAGGATGCAATAGTTATCCTTGGAAGAGGATACAATAGTTTTGACTACGGGATGAACCTTGAGATACCCAAGAAACTCTCACAACTAAATGTGCTCACAATACCTATGGACATGCTTCCACTTGAGGATATAAGGATTGATGAAGACTGGCCAAACATGTATTGGCGTTCTGGACAAAGGATACTAAAGGCTGGCAGGATAATCAGAGACATTCCCAATCTCAATGCCATTTTTATAGGTAACTTCTCTTGTGGACCTGATTCGTTCATACTCAAATACCTGCGGAAGGACATGGCTGACAAGTCATTTCTTCACATTGAAATAGACGAACATAGTGCAGATGCAGGTGCTATTACAAGGTGTGAGGCATTTTTAGACAGCATCCAGCAAAAAAACAAGCGATTTAAACAGACATCTTTACAGCCCCCTCGTTTGTATAAAAAAGAAAATCCCGTTGAAATCAAAAGACGCAAGATATACATTCCAAACATGACAGACCATGCCATGGCAATAAAGGCAGCATTTAATTACTGTGGCATTGATGCAGAGGTCTTACCGATGTCTGACACAGAATCCATTGAGATAGGCAAAAGATATGTATCTGGTAAGGAGTGCTATCCTTTTATGGTAACTACAGGAGACATGCTAAAGAAGGCATTTTCACCTGACTTTGACCCAAGCAAATCAGCATTTTTCATGCCTTCGGGAACAGGTCCTTGCAGGTTTGGTCAATACAACGAGGCACAAAGGTTGATTTTAAGAAATATCGGGCTTGATGATGTCCCTGTATTTGCACCAACTCAGAACGAAGGTCTGTATAAAGAGATGGGGATTGTTGGTAGGGAGTTCACTAAAAAGGCTTGGCAGGGGATAGTCTCAAATGAGATACTACTTAAGTGTCTGTTTGAAACACGACCATATGAGATAAATAAAGGTGATGCTGAAGCATTATACAACCATTACCACAAGAGGTTATACGACACTCTGATTAGACCAGATGGTGATATACCTTCATTGTTAAGGGAGATAAAGGATGCCTTCAGGGATATACCCATCAAGAAGGAAAAGAGACCACTTATTGGTATCGTTGGAGAGATATATGTTAGGTCTCATGTCTTTTCAAACGAGGACCTTGTAAGAAAGATAGAAAACCTTGGAGGTGAGGTATGGCTTGCACCTGTGGAGGAGTGGATATTGTATGTAAACCATATATCTCTGAGACGGGCATTGATAAAAAAGGACTTTTCTGGTATCATGAGTATCCTTTTAACGAGGTTTTTCCAAAACAGGATACACCATAGTTATGCTCATATATTTGAGGATTTCCTCAAGACCATCAAAGAGCCAGACACAAAAGAGGTGCTTAACAAGGCATCTCAATATGTATCAGACACATTTGAGGGAGAAACGGTTTTGAGTGTAGGTAAGACTATAGACTTAATTCAAAAGGGTGCAAGTGGTATCATCAATGCCATGCCGTTTGGCTGCATGCCCGGCACCATTGTAACTGCAATATTAAAGTCAATAAGTAGGACATACAATGTGCCGTGTATAAGTATCCCTTACGATGGCACACAATCCCCGGTTATCCAACTGCAGTTAGAGGCATTTATGGAGACTGCAAGATCAAAGATACAATCATGATTTATCACAAGACCAATGACAAGGAGGTGATGGTGTGGGAAGCGTTGTAAAATGGCGTAAAAAGAAGATGCGCAAACACAAGCACAAAAAATTACGCAAACAAACAAGGGCACAAAGGAGAAAGTAAATCTTTTCCATGCAAATAAAACCGTTTTTGACTACAGGTATAGGGAGTTTGCCTCATCTTGATGCAGTTGAGGCATGCGAGTTGGTAGTATCATCTTTTGACATACCCTTTTGGCCACAATTACCAAAGGTTTCTTATAGGGAGTCAATGATTGCCCAGTTTGCCGAAGGGATGCCCAATGTTATCTTTGATGATGAGCATCAAACCATATATGCTCAAAGGGATGAGGATCAGCTTTCTGATTTTTATGCGTCATACAGTGAGGATATGACAATACCCATGTCTGAAGGGCATGCCAAGGGGTTACACCAACTCATAAAATCGTTTAGTGGTAAGAGATTTGATTACATAAAAGGGCAGATCGCAGGACCGCTGACCTTTACTCTATCTCTTAAAGACAAAAACGGTAGGTATATTTACTTTGACGAGGAACTTAGGGAGATTGCCTTGATGACGCTTAAGGCAAAGATACTGTGGCAGATAGATGTATTAAAGGGTCTCTCCGATAATGTTATTTTTTTTATTGACGAGCCAATCTTTACAGCCATTGGTAGCACTACTTATTTAGGTGTTAATGAGGATGAGATAATAAGACTAATCTCTGAATGTGTTGAGGCGGTAAGGAATAGAGGTGCTATGTCAGGTATCCATTGCTGTGGTAGGTCTGATTGGGGATTGGTAATAAAAACAGGTGTTGATATGTTGAGTTTTGATGCTTATGAGTATTTTGATACATTCAGTCTTTATAAAGATGATGTCAAGGAGTTCATTAAAAGAGGAGGCTATCTCTTTTGGGGGATAGTGCCTACCTCTGAATTAATAAAGGATATATCCTATAAAGATGTATTGGCAAGATGGCAACATAATATTGATGTCTTAAGTAAAGATATTGACAGGGACACACTTTTGCACCACAGTCTTTTGACCCCTTCATGCGGTATGGGGTCAAGGGATATTTTGGAAGTAAAGAAGATATTGGAGATTCAAAAAAACCTCAAAGAAGACCTCGTCAAAGAACCGTAGTTTCAACCTGATGAAACCAAAAAACGCAATCTTCATTGTATTTGAGGGGGCAGATGGTGTTGGGAAGTCCACTCAAGTCAGATTGCTTAAAGCCTTTCTCAAAAGAAATAGGATTAAACACAAGTTTATACACTTTCCCCAATATAAGAAAAAACCATACGGTGAGATAATCTCAAGATATCTGCGGGGGGAATTCGGCAAGGCAGATGAAGTAAGCCCTTATCTTGCCTCTCTGCTCTATGCAGGTGATAGGATGGTCTGCACACAAACCTTAAGAGGTTGGTTAAATAGTGGTTTTACTGTGGTTGCAGACAGGTATATACTGTCAAACATAGCATTTCAGAGGGCAAAGATCAAGGCTGATGAAGAAAAAGAACAGTTCACTAAATGGATACAAGACCTTGAATACAGATACAACGAGATAATAAAACCAGACATAACTCTATTCCTTGATGCATCAGATGACCTGATATTCTCAAGGCTTTCTGAACAAAGAGGGCAAAGAACATACCTAAAGGACAAAACCGATATCCACGAGTCAGACACAGACTATCAAAAGAGGGTTATCCATGAATACAGAATACTTTCAAGGTCAATGAAGGATGTCGTTTGTGTGCAATGTTGCGATAAAAATGGGATTATGATGACCCCAAAAGAGATACATGAAGTTATCGTGCATCATATAAAAAAGAGATTCGGTAATGTCTTTAAGACATAATCAGAATCCCTGAAAACTACCTAATCTCCTAAACCCATGAATGCTTTATTACAATGGTTAGACAAGAGGCTGTCATTTAGCCAAAGACATGGAAACTTTCTTGAGAGAAAGATACCTGATGGTCTAAATTACTCCTATTGTCTTGGGGGTATTGCATTTACCTTCTTTATATTTTTGGTAATTTCAGGTCTTCTTTTGTCTCTTTATTACATACCTCATGAAAGAGCCGCCTATCAAAGCATAGTAACTATTAATGAAGAGATGATATTGGGCAGAATTGTAAGAGGGATACATAAGTGGTCTGCCAGTTTGTTTATAATCTTTACGATACTCCACTCATTGAGGGTATTTATAACCCGTTCTTATCTACCACCAAGGGATTTAAACTGGATGACAGGGGCGCTAACGATGATATTTTCTATGGCATCAGGGTTTACAGGGTATCTATTGCCGTGGGATCAAAAGGCATTTTGGGCAACAGAGGTAGGGACTTCTATCTTTAAGACCATCCCTTTTATTGGTGAGGATATTGTTATTCTGATAAGGGGTGGACAGGACATTAGTGGGACAACACTTACGAGATTTTATGCCATACATGTATTGTATCTGCCTTTAATCATAGGGCTTTTGCTGTGGGGTCATTTCCACATGGTAAAAAGGCTTGGCATAGCAAAGAGATTATGAAAAAAGAAAAGAGATTCTACCCTGATTATCTTTCTGAGATAATCTTTGTGGTTATCCTTTGCCTTGAGGCATTGCTTTTTCTGATACTCTTCTTTCCTCCTCAATTAGGCAGAGAGATTGATTTTACAAGGCAGTATCTCCCACGACCTGAATGGTATTTTAATTGGATATTTGAACTGCTTAAGTACTTTCCGGGTGAGTTTACAATCTTTGGTGCTATCATAATCCCTCTTTTTTTTGCCCTTGTAGTAGTCTTTATCCCATTTTTAGACAAAAGGATAGGTTTATTTTGGACAAGGATATTGGCTTTTTCACTTTTGGTGGTGTTTATCATCTTGACCATCTCTGGTATGGTATAATCTTTAATATTAAAAGACTATCGGAGGTTAAAGATGAGAAAGATGATGTTGTGTGTGTTTATCTTTTTATCTGTGATGCTATTAACAACACTTTGTCTTGCAAAGGAGGGCACAAAGATGATTGAAAACATCAAATGGTTAGGACACGACACATTCTTTATTAAGGGGCAGAAGTCTGTAATAACAGACCCGTTTAAGATTATGGGCGATTACAAGGCAGATGTCATACTCATCACCCATGAGCATTATGACCACTGCGTGCCAGAGGATGTAAAGAAGGTGCAAAAGAAGGACTCCATCATAGTTACAACCGCAGACTGTGCAAAGAAACTCTCTGGTGAGATCAAGATAGTAAAACCGGGAGATAAGATAACAGTCCATGGTATTGAGGTTGAGGTAGTGCCAGCGTATAACACAAACAAGAAGTTTCATCCAAAGGACACTGGGTGGGTAGGCTTTATATTCAAGGTTGATGGCAAGAGGATTTACATCGCAGGTGATACTGATTACATCCCGGAGATGAAGACATTCAAAGATGTTGACATAGCATTACTGCCTGTATCAGGCACATATGTGATGACTGCAGATGAGGCAGTCAAGGCTGCCCTTGATATCAAACCTAAAGTGGCTATACCAATGCATTATGGGGCTATTGTAGGCAGTGAGGACGATGCAAAGAGGTTTGCTGATGCCCTAAAAGGCAAGGTAGAGGTAATCATCCTAAAACAAGAAAAATAACAGATGCCAAATATAAAAAAGATATTATCAGCACTCTTTGAAAGATACCCAAACCCAACGATAGAATTGAGGTTTTCAAACCCTTTAGAACTACTCGTTGCAACCATACTGTCTGCACAGGCAACAGACAAAAAGGTAAACGAGATTACAGAGGTTCTTTTTAAAAAGTATAAGACACCAAAAGATTACGCAGATGCTGATTTATCAGGGTTAGAAAACGACATAAAGTCCATAAACTTTTACAAAAACAAGGCAAAGATGATAAAGGGATGTTGCCAAAGGATTATTGATGACTTTGGTGGCAACATCCCCAATACTGTCCAAGCCCTCACATCACTTCCCGGCATAGGTAGAAAAACGGCAAATGTGATACTTGCAAACGCATTTAACATAGATGCCATTGCCGTAGATACCCATGTGTTAAGGGTTAGTAACCGATTAGGTCTTGTAAAAGAGAAGAATCCTGATAAGGTAGAGCAGATTTTAATGGACATTGTTCCAAAGGGTGAGTGGGCAAGGTTTTGCAAGGCTCTTACACTACACGGTAGATATACTTGTAAGGCTTTAAAGCCTGATTGTAATAACTGCTGTTTATCAACAGAATGCGAGTTTTATAGGGGCTAAAAACGGTTGGTTTTAGTAATACATTATAAGATGATACAACTAAAGCCGTGTCAGGTATAAAAACATCATTACCCGAAATACTAAAAGACACCTTCATCAAAGAGATAATACACCTCAAGGATATTGACTCTACCAATGACTATACACATGCCCTTGCCCTAAAAGGCTATCCTAATGGCACAGTAGTCATATCAGACAAACAGACAAGAGGTCGTGGAAGACATCAAAACATCTGGCATTCCCCAGAGGGCAATCTCTACATGTCGGTTTTGTTAAGACCTCAAAAAATGCTACACAATACATCATCCATGCTTACTGCATTTACATTTTTAGGGGCAATCTCATGTGTCAAGATGATTGCCGAACTCTGTTCATTAAAAGCAACGCTCAAGTGGCCTAATGACATAGTCTATCAAGACAAAAAACTCGGTGGGATACTAACTGAAACAAGGTTTACAGGCAGTGATGTTTTATTTGTGATAATTGGAATTGGGCTAAACATAAACAGCAAACTTGAAACCTTTCCACAAGAAATTACAGATACAGCCACCTCGCTCATACATTTGCTTGGTCAAAAGATAAACATTGAAGAAGTAATGAAAACCTTGCTGCTCAAGATGGATTATTATTACAACAAGTTGATTTCAGATGGGCTAAATCCGATACTCAAAGAATGGATGATACACAACTCTACAATTGGTAGGAAAGTTAGGATTGAGACTGTAGAAAATTCATACGAAGGCGTTGCAGAAGGGCTTGATGATTTGGGTAGGCTCTTGATTAAGAAATCAGATGGCACAGTGAGTGCAATAAGCAACGGTCATTTGTTTTTTTTATGAACCCACTTATTGCAATAGACATAGGCAATACAAACACCGCTTATGCTCTTTACGATGATCTCCTTACAAATAAGATAACAAAATTAGGACATCTTGCAACCAAACATCTTTCAAATAGTTCAAAAGATGTGTTTTTTGCTTTAATTAAGGCTTTAGAAATAAAACCACATGTCGTTGTATCATCAGTAGTTCCTGCTTTAACAAACTCTTTGAAAGAGTTACTCGCAGAGATTGCCAAAATGGTATTGATAGTTAATCCCGTAGATGTAGATACAATTGTGCAGATTGGGAATCAAAAGACAGGGGCTGATAGAATCTGCACGATGGCTGGTGCTTACTCAATATATAAAACAGATTTGGCAGTTGTGGACTTTGGCACTGCTACAACGGTTTCGGTAGTTGACAAGGATGCAAGGTTTATTGCTGGTGCAATATTGCCGGGTGTAGAGTTGATGTTAAGGTGTCTTCATCAAAACACAGCCCAGTTACCTGATGTAAAGATAACGACTTGTAAAAAAACTACCACAATAGACACTGAATCATCTATATTAAATGGCGTAGTTATTGGCACTGCGGGGGCTGTTGAGAGGATAATAAAAGATGTAGAGAAAGAAAACGGTTTTGTATTACAATTAATCCTTACTGGAGGTATGGTTGATTTTGTGAAGGATAAGATAACCCTAAATTATACCGTTAATAAAACCCTAATATTTGAAGGGATGAGAAACATCCTTTTGAGAAACCTTATATGAACGAACTAAGAAAAGACCCTTTGTTGAATAGATGGGTTGCCGTTTTAGGTGACTCAAAGCCTGTTGATTACTATCTATCCCTTATTAACACCTGCAAACCAACAAACGATGGACAAAAGGTTCAGTCTTGCAAACTCTGTCTTGGCAGAGAAAACGAGACACCACCTGAGATATTTGCCTATAGAGAAGATGGCAGTCACACATCAAATTCACCTAATTGGATTACAAGGGTAATCCCTCAACTTGATTATGTCTTTCGGATAGAGGGGGATTTAGGCAGAAAGGGTTTTGGTATGTATGACAAGATGAACAGCATCGGTGCTAATGAGATAATCATTGAATCCCCTATACACAATAGACCACCAGAAGACATTGGATTAAAACAGATGTCTTATGTATTAAAGACATATAAAAACCGCTTAATAGAGTTAGAAAGAGACCCACGATTAAGATACACCTTTGTCTTTAAGGACACAGCAACTCATCAGGATTATGATGGACATCCACATTCAAAGGTCTTGTCACCTCCTGTTATTCCTAAAGGGATAAAGGACGAGTTAGATGGTGCAAAAAACTACTTCTATTACAAAGAAAGATGTATATTCTGCGATATAATACAGGAAGAATTGGGCTTTTCAAAAAGGATTATCATGGAGACTGCTGATTTCGTTGCGTTTATCCCATATGCACCTAAAAACCCATTTGAGATTTGGATAATTCCTAAAAGACACGACTGTGCATATCAAAGTATCACTGACAACGAGATTGACGATTTGTCTTTAGTATTGACTACTATCCTCAAGAAGATAAGGAAGGCACTTAATGAACCCTCATACTACTATGTTATCCACAATGCCCCAAACCGAATGCCTCGCAAGGACTATTGGCACACCATTGGTGAGGATTTTCATTGGCACATTGAAATTATACCAACAATGGATAAGATGTCTTGCTTTGAAGCACAGAATGACTTTTACATTCTATACACATCCCCTGAGGATGCTGCAAAAATCATAAAGGAGGTTAGATGACTATGGAGTTTAAGAAGATTCTTTTCCCAACGGACTTTTCTGAAGGTGCTTTAAAGGCGTTACCCTACGCAGTGCAATTAGTAAGACAGTTTTCAGGAAAACTCTATCTCGTTCATGTAGTCTACGACATTGCCAATGCGTCAGGATTGCATGTGCCCCATGTTTCTATTGACCAGATGTATAAGGAACTTCAAGATGGTGCAAAAAGCGAGTTAGAAAAATTTGGTTATTCTATGCGTAAGGACATCAAGGATGTGGAGTATCATGTCTTAAGGGGTGTGCCTTATGAAGAGATAGTTGCGTTTGCTGAGAAAAATGCCGTTGATATAATAGTAATCGGCAGTCACGGAAGACGAGGCATAGACAGGGTCTTATTTGGTAGCACTGCAGAAAGGGTTGTAAGGTACTCAAAGGTGCCAGTTTTGACCATCAAGGTAGCATAAGTTTTTAGTCAAATGGGTCTTTGATCCCTTGATATCAAAGACCCAAAACCACATGCACCAATGTTATGCCTTTAGTTTCAGTGTTTCTTCTAACATCAATATGTATTTGATGTATGAGAAGCCAAACCTCATCATCTCTGTCTCATCCTTTTGTATCTTACTCAAAACATCATCACTTATATCAAATTTATCAAGAAAACCACTCTTTAGGACAAAATCCTTAAACCTATCAATATCGTATGCAGCCATGTAAAAAGCCTTTTGTTTTTTCTCATCAAGTTCTGCACCGGGCAGATTTCTTCTAAACAGTATTTCCTTCCATTGCCTGTTCATGTCATCGTATAGTTCTGCCTCTTGGTCAATCCTCCACTCTCTAATTGTCCATTCTTTGTCTTCCTGAAAACCCTTACAATGTTCTTCTCTGACAAAGAAATAAAACTCATCTGTGTATGGTCTTTTTAATGCCTCATCCATTTTCTTAAGGGATGCCTGTCCAACAGGATAATACCTGCAGTTTGCTGGTCTGTCAGAATAAATAGTGCATCCTTCCTCTGTAACAAATGGACACCGTCTATTTTCATCGTCAAGCATCTTTAAAAACACAAAAGGGTGAGAGGTCTTCTCATCAATATGGATAAAGGTGTATTTGATTAAGAATTCTCCAGATAACAAACCAAGCCGATTTTTTAGTCGTAGTATGTCATATGGAGTAAGCAGTATATCTATATTTGAGCAGCATTTTGTAAAACATGATATCCCCTTATAACATCTGAAACGAAATCTGTGGTCAAGGGATAAACTTACAATATCAACATCCTTCATGTTTAGTAACATAAACAAACCTCCGATGGTATCTTTTGATCTTGGATTTTTAAAAAGGGGAGTATATCAAACTGATACAGCCACCCTACGCTTATACATTAATCATATCATACACTGATTGTTTTAAGAAATTATCAAATGCAGAAGAACGCCTTTTAGAGTAAAATAATAACCTATGGAAAGGATAATGGTTGCCTTAAGTGGTGGTGTGGATTCCTCTGTAACAGCCTATCTGCTAAAAGAAAAGGGGTTTAATGTGATAGGTGTGAGTTTCATCTTCTATGATGATATTGATGCAAAAAATCTTGAATTAGCAAGACAGACAACACAATTTTTGGGTATCCAACATCTAATCCTTGATGCAAGGCAGGAGTTTTTTAAGAAGATAATTAGTCCTTTTTTTGAACAATACAAGATGGGACTTACGCCAAATCCTTGTGTTTTATGTAATGAAAAGATGAAATTTGCAAGGCTCTTACAAGAGGCAGAGCGTGAGGGAATTTTTTACATAAGCACGGGTCATTATGCGAGGATAAAAGATGGTCATCTTCTAAAAGGTATTGACGAAAAGAAGGACCAATCCTATGTCCTTTATAGACTTAAACACCTTGAGTTAAGTAGGACGCTGTTACCACTTGGTGATATGCATAAACATGATGTAAGACTTATTGCTAAAGATATCGGCTTACCCACACAAAAGACAAAAGAAAGTCAGCAGATCTGCTTCCTTATGGGAAGGTCATACACAGAGCATTTTAAAGTAAGAAATTCTGGAGTAATAAGACATATAAAAACTGGCACTATACTTGGTAGGCATAAGGGCATTGAAAACTTTACAATAGGTCAGCGTAAGAGACTTGGGATTAGCCATCCTACCCCACTTTATGTTGTTTCTATGGAACCAGAGACAAATACGGTTTATGTTGGTGATTTTGATGATGCCCATAGTATGATAGTGCATGTAAAAGACCTCAATTGGATAATACAAAAAGATGGAGAATTCAACGCTGATGTTAAGGTTAGATACACAATGCAACCCAAACCAGCAGTCGTATCTGTAATTAATAAAAACGAGGTAAGCGTCAGATTCTATGAGCCACAATGGGCGCCTGCACCGGGGCAAAGTGCAGTGTTTTATGATGGTGAAATGGTCATCGGCGGAGGCATCATCACTAAGATTACCGATGACTTATAAAAAAGCAGGTTTTATGAGGTGTCATTCCAATAAATAATGGGTTGATTCTCTCCAATATCAGAAGAAAAAGAATGACACCTCAATACTCCAATTTACTTTTTCTTTGTCGGTTTACTTTCTGTCTTTGTATCCTTGACAATGTTTTGGGTAAATCTACTACCAGTCTTCATTGGGTCATCACTGTAGCCAAGTGCCTTCCAATCAAAACGTTTGCTACCTAAATGACAGTCTCTACATTTAAGGACATTGTCTTTGGGAGCAACCTGATGATTAATACTACCGTAAAATGCAGTATTTACAAACTCGTATTTACCACTGTATGCAATACCTCTGGATCTTGCCCCAACCTGAATTGCCTTATCCCAATCATAATGAGACCAAAGCCCTTTGTAAGTCTGAAAAGGTAGTAAGTATTTATGTTGTGCGTCTGCAGGCTGTTTACCAGTATGAACCTTAAATGGATAGATTTTGGAGTCTTTATCCTTGATGTCTCCTACAGGTTTTGAGATATAAACAACCCCCTTCATATCCTTGATTTTATCACCTAATAGGTATCGCTCTACCTTGCCATTATACCAAACATATGTTGGAACCACATCCTTAGCCCATGTGAAAGACCCCTTGTGTTTTTGATACATTGGCTTATCAGAAGGATCCTTTTGGTCTTTACCAACCGTTGACCAGTCCCAACTCATCTTTGTCTCTTGTCCCCTTGCAAATGCAGGAATGTGACAGGTCTGACAAGCAAGACTCTTCATGTGCCTGCTTATGAGATTTTGCACAGCCGAATTTTTATGGGGTTGCATCGCACCTTTATGACAATCCTCACAACTCACCCTGCCTTCATGTGTGGCAAGGAATGTTGAGCCTCCTGCAATCCTGTGTTCTTTTGTTATATGACAGTTCTGACATACAAAATCCATGCCTCCCATATGGACATCAAGTTCTCTTGAGGGTTTTGAAAGGGTTGAATCCAAATCACCATGTTTGACCGCATCGCCTCCACCACCATAAAAATGACATACTCCACAATTATCCCTGTTTGGCTTGCCTACACTCTGTGCTGCCTTGAGCAAATCCATCTTGCCTTGCTCCATAAGTTTTGTGTCAACAAAGCCACCAATCGTCTTTTTATAATTTCCTTCCCTTGCGTGACATACAAGACAATCCACCTTTGATTTATCCTTGAAATCAAAATCTAATCTTGTGAAACCATATCCAATGTGGCACTTTGCACAAAAACCAACACTTTCTTCCACCATAGAAACAGTGCAAAAGTTATTAAATAGATTTGCCTTGCCGTAATTTTCTTTTGTGGTCTCCTTGCCTTTTATCATCTTTGGTGGTCCAAGCCAGAGCCAGTGAGATGTCTTCATCACATCGTTAAACTGCTTTTCATGACACATTAGACACATCTGAGTTACCTCTTCTCCAGTTTTATATGGACCAGTTAAGACCTGTTTATGATCCATACCAGCAAAAGAAATGGATGCTAAAGCAATAACAAACATCAAAAGTAAAGTGCAAATCCGCATCTTGTCCTCCTCATTAGTTTTAGTATTGCAAATTTTATATAATTAATAATATGAATTCGTCAAGGAATAAATCTCTAAAAAGGTGATTCATGAATGACAAAATTGAAGATTTAAAAAAAATAGAATTCTGGGAACATTACTACCTAAAACAGATGGCTTTTATGCTTCTACACGACAAAAACAAGATGATAAACGCCTTAAATTCAAAGGATGAAATCAAAGAGGACTGGATACATGTATTCAATAAAAAAGCATGCGACATAGACAGGGGAGCAGAGAGGATTTATTTCTGGTTGTTAAACCAATTGGGGATTCCAAATTCTACCCCTATTGGTTCAGACTTGCTATACGAAACAAGCAATGCTTTTATACACATTGATGTCAAGACATCTTCTTACTACTACTATACAAAAGAAAAAAACAAAAAGATAAATAAAAGCGATTTTTATGGAGTTGTTTCCATTGGTGAAAATCAGACATCTTATAGATATAAAGAACATTCAGCAAATCTACCTTTTGCTTACTCTTCAAAGAATAATAAACTGTGTCTAACTTATATCATTCAATTAGTTTATGACAAACAAGAAGATGGTAATCTAAAAATATT
>JAOAGP010000037.1 GCA_026415695.1 Thermodesulfovibrionales bacterium | reverse complement strand
GCCTACTACCACAGACTCGTCAGTTATATGCCCAAGTGGTAGGACAGGTCCCTGTGGTATAAGTGATTGGACAGCATTTTTACCGCTTGATCCATCTTTGATAGTAATTAATAAAACTACACCATACAGCATGCCAAGTGGTTGCAATGGTCAGAGTTATTTGTTTTGGTAGGAAGAATAAGTTGGGAAGCATGGAAACAAAAAAGTTAACTTCCAGACTATGATGACTTCCCAACTTCCAGTTAAAAGGTGGCATTTATAGAATTTATTTTCTGGTGTTTGATATCATTATGATAACACCATAGAGGGAGGTTTAAAAAATGGCTCAATTATTAATTAGGGACTTACAAACTGAGACAGTCAATCTCCTCAAGGAAAAGGCTAAACAGCACAACCGCTCTCTTCAAAGAGAGGTTAAGGCTATTTTAGAAGAGGCTGCAATTAAGCCTTCCGTCTTTGAAATAAGAACTATTGCAGAAAAATGGCGTAAAAGGCTTAACGCCACTGGAAAGACATTTTCCGACAGTGCAAAACTTCTACGAGAGGATAGAAAAAGGTGAAGACCTTTGTGGTTGATGCAAGTGTAGTCATTAAGTGGCTGATACCAGAAGTTTATGAAAACTATGCCCTATTGCTTTTAAATGAATCTTTCAATCTATGTGCACCAGACCTTTTGCTTCCAGAGATAGGAAATGTTTTATGGAAAAAGGTTTACAGGGGAGAGATTACAGAGCAAGATGCACATGAATTACTTTTGGATTTTATCAAAATATCACCAAAATTATTTCATTCAATCTTGTTGATGGAGACTGCACTATCTATATCTATGCATTTTAAACAAAGTTTTTACGATAGTCTTTATCTTTCACTTGCTCAAATAGAAAATTGTGCATTAGTTACTGCAGACCTTAAGTTATACAACACGATGAAAAAGGGAACTTTAAAAAAACATATTCTATGGATAGAAAATATCCCCAATGTGTAAATGGATAGATGAGGTTAATTAATCAAAAACAAAAATATGAAGCCTTTTGTATCGAACTAATATTCTTACTGTTTTGAAACATAATAATTTTAAATACTTGGAGGTAATTATGAAAAGGGTATTACTAATGGTTGTATTAATTACAGTAATGGTTTATGGTTGTAGTGGTAATGGAGGCAGTAGCATAGAGACTACTTCAACTCCATGGATACATTCAAGTGATTTTGATCAAAATCAAAATCTCCATGCAAAGGCATCACAGACTGTTCTTTTGCCAATTGATGACAAACACAATAAGACTAAATCCACAAAAACAGTCCACACGATACGCTACTACATACAAGAAGACAGTTACTTAAACTTCACACTTGATACCAACAAACCTTGCATTGAAGAGATAAAGGTGTCAGATTCATTAGGACAGCAGGTTGCATCTATTAATATTACAAACAAGACATCAAAGGTATTTCTAAAACAAGGTAGTTATACCTTTACAGTCAAAGAGATAACACCAATGCCCGAACACTGCTCAATATCCTTCATGCATCACAATCAGTCAAAGCAGATTGCATCAAAAGATGATGTCAAGAGGCTAAAAAATAACAGCCCTTCAGAATTTATGTCCAATTACCTCTTTTCTGACGACATATACAGGCTATTCGGACAGATTAGTTCTGATGGTTCACAGTATTTAATAACCATCCCAGATATGTTTAACCCTGATTATTCAACACCAAATTCAAACAACACTTACAACTACAAACTTGATGGCAGTCGTCGTTTTGGACCCCTTTCAGCATTAATCCAGACGCCAATATCACCAATCTGTAGTTCATCAACCTGCACCCCTTGGGATACTCGTCTTATGCTTAATGTCTTCTACAAGCCTGAATTTGATGGATGGTCGGGGTCGTGGGTTATTCAGGGGCAAGGTGGCTATTTTGGTTGTGCACTTACAAGGGATCTCATAAATCCTCCAGAGAAGACCCCTTGCACCCCTTGGGGAGATGGTATAGACAAGGCTTATCTCTGTGGTATTGATACTGTTACACAGCAGTCATCACCATATAAAAACAAGCAGGTCATACTTACATTTATCAATCAAAGTTTAGTCTATAACTGTCCAAACTGCTATTTAGGATGCTATACTGCTGATGATTCAAGTAATAGTGGCTTTCGTTTCAACCTTGACTACTGGGATGCCACTGTGAAAAACCCTCGTGATCTTGCCTTTGGTATTTACAATAGCCTATGTCCTTTGTCTCAGGGCAATTGCAACTTCACATTTACCTCCTCGATGAATTCAAACTATGCAAGGTATGCTGTCACCCCAAACACTACCTCATTACTTGGCGCAGTATCTAATGCAAGTCCAGTATCTACAGGTTATGACAAGATTCGTCTTACAGAACTCTTAAGGTATCACCTCATAGCCTCAAAACTAACAGATGGTAAAGGAAACTGGTATCTAAACGATGGTGAGGTAGCAATACTTGACAACTTTGGTGGTGCATTAGTTCTAAATGTAGATACAAAATACGAATTACTCCCCCTGAAGTATGACCAATTCCGTAGTATTACTGGGGTTGTTGTTGGTAACAATGCTGCCGTTGTTTCATTTGCTGATGGGACGATGATTGGTCAAACCAATCTTTCAGTGTCAAATATGAATCTCAAATTGAACGGTCCAAGCGGCAATTTAGCAGTGAAGGTTTATAGAGCAATAGACATCATGTTTTCAAACGACTGCCCATACTGTAACCTTTCAAATGTTCAGATTACCAATGGTTGGTTTGGCAGTAGAAACTTCTCAGGCTCATATTTTAAAAACGCATTTATAAGAAACTCAGTGTTTGATAGGGCAAATCTGACAAAAACCGACTTCTCCGCAGCGGCAATGGTTTTTAATTCCTTTGTCAAGGCAGACTTAAGAGATGCCATCTTGCAAGGTGCAAACTTCTCCTTTTCAAATTTTGATTCTGCCAACTTATGCAGGGCAAAATTAAATCAGGTTCCAGGCACGGCTTTGGCTATAACGCTTGACGGTTCATACATGAAGGATGCAAACCTCGCATATACCGATTTAACAGGTGCGTCTATGAAGAATATTAGTTTTCATGGTTGGTATGAAATTTCAGATGTAAATACTTGCATCCCTGATGATAGTTGCGGATTTACTAATTACTGTGCTACAGCATACAAGGCAACCCTAAATGGTACAAATTTACAGGGTGCTTTTCTAAAGTATTTGTCTCTGTCAAATGCAACCATTAAAAAGTCCGATTTTAGCAATGCCTTTTTATTTGATACTGACTTTACAAATACAGTTTTCTCAACTGATGCCTCAAACATCCTTACAAACTTTGGTGGTGCCTATTTATATGGTGCAGATTTCACAAGTGCAACTGTTAAAGGGGTCAAATTCCAAAACAGTTACTTTGACACACCAGGGCAGTCTTTTGGCACAAGGCAGATAATACTTTATCTCAGCTCAGCCTATACAGTATTTATGGGTTCACAATATACTAATCATCCTGTCTGCCCTGAATTCCCCATCTCAAACACAACGGTAATCCCTACAAATACAGACAATACAGTGATATGCCCAAATGGTAATTATGGACCATGTAAAACAAGCGATTGGTCAGTATCCCCAACACCTGATACCTCGTTGATATATATAAACACGACTGTACCATACTATTCACCGTCAAGATGTGTTGGCACTATGAACAATCCAAATTGGTAAAGGAATAGGGGTTCGAGGGTTCAAGTATTTATCTCTGTGTCTCCGTGTCTCTGTGGTGAAAAAGGAAAATTGAACCACAAGAGACACAGAGACACGAGAGGTTTTTAAAAGTAAAAAGAAAGACTTTTTTATTCTCTGTGCCTCTGTGGTGAATTTGAAAAACTATTTAAAGCACAGAACCATAAGAGACACAGAGACACAGAGGGTGGAAAAGTTAGAAAGCATAGAAGCGAGGAAGCGCGGAAGTTCGGAAGTTGATTTGCCGACTTCCTAACAGTCTTTCTCCGTGTCTCCGTGTCTCTGTGGTTATTTCTAAATCCTTTACCCTTGAACCCTTGACACCTTGAACCCTGTTTTATCTTTGTGTCTCTGTGGTTCAACAAGCATAATCCCTTTTTTAAAGGGATAAATTTCAAAAGGAGGACAGATTATGAAGCGGGCAGTAGTAGTAATGGTGTGTATGTTGATATTGGTGGTGTATGGATGTGGCTCAAGTAGTAGCACAAGTAGTCCGCAGACAGGGCATGTAGTTGGCAGTATTATAGACAACATGCCTTACAAGTGCGGAGATAAGAGTGGAAGGACTGGGAGGTTAGGTAATTTTACCTACACACCGGGTCAAGACTGCACCTTTAGTTTAGGAAAAATGAATTTTACAGTATCACCAATTA
>JAOAGP010000107.1 GCA_026415695.1 Thermodesulfovibrionales bacterium | reverse complement strand
ATCACATTCTTTTATAGTATTTCCGACGACAAATCGCAGTAATTCTGACAATGCCTTGTAGTATCCTGTTTGGGCATTACTAATTATCCTTTCACAAAACTCTCCAACCCATGATGCAAGGTATGCGGTAATAAATCTCTTTTGGCTTTCAATGATTGATAAAGCCTCTTGGGAATTGTTATTTCTAATCTCCTCTATCTCCCTCAATATTAGATAATAGACAAACTCAAGCTCTGCTGTAATGTGGTCGGGTGCCTCTTTAAATTCATCATCCAATGTAAGACCGCATTGCTCGTAGTATTCCATCACTAACAGTGTGGTATCACCCATAAGCCTTCTTTCAACCTCAAGGTAAACTGAACCATATGGCGGTGCCTTTAGTTCAAAAGGACCAAGAAAAAGTGAAGCATAGTCTATGAGCAACTCCTCTTGTGTATAAAGATTAAAAGTCCTCTCCATATTTTCTGCATAAATCAAGGCTTCGGGATAGACTACACTTAAAGAATTCTTTAGGTTGTTGAAGAAATCTGTCTCTTGAAAGAGGTCTTTATCAGGCTGGTAAAAAGAAGCTGAAAGGTATTTAAAGATATCTGCCCTGTGTGGTTCTTTGTTTAGTATAGTATCGTTCATAAGGGTTAGAGAGGTAAAGGGTTCAAGGGGGAATTTTCTACCCCCTTAAACCCATTTTTTACCTATTTCTTTGCTACTGCCTTAAAACCCTTTATGTAGTAAACATTTGGCTGTGTGCCCTTTTCACCGTCTTTGAGGATTTCACCCTTGTTGTTTTTGAGTCTAACAGGTTTATTAGCCTTGAGGAGTTTGCTGATTTCACTATTAGCATCATTTAGATCACCAAAGACCCTTGCCTTTGAAGGACAGGCTGCAACACAATAAGGTTGCTCACCATTTTTTATACGATGCTCACAGAAGATACACTTTTCCGTTATCCCTTTTCTGCGGACATCGGTATATTCAGGGTGTTTGTAAAGTGTTCTAAATGGAGGGATATCACCTGCAACCTTTGCCACCTCGGCGCCTGATGTTGTGCATCCGGGTATCATCTCTGTTTTATCTCTATAACGAGGTTGTGTCTCCTTTGAGTGGTCATTGAAACTGATAACACTATAAGGGGCTTTTTCCTTTTCTACATCCATTGAACTGTATGGACATGCCTTCTGACAAGCCCTACAGCCAATACACCTTTCGTCGTTGTGCATAGTAATACCATCAGCAGTCTTAAACATTGCCTTTGGCTTCACTGGACATGCCGCTACACAAGGTGCATCTGTGCAGTGATTACAAAGTGTAGGCATAGCTGTGTATTTAACATTTGGGAATTTGCCTTCAACCTTCATCACAAAGTCTGCCCAATTGAATGTCTGCCCATCTGCCCTATCTTGCGTGTTGTTTTCAGTCTTACAAGCAATTGCACAGGCACCACATCCAACACATTTAAGTAAATCTATTACCATTCCGTATTTAGCCATTTCTTATTGCCTCCTTTCTCTAAACCTTCTGGATCTTGACGCCTGTAAATCCACTATTGCGTGCTGTTGAACCAGTCAGGCGGTCATAATCATCAGGCATAATTTCGTTAAAATTAGCACCCCTTGGTTGTGCCTTCCAAAAGTCCTTTGAGGCGGTTCTTCCATAAGCCCAATGCCCTTGTCCGTAGCACTTTGCCACAGTGCCGGGTTGGACTCCCTCCCATAGTCTTGCCTTTACTACGATACTGCCTATCGTAGAGGTTACCTTAACCATATCACCATCTTTGATACCTAATTTGCTTGCATCTACTGGGTTTATCTGAAGCACATCGTCCCAACTTACATCACCCGGGTCAACCTTTTTAAACTCTGCATACCAAGTGCAATTTGCACTCCTTCCCTCACGATTGAGGCGAGACTTCATGTCTATAAGGTCAAATGGATAATCCTTTTTACTGCCATGTCTCTTTGGTGATTCATAATGAGGCACAAACGCCTTTTCTCCCCTTGCCTCATAGTAGGTTGCCTCTAAAACACCGTCAATGGTTGTCTTGTGCTTTTCTGCATGTTCAGCAAGAGCCTTCTTGAGTGTCTCACTGTAAAACTCAAACTTCTTTGTAACCGTTGGAAAGCCCTTTTCCCACTTTTGACGGAATTGGAATTTAGGTGTGTTGACAACCCCTTTTTCTACAAACTCCTTCCAACCATTTGGTCTATCACCTTTAAAGTCTTTATTTTCAGCAGGATCCCATGCCTTTTTGCTACGCAGTTTCGTAGCATAAAGTTCAAACTCACCAGCATTTGTGGGCTCTTTGCCTGTCTCTGGGTCTTTAAATGTCTTTAACCACTTTAGTGGATTTTCAAAGCCTTTTTGTGCAAGTTTTTCAGATATAAGCCAAACTACCTCGGTTTCTGCAGCCCTTACATCAAACATCCTTTTTACTACAGGTTGTTGGATAGAAGTATGACTATAGCAATTTGCATTACTTTTCACTATTGCCCACTGTTCTGTATGATGTAGTGCGGCAGGGAGGACAATGTCAGCAAACATGGTCATCTCAGCTACCATCGGGGTAATATGCACAAAGAAAGGCACCTTTGCCATTGCCTTGTCCCATCTTGTTGTGTCAGTAGATGAAAAGTTGAAGTTGTTGAAATAACCGATTGCAACCTTAATGTCATATGGGTCATTAGCAAGGATTGCATTTGCCACATTGTTTGTTACAACACCACTACCCGGCTTACCGCTTGCCATTGCCGGAAACTTAAGGGTGCCTCTCTGGTCAATCTTTTTCTGTTTACCGCCTGCCTTTGCTATATCATCCAAAAAGTCATCAAACTTTGGATAACTTGTGCTTGGTGAATTCTGAGGTGCATGCACCCCACCCTCACTATCTGTTGCACCCACAAGTCCATTCAATGCATGCATACACAATGCTGCGTAAGAACCTCTTGGCTGCATCGTAGGACCATACCAGACTGCACAGTTTGGTGCAGCCTTTGCAAAGCCTGTTGCTACTTCAATGATAGTCTTTTTGTCAATGCCTGTAATCCTTGCTGCCCAATCGGGAGTCCTATCTTTTAGTTCAATATTCCACCATTTGACAAGTCCATGTGTGAGTTTTTCATTAAATGAAGCCTCATCAACAGTCTTACCTGCCTTAAAGAGATTCTTTCCATCCTTGAAATCACCGCAAAACTCCTTATTCCAAAGCCCTGAAGTAAGTATTACATGAGCCATTGCGGTAGCAAGTGCGCCATCTTCAGCAGGTTTAATAGGGAGCCATTTGTGAGCTTTTGCTGCTGTATTGCTCATGCGAGGGTCAATTGCCACAACCGTGCCATTTTCAAGTATCTTATTTAATTTTGTAATTGCATTGGGCACCTGCCTGTTTGATGAAACAGGGTCACACCCCCAAACAATTAGATATTTCATGTTGTCCAAATCGTAGTCCCTATATCCCCAATACCCCTCTGTGTAGTAAGAGCCAAACTTTTCAACCTCTGCACAGATTGCACTGTGAGAGATGTTGTTTGGTGAGCCGATTATCTTTGTAAAACCATCGTATAGGATTGTATTGTGGTCTGAATACCTTCCCCTCATAAGAAGGTATTTATGAGTCTCGTTATTTTTACGGAGTTCCATAATCTTATCGGCAATAATATTGGTTGCCTCATCCCAAGTAATTGGGACAAACTTCGGGTCAATACCTCTACCTTTTTGAGGATTTGTCCTCTTCATTGGCACCTTAATCCTGTCTGGGTCATAGAGTTGCTGAAGTATTAGATGTCCCCTTGGACAACAATACCCTCCGTTTGCCTTGCTTAATTGATTTCCCCTTACCTTGACAGCCCTTCCTTTTTGGACAAAGATCTCAATAGGACACCATGTCGTGCAACCTTGACAAGTAGATGGTATCCATTTACCTTCATCAGTGCCCATAGCCTTTTTCTCATGGCTTTGTGCAAAGACATTGAGATTAGGACCTGTCAGTGCTAATGCAACACCAGTTGCAAGTGTAGCCTTAAGAAAATCCCTTCTCTTGATCCTCATGCTTCCTCCCCCTTTTAAGTTAAATTTGAGACTATATATTTAACAAATAGCCTAATAGATTTTTCAACCTTTTTAAGATTGTAACAGTAAATACATTGATGTTGACTTTGTTGACTGAAGGCATGATAATAATAATCAAAAATCAAGAATATGTGGTGCTTATAAAAATGAAACAAAAACTATCGCCTAACAGATTAAAAGTATTAATCGCATTGTTTTTGATTGCCTTTTTCTTTTTATTGAATCCTTCTCATGCCTCTGAAGAGATAAGGATTCCTATGAAGATTACCCATTTATTTGGCGAAAAGACCATTTTTTTATATGCCACCCTTTATAAACCTGATGGTAAAGGACCTTTCCCGCTTGTTGTTATTAATCATGGCACTCCAAGAGATATGTCAAAGAAAGATAGGATTTTTAAGTTTTCATCTCAAAGTAAGGAATTTGTTAAAAGGGGGTTTGTAGTTGTTGTCCCGATGAGGAGAGGATACGGAGGTTCAGAGGGTAACTATGCAGAGTCATATGGTAGATGTGAAAATCCTGACTATTACAATGTTGGGATGGAATCTGCAAAGGACATCAAGGCAGTCATACAATACATGACTGAACAATCTTATGTTGATAAAAACAGGATACTGGTTGTTGGGCAATCAAGTGGTGGTTTTGGCTCATTGGCACTTGGCAGTATGAAGGTTGATGGTCTAATGGGCATCATCAATTTTGCAGGGGTAAGGGGTTCAATTAAAGAGGATTTCATCTGTTCACCAGTTAGATTGTCTCAGGCAACATACGAGTTTGCAAAGACATCAAAGGTGCCAACACTTTGGATATATACTGAAAATGACAAATTCGTATCCCCTTCTGTATCTAAAGAGATGTTTGATAGTTATATTAAAGGTGGTGGTAAGGGAAAATTTATTCTGCTTCCTCCTTTTAAACAAGATGGACACTCCCTTTTTGGCGATGTGGATGGAATCCAGATATGGATGCCAATAGTTGATGCATTTCTAAAAGAAATAGGTCTTTAAAAAACCTGATTGAAAATCCATGCTTACTTTACCATTATTAAGGTTATGAAAAAAAGATACATCGTTGACATCCTTATCACCCTTGCAATACTTCTTATAGTAATCTTTCTTTCCTTAAAAAACCCAAAACCATTGGAAGACCTAAACTTCATGTATCTTGATATTTTATTGAGTCTAAAAAAGCAACATACTTCTGATGAGATTATTCTCATTGGGATAGATGACAAGAGCATTATTAGTTTAGAAAACTTACCCATTCAAAGGTCAAAGATTGCAGAGGCGATAAAAGCAATTGAATCTCTGGGGGCTAAACTTGTAGTGCTTGATATCCTTTATTCAGAAAAGGACAAGAATCCTGCCCTTCAAGAGATAAGAAACATGATAAATAGGATTAAAGAAGACCCAACTAATGTTATCAAGAAGGATATATTAGACCTTGTCATGTCACTAAAGATTAGTAAGACAGAGCAAAAACGGTATAGCGATGCCTTGTTAAATGCCTCTTTATCAGAGACACAAAAGATACTCATTTCAATCCTGTCAGAAACTGAAAAAAAGATTGATTTTGACAGATTATTCGTTGAAACGATATCAGATACCAAAAATCTGCTCATGCCTATTGATTTTAGGTTTGACAAGAAAAGACAAGTCAATCCTACTGACATACCAGACTACTTAATCAAAAATTCCTTACCAGTAATCTGCAAGGACACACTGATTAGGGAGGCAACTAATATCATTACCCCGCTTTCATCATTTGCTCAAAAGTCTTACGGATTAGGACATATTTATCTAAATCATGATGGCATCTTAAGAAGCCAAGACCTGTTTATTTGCTACAAAGACCGTGCCTTTACATCCATATCACTTCAGGCATTTATAAAATACAAGAATCTATCCCTAAACGATGTATTTGCTCAATATTACAAAAAAACGACACTAAACAACCTTACAAAGATAAACCCCTCAACGATATATCCAAACTTTAGTGTTATAACACACATCAATTACATCTCATTTATTGATCTGTTGTCAGGAAGGGTAGGGGAGAATAAAATACAGAATAAAATAGTTATATTAGGATTAAATACAACACCGCTTGCAGAACAGATAAAGGTATCAGGTGGTAGGGAAATTCCAACGATGTTTGTCCATGCTGTGATACTACAAAACCTGATAGATAATGCCTATCTCATAAGACCGAGTTTCTTTGTGATTTGTGAAATCCTATTTCTTTTGGTCATTGCCCTACTTTTATTTTTTGGCATATTTAGATACAAAATACTACTTTATGTAAATATGGGTTTAGTTGTTGTATGGCTTGCGGTATCAGCGTATCTTGTTGTTTATGAAAACTCAATCTTACAGGTTGTCTATCCTTTCATCTTATTAGGATTGATTTATCCTGTGTTGATGATTAGAAAGAAGGTGTATGAAAAGGAGTCAATGGAAAAGATGTCTAAAGATGTATTTTTAACAAAAAATCATAGGATAATTATTGGTGCAAAGTCTGATATCGGAAGGGTTAGGATAAAAAACGAAGACTCCTATTGTGTGGATAAGAAACTTGGTATCCTTGCCGTAGCAGATGGTGTGGGAGGGAATGTTGCAGGAGAGATAGCAAGCAAGATGGCTATTGATAAGATGAGGATTTTTATCAGAGACAACATAAGCATATACAAATCAGACCTTTCCTTATTAATGAAACAATCTATTGAATTTGCTAATACCAATGTGTATGGTTTTTCTTTATCAAATCCTGAATTAAGAGGTATGGCTACTACATTAACTGCAGGTTTTATTCAAGATAACAGACTGATTATAGGTCATGTTGGAGACACAAGGGCATATCTTTTTAGAAATGGTGTCCTTGAACAACTAACTGAAGACCATACCGTTGCTGCTGAAAAGCATATTAGGAATCTGTCCAAAACTGAATCCGAAAGGATGCGTCATGTCTTAACAAGGGCAATCGGTATAGACGAATACATCAATGTAGACACCTTTGAACTCACATTGGCAAATGATGATGTTTTGCTTTTATGCAGTGATGGACTTTATTCAATGATTAGGGAACAGGACTTGATATCAAACCTCAAGGCTTATAATGATGCAGAGATGCTCTGTGGAGCCCTGATAAATTTAGCAAATAAAAACGGCGGGGAAGACAACATCACTGTTATAACGGCATTTATTAAAACACTAAAATAGTCTTTTTTTAATAAACAAAAAAAGGAGGGATAGAAATGGCAAAGGCAATTCTCACATTTCAGGACACGGTTATTAAGGACTATCTTTTGGATAAGGACATAATCACGATAGGTAGGAAACCAGACAACGACATAAGGATAGATAATTTGGCTGTTTCGGGTTATCATGCAAAGATAATTGTAGGTAAGGATGCTATTTTTATAGAAGACAACAATAGCCTCAATGGCACATTCGTAAATGGTGCAAAGGTTATCAAACACCAATTAAGACACGGTGATAAGGTAAATATTGGCAAGCATATAATCATATTTGATATTCCTGAAGAGGCAGGTAAAACACCTCCTGTTACAAGACCACAATCTATGGATGAAACCCTTGTAATCTCTCCAGATATTCAGCAAAGATACATAAAACAGTCCACATCCTTGACAACAGCATCAACATCAGGAACCGAACCACTTGGAGGTTTTGCAGTGATTGAAGGGGCATTAGACCAGAAAGAATACATACTAAAAGACAGGGTATCAAGGATTGGTAAGGAAGACGATGCTGAAATAAGGGTGAGGGGACTTTTTAAACCAAAGGTTGCAGCAATTATAAACAGAAAAAAAGACGGTTACTTCATAAGTCCATCAAGCAAGAAACCTCTTAAGATTAATGGTGAGGACATCACAGGAAGAAGACAACTCAATGACGGAGATATAGTTGAGGTAGTAGGGGTTAAATTGCAATTTTTTATCAAGGAATAAAGACTAAATGTCTTTGCCTTTTATCCCTGAAGAGATAAAATCTATCGCACAATATGATTTAAAAAGGATCATAGGCAGAGGGGGAATGTCTGTTGTGTATTTGGCATATGATAGATTTAGAGACATGGAGGTTGCTATCAAGGTTGCAAAACCAGTAAACATAGAAAACAAGGCAAAGTATGAAAAGATGTTTTTCAATGAGGCGCGGATTGCAGGGATGCTATTACATCAAAATATACTTAAGGTTTATGACGCAGGTGTTGAAAACGGACTTTATTACATGGTGATAGAGTATGTAAAGGGCGGACGAACCTTAAAAGAGCATTGCACATACTCGAATTTGCTTCCTATTGAAAATATCATCCAGATAATCTTTAGGTGTTGTAAGGCTCTTGACTATGCCCATAGGATGTCAGTAATCCACAAAGACATCAAACCCTCTAACATACTTCTAACCGACAATGATGATATAAAGATTGCAGACTTTGGTATTGCCCAGATTATTCGGTCTGAGACTACACAACCTGCAGAATTGATAGGTTCACCAGCATATATGTCACCTGAACAGATAAAAGAAGAACCTCTTGATAACAAGACAGACATCTTTTCACTTGGGGTTGTTATGTATGAATTAGTTACGGGCAGGTCTCCTTTTTATGCAGACAAGTTTGCAAGCGTTGTAAGAAAGGTGCTGTATTTTGACCCTCCACCAGTGAGTGTTTATCGCTCCGATGTTCCGTCAGTGATTGATACAATTATCAAAAAGGCAATACAAAAAAAGAAATCAAATCGCTACCTAACAGCAGGTGAGTTTGCAAAGGCACTAAACAGTGTATTTGGAAATCTAAGATCTGACGAAGACAGCATAGACAGATCTGAAAAATTCATGTTGATAAGAAACATGAATTTCTTCAAGGGTTTTTCAGACTCAGAAATATGGGAGATTGTAGGTGCAGTATCACTCAGAGAGTTTGTATCAGGTGCTGAGATAATCACTGAAGGCTCACTTGAAGAGACCTTTTACATAATCATTGAGGGTGAGGCAGAGATGCTAAAGGGTGATAATAAAATTGGCACTCTTAAAAAGGGTGATTGTTTTGGAGAGATGGGGTATTTAGCAAAGACAAAAAACTCAGCAACAATAAAGGCACTCACAAATCTCAGGCTTCTTGAGATTAGCAATACTGCTATTGAGGAGTCCTCTCCTTCATGTCAGTTGAGATTTACAAAGATATTTCTAAAAAGGATCATTGAAAGGCTTGCAAAGGCAAATATTGAGATTTAAATTAAGAATGGGCAGGGACGGAATCGAACCGCCGACACGGGGCTTTTCAGGCCCCTGCTCTACCGACTGAGCTACCTGCCCTTAAAAAAGAGCATTTAATATAATGACTTTTATCTATAAATGTCAAATTTTTTGACTATTATTGTGTGCTACAATACGAAAAAGTATATATAAAACTAAAAAAATATAATAATCCTAAATCTCATCTCCAATATATTTGTTGAATGATTAGGTTTGATTTGTTATTATTTAAGGTCATGTCTTACAACAAATTAACCTCCCTACTAAAAAGCACATTTAACCTTTTAATTACAAAGATTCGGTCCTCAAAATATTGGCATCTTTATATTGTTGTCATTACTATTATCTTATCAGAGGTGTTTACTCTTATAATGAACACTATTCAGAGTTTTCTATGGTGGAACAGGATTGATACAGATTTGCTTATTATTGGCACAATTGATGCTTTTATAGTTTCTATTTTTGTAGGAATTATAGCCATTTTTCTCATTCGGTATGCATTTAGGATGGAAGAACTAAATCGTGAACTTCAAAGACAGATAGAGGAGCGTATTAGGTTAGAAAAAGAACGTCTTGCAATGGAAGAGATGCTTCATCAGGCAAAAAAGATGGAATCATTGGGCATCCTTGCCGGCGGCATTGCCCACGACCTAAACAATATTTTAGGTCCCCTTGTTGGTTATCCAGACTTACTAATAATGCAATTACCTGCTGATAGCCCACTTATCAAACCACTTAACTCTATTAAGCAATCTGGACAGAGGGCAGCAGAGGTAGTACAGGACATCCTAAGTCTTGCAAGGAGAGGGGTTATTAATAAAACAGTATTGAATCCAAATGAGGTGATAATTGACTTTATGAAGACTCTTGAGATTAAAAGGATTATTGAAAAATATCCAGAGGTTAATCTTGAAGTAAATCTTTCAGAAAATATCAACAATATTACTGGTTCATCTTTACATTTACATAAGGTTCTAATGAATTTAGTAATCAATGGATTTGAAGCAATTAGAGGGGCAGGTAAAGTGACTATATCAACTGAAAATATACACTTTGACAATATTTTTGATGGATATGAATCTATAAAACCGGGTGACTATGTCTGCATTAGTGTTTCTGATACAGGTGAAGGAATCCCAGAGAAATTCTTAATGAATATATTTGAACCGTTTTTTACAACCAAGGTCATGGGTAAGAGTGGTTCAGGGCTTGGACTTGCTGTTGTATATGGCACGGTTAAAGACCATAACGGTTTTTTAGATGTAAAAAGCGATCATCAGCAGGGGAGTTGTTTTAGGATTTTCATTCCCTCAACATCACTCCATATAACCTCTCAAGAGAGTTTGTCTTTAGACAAAGAGATGAATGGTAAAGGTGAAACAATATTAGTAATTGATGATGTAGATGAACAGAGAGACTTAGCCGTTCAGATCCTTTCTTCATTTGGATACAATGTGCATACATCTTCTAATTGGCAAGATGCCTTAAATTTTCTTGTTATGAACAAGGTTGATCTTATCTTACTTGACATGATTATGGAGGGTGAGATGGACGGTTTAGATATCTGCAAAAAGATTTTTAAGACAAACCCTAATCAAAAGGTTATTATTGTCAGTGGTTTTTCTCGATCAAATCGTGTTAATGAAGCCTTAAGTTTAGGGGTAAAGGCATTTCTTCAAAAGCCTTATACCACCAAAAATCTTGCCCGCATTGTTCGTAAAACATTGGACAATATTTAATAAAAAACCCTTAACTCTTCCTATATGATTTTACATTGATTAATGTATTCACTGATTTTGCTGTCTCTTATACACATC
>JAOAGP010000022.1 GCA_026415695.1 Thermodesulfovibrionales bacterium | reverse complement strand
GTGTAGTAGTTGCTCTCGGGTCTATTGTTACAGTTGCAGAAGCCATATTGCCATTTGCATCCCTCGCTGTAATAGTTACATCAGTTGATGCCGTAACTGTGCCTGCTGTTACAGTGAATGTCCCTCCACTTGATGTTACTGTCGCCGGCGACACAGTCAGTAAAGACGGCCTGCTTGATGTCAAGGTGTATGGCGCTGTGCCTCCAGAAATAACAAAAGTGGCTGATTCTCCCGGTGCTATAGTTACAGATATAGGGCTAATTGTTAATTGAGATTCACCTGTAGCTGTTATGTTAAGTGTTGCAGTAACAGAATTTGATTGTGAATCTAATATTGTAAATGTTACTGTCTGGGCACTTGTGTTTGCAGGCACTGTTACTGTAAAGCTGCTACCACTTGTATTGAGCGTTGTAGGATTAGGTGCAAAGGCAGCATTATTAGAGTAAATCCTATAACCCGGAATACCGCCTGACACTGTGAAGGTTGCAGTGCCTCCTGTAGTGCCGTTGATAGTAAGGGTAGATGGGTCAACCCTAAGCTGGCCTGTAATGGTTATATTGACAGTAGCCGTTTGATTTCCTACCTTTGCAACCACCGAACAAATCCCCCCTTGTGGTATATACGATGGTGCCGTAAATACTGCTGTTGCGACACCGTTGAGTGTCATTGCTGGTGTAGGAGTAATAGTGCCACAGGTTGTATAAAGTTGCACTGCAGTGTTATCTGGTGCAGGTCCGATGGATGTATTTACCACAGCCCTGATGTTAGATATGCCATTTACTATTGCTGTAGATGGATCAGCGGTCAGATTTATACCTGTAATTGTTACAGGTTGTAGAAACAATGACATACCACCTGTCCCTCTGAAAGACTTATCAAAATCTTCAACATAATAAGCATCTGTAATAGCAAAGATATTAAATAACAGTTCATTTGGTTGCAATTGACAATTGACTGTTACATCTACTGTTGCCTCACCCTGTGAATTTGTGGTGAGATAGTATGTGTTTGTAGTCCCATCAAAAAGAGGGGTGTTTGGAAAGGTTACAAGCGATGGATAGTCTGAGCTTATGCCTACTCTCAACCCGCCTGTTCTAACTCCCATTACATAAGCAGTTGCTCTAACTCTTACTACATTTGTATTTGGTGCTTGGCAAACTCTAAAGTCATCAGCTTCGTTGTAAATACCGTTAAGGTTTCTATCTGCATCAAGCAATACAAGTATTGGATTAAGTGCAAATCCTCTAATACTATTTAAAGTAGTAAACAACAGGCTTCTTTTATCCCTAAAACCTTCAACCTCTGCAATAACCGTTGCATATCCCGAGTGAGTCATCCTAACACTCACCTTTGCTATGCCATCTTTGTCCGTAACTGCAGATGTAGCAGACAAAGTAGCCCCTACAGAAATGTTTGTAAAGTTGACATTCTTACCCGCTATGGGCATTCCATTACCATCAAGCACCCTTGCATGGAAAAAGGCAAAGGAGCCTGTCTGTGCTACATTCCTGTCAGGCATGAGCTTTAATAGGCTAACCTGCCCCGGATTTACACCCGGTGGTGTATCAGCAGTGCCAAAACCTCCTCCTCCACAACCAGCAATAAAACATAACACAAACAAACAAAAAACAGTTGTCTTGACAGCATCTTTTACCATATTATGCCTCCATTAAGAACTTAGTTTACAATAATCATATGCACCCATACTAAATGATACATTCCCTACAATAGAAAACCTATCACCTGTGTCTGTTCTACCATAAAAGGTTACTGTTGCAACATAATTATTTATCAGGCTACCTCTTGAAGAGTATAAACCCCTTTCAAGAACGTCATAGTATTTGAATTTCCTTGGCAAATCAACAAATGTTATAGATGTGGATATACTCATAGAAGTTGCAGAAGACAAAGGGGATGGTATTGTAATACTCATGTATCCCTCATATTGCTCAATAGGTGGTGCAGTAATTGAATCAGTTGCGATGCGATAATCTATTACGTACCTTTCTAAGACAATTCGTGTATTAGGTGGGGAGTCCGCATATGGATTTAATGCCCTAATCGTGAAATTTACAACTGCACCATGATCCATAAAAGGCTCGGGTTGAGGTCCTTCTTGGGTAGGATCACAATCAGAGATAGGATACACATCTACATTTGCAGTGTAATTAGGGGTATCCGTAGTTCCCCCGTAGTATGGATTCACAGAAACCGTGCAGATACTCAACCCCTTTACATTTGCACAATAACTACCTGTCATCTCACTCCCAGTTGGTGAACCGCCTCCACAACCATTTAGGCTATAAAATAGTATTAATACAACTGCAAGTCTCAAGCATTTGAGCATCATCTATGACCTCCTCTTTATCATTTCTCTTTTTTCTTTGCATAATTATATTCAAAGTCGTCAATATATGCAATAGTTTTTTTAATGTTGTAACATTGCAACCGCTCAAGTAAAGACATTACATTAACGATAATTGGATAATAAAATAAGGAGGACTAATGAAATGTCAGAGATATCAAGCATAAGTGCAGGTTTGATGGCTAAAAACACATTAACTCAATTAAACATATCCACTGCCGTGATGAAAAACATCGTTGATACCCAGAAACAGATGGCAGAATTATTAGCAAACCTATCACAATCCGCCCCTGTTACGCCTTCAAAGTCAGGTCTTGTGGATATATATGTATAAAAGATTAAGGCATGGATTGATTCTTTATCGCATCAACCACCATAACAGCCCTTTTTGTCTCTTTCACATCATGCACCCTTAAGATATTTGCACCATTGTAGGCGGCAATGGCTGATGCACCAATACTCCCTGCAAGCCTTTCAGATGGTGGAAGGTTTCCAAGTATAGCACCAATAAAGGATTTTCTTGATACCCCAACGGCAATAGGCATTTCAAATATACTAAATTCACAAAGCCTATTGAGTATCTCAAGATTGTGGTTAAATGTCTTCCCAAAACCAATGCCCGGGTCAATGATTATGTTTTTCTCATCTATTCCAGCATCCAATCCCATTTTAATCCTTATCCTAAAATAGTCCATTATCTCCGGTATTAGTGCATGGTAAGTTGGATTAGTCTGCATATCCTTGGGTGTGCCTTTGATGTGCATGATTATCACTGGAACATTGTATTTGGCTACAACCCCTGCCATTTCCTCATCAAAACCAAGTCCACTTATATCATTAACAATTGATGCCCCCGCCTTGATAGCCTCTTCTGCGACATTAGACTTGTAAGTATCTATTGAAATCGGAACATCAGTAAGACCTGATAACGATTCAATAACTGGTATTGTTCTGTCCAATTCTTGTTGAATACTTACAGGCTGAGCGCCCGGTCTCGTTGACTCACCACCAATGTCTATGATATCAGCACCATCATTAATGAGTTTTAGTGCATGTTTAATGGCATCATCCTTTTTTAAAAATAGCCCCCCATCAGAGAAAGAATCAGGTGTGATGTTGACAATACCCATTATGTGAGTCTTTTTAGAGAGGTCTAAATCTTTTGAACGGCAATGTAAAAGCATTATCTTTGCTGATAAGTTATCCAGCAGGTTGTAATTCTTTTGATTTGAACTCATTTATGAGTTCGTCAATGTCATTTGCTTCAAGGGTCTCTTTTTCAAGTAATCTTTGTGCTAAAGCCTCAAGTAGATGGAAGTTTTCCTTCAATAGTTTCTTTGCACTTTCATAGGCATTCTTTACAATTCTTGATATCTCCTCATCAATCTCCTCTGCTATCTTTTCGCTGTAATTCTTCTGTTTTGCAAACTCACGACCAAGGAATATCTGTTCATCCTTTTTGCCAAAGGCAAGTGGACCCAATCTTTCACTCATACCCCATTCAGTAACCATCTTTCTTGCTAACTCTGTAGCCCTTTCAATATCATTGCCAGCCCCTGTGGTCATGTGGTTTAATGCAATTTCCTCTGCTGCCCTACCCCCCATCAACACACTTAAGGTCTTTGTAAGAAAGTCCTTTGAGTATGTGTATCTATCGTCCATAGGCAATTGTTGAGTAACACCGAGTGCCCTTCCTCTTGGTATGATGCTTACCTTGTGTATTGGGTCAGTCCCCGGTGTGAGTTTTGCAACAAGGGCATGCCCTGCCTCGTGATATGCGGTGTTTCTTCTCTCCTCATCGCTCAAAACCATGCTCTTTCTCTCAACACCCATCAAGACCTTATCCTTTGCAAACTCAAAATCAGCCATATCCACAGTCTCTTTAGAACGCCTTGCTGCAATAAGTGCTGCCTCATTTACAAGATTTGACAAATCAGCACCAGAAAACCCCGGTGTGCCCCTTGCTATCTTTTCTAAATCAACTGACTCATCAAGTGGTATCTTTTGTGTGTGAACCTTGAGTATTTCAAGCCTGCCTTTTACATCTGGTATGGGGACTACAATCTGGCGGTCAAACCTCCCCGGTCTTAACAACGCTGGGTCAAGGACATCAGGCCTGTTTGTGGCAGCTATGACTATTATCCCTTCATTACCTTCAAAACCGTCCATCTCAACGAGTAGTTGATTAAGTGTTTGTTCTCTTTCGTCATGTCCACCGCCCAATCCAGCACCCCTTTGCCTACCAACCGCATCTATTTCATCAATGAATATGATACAAGGGGCGCTCTTTTTTGCCTGTTCAAACAAGTCCCTTACCCTTGATGCACCAACACCTACAAACATCTCAACAAAATCAGAACCTGATATTGAAAAGAAAGGCACGCCTGCCTCACCAGCAATAGCCTTCGCAAGAAGCGTTTTCCCTGTTCCGGGTGGTCCTACTAACAATACCCCTTTTGGTATCTTACCACCAAGTTTTGAAAATTTTGATGGGTCTTTTAAAAAGTCAATGATCTCTTCTACCTCTGCCTTTGCCTCCTCAATGCCTGCCACATCTGCAAAGGTAACCTTCACGGATTTTTCAGACATCATCTTTGCCCTTGCTCTACCAAAAGACATAGCCTTGTTTCCACCCATCTGCATCTGTCTCATAAAGAATATCCATACCAATACCAAAAATATAATAGGTCCCCATGAGAAGAAAAAGTTTACATACCATGGATTCTGGTCAGGTGGTTTAGCAATTATCTTGACATCCTTTGACTTTAGTTCCTTGATAAGTTCAGGGTCTTGTGTGATATATGTCTTAAACTTTGAACCATCCTTGAGCTTACCTATCAAGACATTTTCTTTTATAGTCACCTCTTCTACTAAATCTTCTGAAAGGCTTGTCAGAAAATCAGAATATACCAATTCTTTTTCATTCTTGGTTGGCACATTATACATGTTAAAAAGCAAGACCATTGTTAAACCAATCAATAACCAGACAACCATACTTTTATACATATATCATTACCTCAAAAAACGCTTTTTAGTATTGTAACACATTTGACTTGAGTATCTCTTTTTGCATCCTTATTAATTCACTTATGCCCTTTTCAGCATATTGTATTAGTTTGTTTAATACATCTTTATTAAACGGATTTGATTCTGCTGTGCCTTGTATCTCAACGATCTTTCCACTACCTGTCATCACCATGTTCATATCTACCTCGGCTGTGGAGTCCTCTGAATAGCAGAGGTCAAGAAGAACCTCATTGTTTATCACCCCTACACTTATTGCAGCCAGATAATCCTTTATTGGATTCTTTTCAATGATACCAGACTTTAGAGCATTATACAACGCATCGTTTAATGCAACAAAAGCACCTGTGATTGATGCCGTCCTTGTGCCTCCATCAGCTTGAATGACATCACAATCAATCCAAACCGTTCTTTCACCAAGTGCCTGCAAATCCACAACTGCCCTCAAAGCCCTACCAATGAGCCTCTGTATCTCGTGTGTTCTACCACCAATCCTACCTGTTGAAGCCTCACGCATAGTTCTTGTTTGAGTTGACCTTGGTAACATCCCATATTCTGCAGTTATCCATCCTTTCTTTTGATCCCTCAAAAAAGGTGGCACCTTTTCTTCTATAGTTGCAGTGCAAATAACCCTCGTATTTCCCATTTCAATCAAAACCGATCCTTCAGCGGTTGTTATAAATCTCCTTGTAAATGTAACCTTCCGCATCTCGTCGTTTTTTCTACCATCAATTCTCATCTTTCCTCCCATATTTGTTCAATGATACCACCTCAATATCATTAATCTCCTCATTGAGAAACCTTTCACCAACCGATACAAATCGTTCTTTGGAGTCTGTAACAAAATATCTTATAGTATTGATACTATTTACTCTATTAACCAGATTTGTGTCTTCAAGCACATGTTTGACAGCCTTTGCGGTTTCAATTGCAGAGTCAACCAATCTGACATCCTTACCAACTACATCTTGAATTACACCTTTAAGCAAAGGATAATGTGTGCATCCTAAAACGAGACAATCAATATTACTTTTTAGCAAATCAGAAAGATAAATACTTACCACCTTTTCTGCCACATCACCACTTGTCCATCCCTCCTCAACAAGTGGCACAAATAGAGGACACGCCTTTGAGAATACAGAGACTGATTCATCAAAAGAATGAATTGCCTTCTTATAAGCCAAACTCCTTATCGTTGCCTCGGTGCCGATAACTCCAACCCTTTTGTTATTAGTAAGCCTTACAGCAGTTAAAGCGCCCGGTTCAATCACTCCGATTACAGGCACTGGTATTAGTTCCTTAATATAATCAAGACTTATTGCAGATGCTGTGTTACATGCAATGACTAATAACTTAATCCCCTTTTTAAACAAGAAACTTGCACACTCTGCAGAATACCTCTTTATTGTCTCCTCTGACCTTGTTCCGTAAGGCACCCTTGCTGTATCGCCTAAATACATAATACCTTCATTTGGCATGAGTGCGTGTATTTCTTTTAATACCGTTAGCCCCCCGACCCCTGAATCAAATATGCCTATGGGTAGATATCTATCGTTGTCTTTGTGGTTCATTAAATAAAGACCTCACACCGTTAGAGATATTAAAATGTCCTGCAATAGTCTCAATCTCCTTACCTTCTACTAAAATCCTGATGTCTGAAAGCCCCTGAATATTAGTATTTAGGGTTTGATATAACGATGACAAAAACAGGTTTTCCCTTGACACATCAAAAACAGCTTTGTCAGTCAACTTCGCACTAAAATCAAGATACACCACTGCGTCTCTATCCTTGTATGCAGAAATGAGCTGTATATCCCTTAAGTCTTCGGGCATCAATTTAATTAACTCAGCAACTATCATCTCCACCATTTGAGGCACTATTGGTGTAGTTTGTATCCTCACATCCTGTTGCTTCAATTCGGCACCGTGTGGGAAAAAAAGCCTCACCGAAATAAAGCCATTCATAGCAATATTAAAATCTGGGTTGTTTAAAGGTTTGCTTTGTTGTGTTAGGTTACTATTAGGAGATGTATCCGCTTTAAGATAATAAAAAAAATAGCCCACTGCCCCTAAACCAGCAAAACACAAAACAACAAACAACATTATTAGATACTTCTTGAGGTTTCTGTTTTTGTTTGTTGAAGGTCTGTATTTCATTCTCTGATAGATGGTTCTAAAGCAAGCAGCATATTGGTAATAGATGCAAATAACATCTCTCTTGTCTTTTTGTCGTAGTTAAATTTATCAGGGTTTGGCAGTTCAATAAGGATGCTCCCCTTTTTTTGATTTTTATAGAAATAGGGGATTACAGGCGAATATCTTGTATTAACCTTGTTTGCCAATACCTTACCTAAATAAGAAGAAACCTCCTTTGCAATGTCTTTTTGATTTTCATCAGGCTTGGCAAGATTATAAACAACCATCTCTTCATTTAAGGATACATGAAAACTCAAAAATACATCAAACCTCCTGTCTTTAATCCTGTCCCTTAGTGTCAAATCTTGGTCGCCTTTTCTTGTAAGCATCGACTTTATACCCTTTTTATTCATATAATTAGACAAATCCCTCACAAAAGACAACACAAATTCCTTTTCTACAAACCTCGTTCCTATAAGTCCTTTGTTATTGCCACCATGTCCAGCATCTAATACTACAATGTCAATCCTTGTCTTTTCGGCATCAACCTGTTTATTCAACAATTCATCTTGTGCTAATGGCTTGTCTTTTTGTTCTGGGTTTTTTTCAAAGTAAATATCTATAACAAGTCTGTGAGGTGATGCAATCTTTGATACCTCAATATCATCAATTCTTTCACTGCATGTAAGGTAGTAAAAATCCTTAAATGATATCTTCAGACCCTTTAGTATCTCAATGGTGGTGTTAGGTTTAAGTATGCCTTGCGGTTGTATCTCCACATCAATGCTTGGTTTTATATCTATCTTGACTGTGTTGTCTTTTTGAAGGATAACCGATGACTTTTTTACGACATCCTCATCACCTGTAAATACTACCCTAATGTATGATGGATGCCTTGCAGCCCTTACAGTAATCTTTCTATTTAGTTCTGCAGAAATCTCCTGTATTGGCTGATAAATCAGTAAAAATGCTATCAGGGAAGTTATCAAAGGAATTAGCATATCTTTTAGGATACTAAAACCCTCTCACAAAGGACAAATCCAACACACCAAAAAGTTAGTCTTTTTATTTCAAACATTCCAGAAATTGCCCTTCTCTAAAATAGATATCATAACAAAATATCAACACTAAAAAATTTGAGTGCATTTACATGCGATTATCTTTACTTTATTGATTCATCACTGCTTACATAAAGAAATCAGCCTATCTATGACCTCATAAATAGTAAGATGGGTTGTATCAATGTATGTAGCATCGTCAGCAATCTTTAAAGGTGCTATCTTTCTATTCATATCCCTTTCATCCCTTAACTTCACATCTTTAAATGCCTCATCATATGTGATTGGTTTGCCCATCTCTAACATCTGCTTAAATCTCCTATTTGCCCTTACCTCTTGAGATGCATCCACATAAAACTTCTTCCAAGCATCAGGGAAAACAACAGTGGTCATATCCCTTCCCTCTGCAACCGTATCATACTGCCTGCCAAACTGTCTTTGATATTCAAGCAAGAAACTGCGGATTACACCCCTTGCTGAAAATACAGATGCTAAATGACCTGCAAGCGGTGTTCTAATCAAATCCGTATAGTTAAATCCGTTTATAAACACACTTGAGCCGTCATATACTATCTCCGCACTTTTTAATGTCACAATTATTCTGTCATCATCATCTGTGTCCTTTACATCTTTTTCATTGAGATAAACCCCTATAGCCCTGTAAAGACAACCGGTATCTAAATAATAAAAACCCATCCTTTCAGACAAAAGTCTTGCAATAGTGCTTTTACCCGCACCTGATGGTCCATCTATGGCTATTACCCTTTTCATGCCCTATCTTTGTAAAGCTTTTAATGTGTTAAAAAAACTTGGAAAAGAGATAGATACACATCCTATGTCATTTACGGTCGTCTTACCTGCTGCAATCAATCCAGCAATCGCCAAGGACATGGCTATCCTATGGTCTTTGTGGCTGTTAACTACCGTGCCCTTGAGATCTGTCTTACCAATTATGTCAACACCGTCGGGGTATTCCACTATGTTGGCACCCATTTTAGATAACTCAACAGTTATTGAGTTTATCCTATCAGATTCCTTTACCCTCAACTCCTCTGCACCCCTAATCTCCGTAGTCCCTTCACATTGTGTGGCTAAAACGCAGAGTATCGGGAATTCATCAATCATGGATGGCACCATCTTTTTATCAATCTTTACAGCCTTTAGGTTAGGAGAAAACCTGCAAATTATATCCGCTACGGTCTCTCCAGATTTCTCCCTAATGTTTGCAACCTCAACATTAGCACCCATGCCTTTTAAAACATCAAGCAAACCCGCTCTTGTCGGATTGACCAAGACATCCCTGATAATCAATTCTGAATTTGGCACAAGAAGAGCACCTGCAATGAAAAAAGCAGCAGAGGAGAAATCACCTGGGACGGTTATCTCAAGTGGATTTAGTCTTTGTGGTGGACTAATCTCAATCCTGCTTCCGATCCTTTTTAAATCCACACCCATTGATTGTAACATCCTCTCAGTGTGGTCTCGGGTTGGTAAATCCTCAATGATACATCCTACACCGTTAGCATAAAGAGATGCCAAAATGAGACATGACTTTACCTGTGCAGAGGCGACAGGCAGTTTATATTCAATACTTTTGAGGTTACCACCTCTTATACACATCGGCAGGTATTTATTGTCATTCCTTGCGTATATCACTGCACCCATCTGAGATAGTGGTTTTATAATCCTGTCCATTGGTCTCTTTCGTAGCGAATCATCTCCAGTCATTACACTAAAGATCTTGTTTCCAGAAAGGATACCTGCCAATAGTCTTGTAGTTGTGCCAGAATTTCCACAGTCAATCACATCATTTGGTTCCTTTATTCCTCTTAAACCTCTACCTAAAATCCTGACCTCCTTACCATCATCCTCAATCTCCACAGAAAGCCTGCGAAGTGCATTCATAGTGCTTAAGACATCACCAGCATAAAGCAGGTTTTTTATCACAGACCCGCCTTCTGCTATGGCTGCAAACATCAAAGCCCTATGTGATATGGATTTATCAGGTGGGGTAAACACCTCGCCTCTTAACCCATATGAACTTGATATGACTATATTTTCCAATCTTATCTCCTAAAATACTAATTAATACCAAGAAGTTGCTTTATCTTGGATTTCTTATCAACAGCCTTCATTATGGATGTCCCAACAAGGATGGCATCAAAACCAGCATCCTCAACCATGACCACATCTGCTCTATTATCAAAACCGCTTTCAGATACCTTGATAATCTCCTTTGGTATCATCTTTAATAATCTCAACGATGTATTTATATCAATCTCCATCGTCTTTAGATTACGGTTGTTTATACCGATAATTGGAGATTCTATCTTTAGAGCCTTTTCTAACTCCCATTCGTCATGAACCTCATATAAAACAGACAATCCTAAATCAAATGCCAAAGACATCAAATCCACCGATTGTTTTTCTTCAAGCAAGGAGGCTATCAAGAGTATAGCATCTGCATCAAACACCCTTGACTCATAGACTTGATACTCTTCAAAGATAAAATCCTTGCGTAAAAGTGGTCTGCTTACTACATCCTTGACATCCTTTATGTATTTCAGATTACCTCTAAAAAAATCCTCCTCTGTCAGCACTGAAATGGCATCTACACTACACTCATCATAAAGCCTTGCTATTTCTATGTGATTAAAATCCTGAGTAATAATACCTTTTGAAGGTGAGGCATGTTTGATCTCTGCAATCAGTTTTATGCCCATATTCTTTTGCCTTGTAATACAACCCTTAAAATCCCTCGTATCCTCTTTATCTTTTACCATCTGCTTTAATTCAGAAAGCGGTAGAGAAAGTCTTGCATCTTGCAGTCTCTTCATCTTTTGCTCTTTGATCTTTTTTAGTATATCCATAACCACCATCATCCCGTTTAGTATTAATAACCCTGTTATTTTACTACAAAAAGATTTTTTTACCTAATTAATGACATATTGAGCAAAAAAGATTATAATATTATCCTTGATTAGTTAAAAACATATCTAAACATTAAAAATGGAAATTTCAATTAGCAAAAATACTGCACAAAATATCAGGGGCTTTTCAACAGACATTGTAAAGAAGATATTAGCCTCATCCAATAGCATATGGGATTTTCTAACCATAAGTATTGCACATCCATTTATCTATTCGGGCAAAGGATTAACCATAAGTATTGAACCGGGTAACATGTCAATAGCATATGGACAAGGTTTTTTAGGGAAGATAAGACTAAAACACTTCAGATCCATTAAATCCGAAACAAATGAGATACCAAAACCAGCAGAGGTAATAAGTCTAATCCTATCATTCATCAAAGAACACAACATTGGCATAAAAGAGATTGACATCTGCATTCCAAAAAGTTTAGTAATTACAAGACTTATTAAATTGCCAATCTCTGCAAAAGAAAACATTGATGATGTCATTAGGTATGAACTTGATAGACTTACACCATTTAGTAGTGATGAGGCATTTTTTGACTTTAAAATAATAAACACAGATGAAGGCAAGATAACCATTGAGATAGCAACCGTTAAACGCTCAAGCCTCAATCCATACATTGAGGCATTTAAAAACGCTGGCTTTAATGTAAGGTCTGTCAGAATTTCTATTAACTGTTTAGGCGAAGTAGTGCGATTAAAGGACAATGTCAAGGATTTTATACTCCTAAACATCAAGCCAAAATCCTGTGAGATAGGGGTCTTTCAGGACTCAAGACTGATAACCTCTAATCATATACCTATTGATAACCTTGATGAAGACAGGACATTTGAAACCATTAATCAACTAATACAAAGGACTGAAATGCCCAATAAATCAAGCAAGGTCACAACCTACATATTTTATAACCACCACACAGAAAAACTCATAGAAAATATAAAAAACAAGGTTACGCCGTATATAAAGGCAATTGATGAGAGGAAAGAAAACCTACTGGCATTCCCATATCAATTAAAAGGTAGTCAAACAGCAGTTGCTGGATTGATTGAGACCCTCTGGCATAAATCAGATGGCTTTAACCTTCTTACATCTGGTAAAAAAATAAGGTCATATAAGCCTGTGCTATCCACCATACTACTCTTCTTATGTCTATTAGCCATTATATGTGCCTACTTTTTCGCACCAGTTCATATTGAAAAGAAAAAGATATCTTATCTTGAAAGCCTAATCAATCAAAGAAAACCAGAGTTAAAAAGGGCTGAAGCACTTCAAAAGGAAAAAGACACCTTGATCAATGAAATCACCGATATTGAAGACTTCAAACACTCAAAGACGATGACCATAGACATAATGAAAGAGATGACAAATGTATTGCCAAAAAATGCGTGGTTAACGAGGTTTAGGATAGCAGACAAAAAGATTGAGATTGAGGGTTATGCCTCATCTGCATCAGAATTGTTGGCGAAATTAGAGGCTTCAAAATACTTTGAAAAGGTTGAGTTTTCATCACCAACATACCGAGACCAGATGATGAAGATGGACAGATTTCAGATAAAAATGGATTTAGAAAAACAGTAAAAATGGTTAGTAAGCGATGAAAAAGAACAGGATTTTAATCTTTGCAATACCTATTTTGATAATTCTCTCAATCATGACCTTCTATGAGTATGGATACTTAGGTGTGGTTGAAGAGTTAAACACCTTAAGAGAGACAAGGGTTTTAAAAGAGAAGACCCTAAAGAAATATGATGGAATAATTGCAAACATACCAATTCTTGAGGAAGACATCAACAAATTAAAAGAGATGAAGAAGGGTCTTGATAATAGGCTTTTCCAAGGACAGACCGTAGCCCTCGCAGCCGCATCTGTTCAAGAGACGGTAAAAAGTATTGTAATAGCAAATAAAGGCAACATTACAGGTGAAAGGATAGGAAAGACTGAGGATTTAGGAAATGTAAAGGTAATCAATATAAGTATGGATATGACAGTGCCCGATACAAAGGCACTGTCAGACATCCTGTACCTAATAGAAACAAGGATGCCATACCTTGTAGTTAAGGAGGTAGATACAAGGGTCAGAAACTTTAGAGAGCCTCGTGAATTAATGGTAAAACTGGATGTTTCTGCTTTGACAATGGGGAAATAATGGTCAAAAGGCTTCTGTTAAACATAAATCTAATAAATACATTTTTAGTAATCCTGATTACTTTTTTGACATTTACTTATCTCTTGCCTTCTTATCAAGTTGAATACAAAAAACAGTATCAAGTTAAGGCTGAGCCAACACCAGATGATGAGGATTTAGACAACCTCATAGAAGAGTTTAAACCACTACCATTAAATGATTATCTCGTTATTAGCGATTTAAATCTCTTTCACCCTGATAGAAAGATACCACCACTTCAGCCTCAAAAGGTAGAACTCCCTAAACCAGATCTTGTCTTATACGGCACACTTATAAGCACAGACACAAAGATTGCTTACATAGAAGACCTAAAGGCTCCAGTCACAACACCGGGACGAGGTAAAAGGCAAAAGGCAATGAAGATAGGTGAATCTATTGGAGGCTTTGTCTTAAAAGAGATACACCCTGATAGGATTGTCCTCTTTAGAGGCGAAGAGTCTATGGTAGTAAATGTAATTGATCCCAAGAAAAAAAGACACGATGCAGCAGTACAACCACCTTCACCAACACAACCTTCCCCTCCAAAAAAAAGATAACGACAGATTAAAGGATAACACTTGATTTTAGATTTCTTGAGGATTTTAGGAAGATGGGCAATTAAAAGACTGCGGTTGTTGGGGAGTATGGCTATCTTCCTCTTTAGTGCAATATACTACACATTTGAACCTCCATTGAAGTATGCCTTGATTCTTAAGCAGATAAGGTTTTTTGGTTCAAAATCTATGATTGTTGTAGTCCTTACTGGTGCCTTCACAGGAATGGTGCTTGCACTACAACTTTTTTACACCTTAAGAAAGTTTGGTTCAGATGCCCTTTTAGGTCCTGCAATTGCTTTGAGTTTAATAAGGGAATTAGGGCCTGTATTATCTGCATTGATGGTTACAGGAAGGGCAGGCTCTGCACTTACTGCCGAAATCGGCATAATGAGGATATCCGAGCAGATTGATGCAATAATCTCTATGGCATTAAACCCATTTCGTTATCTCATCGTTCCAAACCTCATTGCTGGAATAATTACCTTCCCATTGTTGTCTGCCATCTTTGATGTCATAGGGATCTTTGGAGGGTATTTCGTTGCTGTCAACCTTTTGGGTTTAAGTGAGGGGACATACTTTTCTCAAATAGACAACTTTGTGGACATGGAGGATGTAAAGATAGGACTTTACAAGTCTTTGAGCTTTGGTGTGATAGTATCTTGGATATGTTGTTTTAAGGGCTACAACACGGGATACGGGGCAGAGGGAGTCAGTAAGGCAACTACTGAGGCAGTTGTCTTATCATCTGTGTTGATACTAATATGGGATTATTTCATTGGATCAGTTTTGTTGTAGGAATGAATCAATGATTGAGATAACAGACCTTACAAAAACATTTGACAAAAAGTATGTGTTAAACGGGCTTTCCTTGAGCATCAGACAAGGAGAGATTATAGCAATCATTGGAAGAAGTGGAGGCGGTAAGAGTGTATTATTAAAACACATCATAGGACTCTTAAAACCAGACAGTGGCAGCATATTCATAAAAGGACATGACATTGTAAAGGCAAAGGGCAAGACACTACAACATATACGCAATATGTTTGGGGTATTATTTCAAGGAGGTGCCCTCTTTGATTCAATGACCGTGTTTGACAATGTTGCATTTCCACTTAAGGAAAAGACCAAACTCAATAAAAATGAGATTAAAGAAAGGGTAAATACGGCACTTCTTGATGTTGGACTTACTGATGTGGAGTATAAATACCCAGCAGAGTTAAGCGGTGGGATGAAAAAAAGGGTAGCACTTGCAAGGGCATTGATTACTGAACCTGAACTCGTTCTCTTTGATGAGCCTACAACAGGATTAGACCCAATCATGTTGAGGGCAATACACAGATTGATTCAATCAACACACAAAAAATACAATTTCACAGGTATAATTATAAGCCATGAAATACCAGAGATATTTGATGTTGCTGACAGAGTGGCGATGTTACATGAGGGAAAGATTGAGATAGTAGGCACTCCTGATGAGATAAAAAAATCCGATGATATAATTGTAAGACAGTTTCTAAGTGGTGAGGCATAAAATATTATTTAGGAGGTGAGGGATTGATAAAGAGATTTGACATTGAGATTTCTGCAGGAGTATTTCTTATCATCGGCATCATTTGTCTTGCGTATATATCTATAAAATTGGGAAAACTTGAGGTCATTGGCACTAAAGGTTATTCAATCTATGCCCAGTTTGAAAAATCCGGTGGCTTAAAGCAAGGCTCTGTTGTTGAGATAGCAGGTGTTCAGATTGGTAAGGTGAGGTCAATAAGGTTGGACAATACATACCAAGCAGTAGTTGAAATGGTTATCAACAAAGATGTGCAGATTCAAGAAGACGCAATAGCATCAATAAAGACAAAGGGATTAATAGGTGAGAAATACATACAGATAACACCCGGCGGCTCAGACAGGATCTTAAAAGATGGAGAGAAGATAAGGGAAACCGAGTCTGCCGTTGATATAGAAGAACTCATATCAAAATATGTATTTGGAAAGGTTTAGGAGGTAAGAAGATGAAAGAGGTTTCAAGGATTTTCATGCTTTGTTTTTTTACTGTATTAGTTTTAGCAAACACATCCATTGCTTCAGAACAAAAACTACATGTCCTTACACTTCAAGATTGTATTAAAAAAGCATTAGAGATAAGCCCAGAGGTAAAGGAATCACAATACGATGTGGATGTGTATAAATCAAAAAAGATGCAGGCAGACTCCCACGCAAATCCACAGATTGAAATCTATGCAGTTGCAGGTCCATCACCCCGTGCAAAACAAGACCAGATAATACCATTGATAAAAGACGATGTTGGATTAACTATCAATGGGGTGTTTGCTGGGATTGATATCAAACTAATCCAACCGCTTTATTCCTTTGGTAAGTTGGAGCATTATCAGTCAGCAGCTCAAAGCGGCATAAATGCTGCAACATCAGGTGTGCAGGCAAAAAAGGCAGACATCATACTACGGATCAAAGAGATTTACAATACAATACTGCTTGCAAAGGATTTAAAGAACCTCTTGTCTGAACTAAATGATGACATTGCCCGTTCTATTAAAAAGGCTGAAAAACAGATAGAGGATGATGCTCCATGGGCAGATGAGTTAAACATCTACAAACTCAAGACCGTTCAGGCAGAGATTATAAGGAATTACAACGAGGCAGACAAAACCCTAAACATTGCCAAAGCATTATTAAAGGCACATCTTGCTATTGATACAAAGGATGACATTGACATCGCAGAACAGAAACTCTCCGTAGATGCAAGACTCCCTGATTTATTAGACTCATATCTCAAACTCTCACTATCTACAAGACCAGAATACAAACAGGTTGATGAGGGGGTAAAGGCAAAATATCACCTACTTCAAGCTGAAAAAACATCGCTTTATCCACAGATATTTTTGGGTTTACTTGCTACATTTCATAGGGCTTCAAACAGAGACGACATCAAAAACCCTTACATCACAGATTTCTTCAATGAAACTAAAGGGGCTGCGTTTTTAGGTATGAAGTGGGCTATAGACTTTGGAATAACAAAAGGCAAGATAAAAGAGGCAGAAGCAGAATACAACAAGATGGTGGAGAAAAAGAGGTTTGTTGAGGGTGCAGTGCCCACACAAATACAGAAGGCATATTATGAGATCCAAGAGGCATACAGAAATATCTCTGAAACCGAAAAGGCGGTAGAAAACTCAAAAAAATGGTTGGTTATTGCAATAGCCAACTTTGATATGGGTATAGGAGATGCAAAAGAGATAGCAGAGGCAGCTAAATCATACGCCCTGTCAAAGGCAAACAACCTCTTTTCAATATACAAACAAAGACAGGCTTTTGCATCACTCATGCATGCAGTTGGATTAGATGTGCAAGGCAAATAAAACCAATAAAACTTTAGGAGGTTTATACCATATGTTTTTTATCAGATTATTGCTGATATGTTGTTTCTTCATGTTAGTAGCACAAAACTCTTATGCAGATACACCAAAAGAGGCTGTAAACAAGACTACCGACAAGATAATAGAGATACTAAAAGACAAGGAACTCAAAAAACCCGCTAACACCCAACAAAGAAGAAATGCTATGAGGAAGGTAGTAAGTGAGATATTTGATTTTGAAGAGATGTCAAAAAGGACATTGGCGATACACTGGCAAAAAAGAACCCCTTCAGAAAGGAAAGAATTCGTATCCCTATTTACAGAATTGCTTGAAAGGTCTTATGTAAAGAAGATAGAAAGTTATACAAACGAAAAGATACTCTATTTAGACGAGCGTATTGATGGGGATAATGCATTGGTAAAGAGTAAGATAGTCACCACAAGAAATCTTGAGGTGCCTATTGACTATCGTTTGATGAAAAAAAACAACAAGTGGGTAGTTTACGATGTGGTCATTGAGGGTGTAAGCCTTGTGAATAATTACAGGACACAATTCAATAAGATTATCCGACAGTATTCATACGAGGATTTGGTCAAGAGGATGAAAAACAAACAGGAGGAGGAGATATTTTCAGAGAACAGATAGATTAAACAACATCAGTGTTGTTCTGAAAATCTCATCCTCAATGAATTCAATATCCTTGAGGTTTTGTTGTTGTATGGCTTCATCGCCGAATCCCTACATATTATATACTTATTGCCACGCCATACAACCTTTGAACTCAATAGGGGAACAAACCATATCAACCCCACAATCACATCCTTTATAGGAATGAATAGATAGTGGTAAAAATTGTCCTTCGTCTTATAACACGCATTGTTTATGTATGATAACTGAGACTGATGTTTCGATAACAATCTATTGATATAATAATCGCCCATCATCTTATAACAGGCAACAAGCAATGCAAATGTCCCGCCAAACAATCTGCTTTCAGTAGCAACACTAAATGCAAGCAAGGACATGAATATCGGATTGCATAGTAACTCTGAAAAATACTGATACCCTCCTATCTTCCATCTCAACTTCCCCCATCTCGTGTGCCTGTTTAAAAACCTCTTAAGACTCCAATATTCATTCACATTGTGTATCATGTAATCCGATACAACCACCTTTTTGCCACATCTCTTCATCTCTCTACCAATAACAAAATCTTCTGCCAAGACATCCTTAAACGCAGTAAGACCACCAATCATCTCAAGGTCTCTTTTTCTCATAAGCATAGACTTGCCTATCACACACTGGATATCCAAATATCTCTGTAAAAAACAAACACTACCAAGGATAAATGTGTTTAGATGCAGATTTTCAAGTATAGCACCAATTGACCTGCCACCAAGCCCTCTGATGAGGTTGCAGACAAGCCCTACATCACTATTAGCCATATTTGATACCATGTTTTTTAGATAGTCACTGCCTACTGTAACATTGCTATCACTGATGAGTATCAACTCATACTTTGATTGTCTATATGCTGGTATGAGATTGTTTATCTTTGGGTTTAATCCAACATCGCATCTTTCTGTCACAATCCTTATGTCCTTTTCTGGATACCTATCCTTAATCTTACAAACTACTTTATACGCTGGGTCATTAATATCTTGTAATGCAAATATTATCTCGTATTTGGGATAGTCGAGTTTACAAAAACTGGCGAGATTATCAAAAAGATTGTCATCCATCCCTTTTAGTGGTTTGAGGATTGACACAGGAGGATATTCCCTAAAATAATCCAGAAGCGGTGTCTGTTTTTTTCTCATATACTGTCTAACTGATATTATCTGAAATGAATACAACATCAAACCAATCAATGTGATAATGGTAAAAACCATAAAAATATCCATCAACAATACCTCCTTTAATTTCTAAAGAGCGTTATTGCAACGCCTTTATTTGTCTTAATACATTGTTTCACAGAAACTACATCCTTTTGACAGTTAAGCAATGTCTTCCAAGAAAAGATATGACTTGCCCTATGAAAATCACTACTTGCAATGTATGGGAACTTCTTATGTGCTACCACACTAAAAAAGTCGTCCCTATTGGCTATCTCCCAAGCATCTATGTAACGGCAGTATTTCTCCCTATTGTTCCACAAAAAAAGCGTATCTTTATTCATCCTATCAGGTGTGTGATGTGGATGACATGCCACGGTTAAAGCACCTTGGTTTTTTGCCTCTATCAATATTGACTCAATACTCATACAGGCTGGGATAAACTCCTTTATGTCAATTATCAACAAATGTGCAGATTTATCAGACGAGATGTAGTTTTTGCTTATCTCCACTCCGGGAATAACAAGCATCTCATACTTATCCCAAGCCCTCTGTGCCTCATATCTGATGTTTTCAATGTATTCACCGAAGTTTTTTGCGGTTACAGAGAGTTTAAAACGATGAGCAAACTTGCCTATTGGGTGGTCACCATTTACAACATGGTCTGTTATTGCGATTACATCAAAGCCTGTTTGTCCAAAGATGTCAATAGTCTTTCTTAAGTCAAGGGAACCATCTGAAAATTTGGTATGTATATGAAAATCACACAATAACATTGGTAAAACTATATACCCTTAACAATTACAGGTTAATGAACGAGAAATTAATTTTTTTGAAAAGTAGATAACAATTGTTTAAATTGTGTTTAAATTGTGTGAAACATTGGCTTTTTGATTGGAATAAAAGGCAGACCTTTTACATATACAAAAGGTGGTAAAATTCTGGCTCAATCTCAAAAGAGATCTGAAGGGCGTAGATGTCTGTTGCTAAAGTTTGAAAATACTTAATCTTTATCAAATCCTTTTCTGTGGTCAAGATGATGTCACAACCAAGTTTGTCTGCTTCGTTTTTTATATCTGAGATATCGTAAGTGCTGTAGTAGTGATGGTCATTAAATCCCCTGAAATGTATATCAGATGATGTGATATCTTGTATCATTTGTTTAAATTGTTCGTTGTTACCAATGCCTGAAAATGCAAATATCCTTTTGCCATTTAAAGCAGATAATGGATATCTGTGTTTTAAGGCATCAATCAATCCGACAGGATTGGTCTTTGTAAAAAAAATATTGACATCCTTGTTGTATTTCCTGATAATCTCTACAATCTCCTGCTTGAAACTCCTCGTAATAAGTAAAACATCAGCCCTTTTAAGTTCGGTTAACGGTTCACGAAGCCTTCCTAAAGGCAAGAGTTTTTGATTACCAAAAGGGTTTAAACCATCAATAACCACAACATCAACATCCCTATAAAGTCTCCAGTGCTGAAAACCATCGTCAAGTATAAAGACTATCCTTGAATGGATGCTACAACCTGTATCCTCTTTAAACCTCTTAAGATAAGCAAGTGCAAACATGCCTCCATCATACCTGCTCTGTGATTTCACCACTGGCACACATGGCAATCTGCTTGAGATGAGCAGTGGTTCATCTCCTGTTTCTTTGGGATTGTTGCAGTATAAATTCACATCTAAATCCTTGTCTTCAACAACGAATATTGGCTTTTTTCTTTTACCCTTGTATCCTCTTGTAAGTATTATTGGCTGGTAACCTCTTTTAATTGCATCCTCTGCAATTGAGATAACGGTAGGGGTCTTGCCAGTGCCCCCAACGGTTATATTCCCAACGCTTATCACCCTATGTGGTAGCGATTTTTGTCTTTTTGTGTTCTAGAGTTTGTGAACCGTGTAAAGAAATTTATATATGGATTGCAATTTTTAGACACTCAACATCTCAATGGATACGAGTTCTACCGCCTTTATTGGGTCATCATGCCTTAAGATGCCTCTACCCATGACGATGTAATCAGCACCTTCCTTGATAGCATCTTTTGGGGTTGCTGTCCTCTTTTGGTCATCAGGAGGCGACCAAGACGGTCTGATACCCGGTGTAACGACCAAGAAATCTGAACCGCAGGATTTTTTTATCAATGATATCTCTTGTGCAGATGCCACAACACCATCAAGCCCTGCCTTTTTTGCTAATCCTGATAAGGTCTTTACATGTGTCTTTACACCGTGTGTGATTGAAAGTTCATCCTTTAGTATCTGGTTTGAAAGGCTTGTAAGCACTGTCACACCGATTATCTTTGGTGGCATAATGTTTAGTCTTTGGGCTGTCTCGTATGCGGATTCCCTTGCCTTTGTCATCATCTCAAGCCCTCCTGAAGTGTGGAGGTTGAACATATAGACACCCAACCTTGTAACAGATGCAGCTGCCCTTGATACCGTGTTTGGTATGTCATGGAATTTGAGGTCAAGAAACACCTTTTTATTCCTCTTGTGTATCTGCTCAATTACTGAAAAACCTGATGATGCAAAGAGCTCAAACCCAACTTTAAAGATGTCAACATGTTCTTTCAAGGTATCAACAATATTGATTGCATCTTCCTGTGATGATACATCAAGTGCTATGATGAGTCTTTTTCTGTATGACATCACAATCTCGCAGTTGTAATGGACTTTTGAGCCTGATACTTCCCAGCCCTGTCACTATAAGAGACCTCGCATATCTCTGAAGCCTCAAGGAATATCAATTGAGCAATGCCTTCATTTGCATAAATCTTTACAGGCAAAGGTGTAGTATTTGATATCTCTATTGTGATGTATCCTTCCCATTCTGGCTCAAGAGGTGTAATATTGACAACAAGCCCACACCTCGCATAAGTGGATTTGCCAAAACATATGACTATAATATCTCTTGGGATTCTGAAATACTCAAAGGATTTAGCCAATATGAAGGAGTTTGGCGGTATCAAACACTCATTACCCTTAAAATCAACAAAGGCATCGCTATTTACAGCCTTTGGGTCAATTATCGTTTGGTTTATGCTTGAAAATATCTTAAACTCATCACTAATTCTCACATCATAACCATATGAACTGACACCGTATGAGATTACCCCTTCTTTCTTGAGGTTTTCGCTAAAAGGTTCAATCATCCCCCTTTGAGCCATCTGTCTTATCCATCTGTCGTTTTTGACCATTCTATCCCCCGCTTACCCTTAAGACTTCAGCGGCAATCTTTTCAAGTGGCAATACCTTATCCACACCACCTAATCTTATAGCCTCCTTCGGCATTCCAAAAACAACGCATGTCTCCTCATCTTGTGCGATGTTGTATGCTCCCGACTCCTTCATCTCAAGCATCCCCCTCGCACCGTCATCACCCATTCCTGTAAGTATTACACCTATGGCATTTTTACCTGCATACTGTGCAGCAGACCTAAAAAGGACATCCACTGATGGTCTATGTCTGCTGACAAGTGGTCCGTCCTTTATCTCCACATAATACCTTGCACCACTTCTCTTTAGTAGCATGTGTCTGTTGCCCGGTGCTATAAGGGCTCTACCCCTAAGAACAGAGTCGTTGTCTTCTGCCTCCTTGACAGATATCTTGCATATCTGGTCTAACCTGTTGGCAAAGGATGCTGTAAACTTCTCGGGCATATGCTGCACAATGACAATACCCGGTGCATCCATCGGGAATGCCTCAAGAAATACCTTAAGTGCTTCTGTGCCACCAGTTGATGCACCTACTACAATCACCTTCTCTGTAGTCTGGATCATCGCCTTTGATTTGACCTTTGAGATGACTGCATCTGCAGTCAATTTTGGTGACGGGGTGAGGGGTTTTGAAGGAACCAATTTGAGTTTTGCCTTAGAGGCTGCCTTTATGGCATCACATATAATAATCTTTGATTCCTCAATGAATTGTTTTGTGCCTAACTTTGGCTTTGTGATGATGTCAACTGCACCTAACTCAAGTGCTCTTAATGCAGTATCAGAGCCATGTTCTGCAAGACTTGAGATGATTATTATTGGTATTGGATGTTGGCTCATTATCTTGTGAAGGAAGGTAAGCCCGTCCATCCTTGGCATCTCAATATCAAGTGTTATAACATCGGGGACTTCCTCCTGAATCTTTTGTGCAGCAGCAAACGGGTCTCCTGCAGTGCCTATGACCTCTAAGTGAGGATCAGAGTTTATGATGTTTGTTAATGTTTGTCTTACAACTGCTGAATCGTCAACTATCAATACCTTAATCTTACTCATCTTACCTTCCGATATACTGAATTTGAAACCCTTATGTATGGTAGATTCATATTGCTCATAGTCTCTGAATGACCAATAAACAAAAAGCCACCATCTTGAAGACAATTATAAAATCTCATAAATAGCCTTTCCTGTGTTGGTTTGTCAAAATAGATGACCACATTTCTACAAAAGATTATGTTTAATGGCTCCCTAAAACAAAAGTCTGTGTCCATAAAGTTTATTACCCTAAACCTAATCTTTTCCCTCAATTCTGGTATAAATCTGACAAGTCCCCTTGACCTGTCTTTGCTCTTTAGTAGGTATTTTTTCCTGTATTCAAGGGGAATAGGTGCAATCTTTTCATCCTCGTATATCCCCCTTCTTCCAATCTCAAGCACCCTTTGTGAGATGTCTGATGCAATGATCAAGAAATCAAACCCCTTTTTAGGACAAACCTCTTTAAATTCACTTAAGACCATTGCAATTGTATAGGGTTCTTCACCAGTTGAGCAACCTGCACTCCACACTGTAAGTGGTGATTTGATACCAGCATCGTAATTCTTTACCAAATCAGGCAGTGCCGTCTTTAATAAAAAATCAAACTGCTCTGCCTCTCTAAAAAACTCTGTCTTATGTGTAGTTACAAGGTCAATCATGTGGACTAACTCGTCATTCATCCCTTCGGGACTGAAGACAAAATCACAGTATTCTGAAAATGAACTAAGTTGCAGCGCCCTCAATCTCTTCTGAAGCCTTGATTCAAGCAGCTGTTTTTTTGTTGGAGGCATCTTGACGCCGAGGTTTGTCTCAATAAACTCGCTCAACCTTGCAAAATCCTTATCAGTGAGAACGCAGTTTGAATAAAATGAAACAGGTATTGACTTGTCTATTTGTATCTCTACCTTCCTATTCTTCATTTTATTGATAACTGTAAAGTGTTAGTATTATTGCACATTGCCTATCTCAAATCAGTAACACACTTTCTGTTCAAACCTTTTATAAACAAATAAATCATCAAATATTACTGTTGCAACATGCCCTGTTTTATATTTCTATTGAGATTAAGTATAGTTTTCCAATAACTCGTATAGTTGCTTTGCATCTATGGGTTTTGCAATATAATCATCCATGCCTGCCTCTATGCACTTTTCCTTGTCTCCTTTCATTGCATATGCAGTCATTGCAATAATCGGTATAGGCTTGCCATCTGTCATGATGCCGATTTTCCTTATCATCCTTGTAGTATCATAACCATCCATTTCAGGCATATTTATGTCCATAAACACCATATCAAATCTATCTTTTTGTAGTAATTTTATTGCCTCATTACCATCATTTGCAGTTGTTACTGCATGCCCTTTCTTTGTTAAAAGTCGTGATGCTATCAATAGGTTTAATTCGTTGTCATCTACAACAAGGATGTTTAAAGACCTTGTAGGTTTTTTATCTAATGCCTCTCTTTGTTGTGATTCTTCAGCATCTTTTTTTGTCATGGAAGATGCCTTAACTGGTATAGTGAAATAGAATGTGCTACCCTTACCTACCTCACTTTCAACATCTATTGAACCACCTAATAGTGATACCAAACCCTTACAGATTGATAACCCCAAACCAGTGCCACCGTATTTCCTTGTGGTTGAACTATCTACCTGTGTAAAGGACTCAAATATGTGAGCCTTCTTTCTTGGTGGAATGCCTATACCTGTGTCTGAAATACAAAACTGTAGAGGTATTGTATCAGACGGCAAGGTATCAGATGATTGAATATCTCCCCTTTGTACCTTTATATCAACATGCCCCTTTTCAGTAAACTTAATGGCATTTGAAACGAGGTTCCATAGTATCTGTTTAATCTTTGTATAATCCGACCTTATGTATTGAGGGATATCTTGGCTTATTGAGGCATTTAAGACCAAGCCCTTTTGATTAGCAAGGATTTGGTAATATGATTTTATCTCATCAATGAGCGATTGAATATTGAAGTCTATCTCCTCTACATCAGTAACCCCTGATTCTATCTTTGAGATATCAAGTATGTCGCTAAGTATGTTAAGTAGTGATTGTGCAGCATTTTTGAGGATTTGTAGTTGTTCTTTGTTCTCATCAGACATGTCAGAATCAAGCAGTAACTGACTTATACCTATTATCACATTCATAGGTGTCCTTATTTCATGACTCATTGTTGCAAGGAACTCACTCTTATGCCTATTAGCAGTATCTGCTAATTCCTTTGCCTCTATTAACTCGGCTTGAGTCTTTTTGAGTTCTTTTATAGCAGCCTCAAGTTCCTTATTTTTCTCAACTGCACTCTCGTAAGTTGAAAGCAGTAAATCTAATATCTGTATTTTTGTTGAGTTTATAAAATGCTTTTTGCCCCTAAAGACTATCTCTATGCCAACATCGGCAGAAATATTTTTCCTTATCTTTGAATTGATAAGACAGTATTCAATCCTTGAGAGTAAAAACCTGTTAGAAAATGGCTTTGTAATGAAGGTATCAGCCCCTACTTCTAATCCTGTGATTATGTCTTCTGGCTCTGAAAGAGCAGTAAGTAGTATGACAGGTATGTGTTTTGTGGATTTTTGCGACTTTATCCTTTTACAAAAATCAAATCCTGATATCTCAGGCATCACAACATCAGTGATGATTAAGGAAGGCGGGGTTGATTTTATATATTCAAGGGCATCCTTAGCATCAATAAAGCCCTTTACATTATAATGTTGTTTCTCCAATACATCACATATATATTCCAACTGCACAGGGCTATCCTCAACTACAACTATCTGATACTGTTGAGTATTGTTTATCATATCCTTACCTACCCTTTACCTTATCCCAATAATCAGGATATAGATCCTTAAGGCACTCAGGGCAAAATCCGTGTGTAAATTCTGCGAGGGATTTCTCTCTCAAGTATTCCTCTATCTGTTTCCAGTATCCCTTGTCATCCTTTATTTTTTTACACTTTACACAGATGGGGATGAGCCCTTCCAATCTCTTTATGTTTTCCTGTGCCTTCCTTAATGCTATGTTTTTCTCCTCAAGTTCCTTGTTTTTTTGTATTGCATTTTCAAATGTGGATAACAGCAAGTCAAGTATCTGTATCTTATTGGATGTGATAAACTGTTTTTTACCTCCAAAAAATATCTCAATACCCATCTCAGTGCTTGTCATCTTTCTCATCTCCATATTGATTATTATGTATCTGATCCTTGCTAATAAAAATTCTCTTTCATAAGGTTTCGTAATAAAGTTATCCGCTCCGCATTCCAAACCCATTATCACATCATCAGGTTCAGACAGGTTTGTTAGCAATACAACTGGTATATTCTTTGTATCCTCATTATTCTTGATTGCCTTGCATAATTCATAACCATTAATCTCTGGCATGACAACATCGGTGATGACTAAAGATGGTTTGGTGTTGGCAAGAAAGTCAAGTGCCTCTCTACCATTTGATGTAACATAAACAGTGTAGCCTTGTTCAGCAAGTATGTATCTTAGGCATTCTGCTTGGGTAATGCTATCTTCAACCACAAGTATTGAGTATTTACCGTTTTCTGTATTCAAGAACCCTCCTTTCTGCATATTTGATTTATGATTGCCTCTGGTATCTTCTCTGGCGGTAAGATATATCTGCCAGCACCCAACCTGATAGCCTCACCCGGCATACCAAAAACCACAGATGATTGTTTATCTTGTATGATAGTAACACCATTCATCCTATGTAGTTGTGCTATCTCCTCTGCACCATCCTTACCCATGCCAGTCAGTAATACACCCAAAAACTTATTACCAAACGACCTTAAGGCAGACCTAAAGAGAAAAGACACAGATGGCTTAACACAATGCTCCGGCGGTTCATCACTAAGAAATATCTTCTTGTTTTTATCTATGCCCATATGTTTGTTATCAGGTGCAAAATAGACCTTACCCCCCTCCGCTATTTCACCTTCTTGTGGTATGACCAAACTAATCTGACAAAATGGTTGTAACCAACTTAGCATCCCCTTTAAAAAGTTAGGTGATATATGTTGCACCACGAGGATTGGCTTTGGAAAGTCTGCAGGGATCTCACTCAATATCGTTTTTAACACAGGTGGTCCGCCAGTAGAGGCACCAATACAAACCACCTCAATATCACTGTTAGAACTAAAAAGAATCTTCTGATACTGTTGATTGTTAGGCTTTTTCTCCTTTGAATATCTTTTAACCACTTTAACCTCTGACATTAATTTTATGGATCTTATAAGGTTAAGGGTCTCACTACTGTCAGATGAGAGCCTTCTGGGTTTTGCAATGATAGATACAGCCCCTACCTGTATAGCCTCATACATCATCTCAACCTCTTTATCATTATAACATGAGCTAATAATTACTATTGGAACTGGATAGGACTGTAAAATTCTTTTTGTAGTATCTATACCATCTAAACCGGGCATTATTATATCCATTGTAACTACATCTGGTTTAATAACAGGTATCTTTTCAATAGCCTCTTGTCCTGTCCTTGCATACCCAACAATCTCAATTTCTGGGTCTAATGATAATGCCTTACGAAAGGCTTCAATAAATGTAAGAGAGTCATCTACTATGAAAACCTTAATCACTGTATAAATCTCCCTTTAAAAAAGTTTTTTTATATCTTAAATCAACCTATTTATTACCTCAATAAGATTGCTCTGGTCAAAACTGCTTTTGACGATGTAGGCATTTGCCCCAACCTCCATCCCTCTTTCCTTGTCTTGTCTTGTCTCAAGTCCTGTAACTAATACTACTGGTAACCTAAAAAGATTTGCATCAGCCCTTATCTTTGCAGTCAATTCAAAACCATCCATCCTCGGCATCTGAACATCGGTAACCACTAAATCAAAATTGTCTGTTTTAAGTGTTGCAAGGGCATCTATACCATCTACCGCCGTTGTAACTAAAAAGCCTGCTGATTCAAGGATATTTTTAAATAGTGTCCTTGCTGTTATTGAATCCTCCACAAGTAGTATGGATTTTTTCTTTATTTCAGGAGTTTTTGTGGTTTGTTGTATTGATCTTATCACTGCTGTATTTAGGGCGCTTTTCATCAAATCGGATGGATTTAGTATCAGGATAGTTTCCCCTGACTTCACTGTGGCACAACCAGAGAAGTTTTTTACCCTTTTGATGATGTATCCAAAATCCTTCAGAGATATCTCCTCTTCATGCAGTATCTCTTTTATCCTAAATGCAACTATCTTTTCACTGTGCCTTATAATTAATGCTACAAAATATTTATCATCAGTATTGGCATCATACGGCATCTGTAATACAGTCTCAATTGGGATTAGGGATATTGGCATTTCATTATACTGTATGATCTCCTTGCCTTCATGTGTTTGGATATCATCTATAACAAATCTTTTTACTGCTTCCACATTATTTGTAGGTATGCCATAGGTTGTGCCATTTGATGTCTTGAAAAGGATTATCTTAAGATTTGTTACATACAATGGCACATTAAATACAAAAACTGAACCCTTGTTGGCTTCAGTATAGACCTTTATAAAACCACCTAATCTCTCTGCTGCCTCATTTGCTATCGATAATCCAAGCCCCCTACCAGAGATATGGGTTACCTCCTTTGAGGTGGAAACCTCTGGTCTAAATATATACTGGATTATGTCTGAATCATCAATATTGTTTGACTGTTGACTTGTTAATATACCAAGTTCAATGAGTTTGTTTCTTAGATTGTGGATATCAATACCCCTTCCATCGTCTATTATCTCAAGGGTTAGTTTTTTCCCAGTTTCAATCGTTGCCCTTATCTTGATATTGCCTATCTCTGGTTTGCCAACCTGTTTTCTCTCATCAGGTGTTTCTATACCATGATCTACTGCGTTTCTGATGATGTGCATGATGGGGTCTCTGAGCCCTTCCATTATCCTTTTGTCAACCCTTGCCTCAATACCCTCAAATATGATGTTTATCTTTTTGCCTTGAGACATTGCTAAATCCCTCACCATCCTTGGTAATGGCTCAAAGATGTCTTTTAGAGGGAGCATAGAGATGTTTTTTATCTCATATATGATGTCATCAATCTGATTTGAAACAAAACCCTCAAAAACAATGTCTCTTAACAAGATACTACTTAAATCCTCATTGATTGAGTTCAGTATTTTCTTGAAATCATCATGAATATAACTACCCAAAATATCTACATCCTTTGACAAGATTTTAACCTTTTGCATTACGGAGGCAATCCTTTGTTTGTTGTCATTTACAAAACCCTTAAATGCTACTGTCTCCTCAATCTTTGACAATAGGCTATCAAGAGCACCTGTTTGAACCTTTACAAAATCGTATGTATCATCAGTAAATTC
>JAOAGP010000109.1 GCA_026415695.1 Thermodesulfovibrionales bacterium | reverse complement strand
AAGAGATTTATTACCGCATACCTTGCATCATGGGTTGGAGAGTTTTGTGAAAGGATAATTAGTAATGCCCAAACAGGATACTACAAGGCATTGTCAGAATTACTGCGATTTGTCGTCGGAAATACTATAAAAGAATGTGATAGTGTCTTAAATGTTATCATTAGTAATGGATGTTAGGCGGATACATACAACGAGTCTATTTCTCTGCGCAACTCTGGTATGTATATTTGACCGGGGGCTGTTTTTTGGGCTACATATCCATATGTCATGATTGAACCATACAGTCCAGCGGTTACCCTTGAGTCTCGCCCTAATTCTCCCATACACAGAGTGATGATGTGCTTATCCCTGTTGGTCTCTGTGAATTTAAGCATCCTTTCAACATCATCTGGTTTGTTTGGCAATACAGCAATCTTTGTGATATTAGCCCCGACATTGATACTTTTTGTAAGGAGTTCTTGTAAATACAAATCATCAGGTGTTTCCGAAAAATTGTGATACGATGCGATTATCTTAATGCCCTCACCACTATAGTTTTGTTTAAATGCCCTGATTAGGTATTCATGAGATATCTCAATATCAACATAACTACAATATCTTGCTATGGTAAGATAGACCGTCAACCTATCTCTAAACTCAAACAACCCGCCTTCAGATATATCCCTGACAGTGCCTATGATATGCTTTTTAAATAGACTTACAGCCTTGATGAAGGTGTTTTCAATCTCCTTTAGATTACGGCGTTCAAACATATCAACCCTCAACTCCACAACATCGGCAAGTGAAACTATCTCAATGGTATCCTTAACAACATCGGTATCTGTCAGAGATGCTACTATGAGGGGCTTTGATCTCATCTATATCTATTTGCTATAAGTATGAGTTCACCGAAGTCCTCAAACGCAAAGAAATCAGGGCATGGCTTGTCAGGTTTCATTGAACTTGCCTTCAACTTCAATGCTAAATTTTTAATCCCAAACTCCTTTGCGGTCTTCAACACATCACAGGTATCATCAATAAATATTACCTTGTCTTTTTCAAACGGCACAGTCATCTGAAACTCCTGCCAAAATCTAATCAGTTCTTTTGGATAACCTATCTCAAAGGATGTTATGCACTTGTCAAAATACTTGCCAATCTTTGTCTTTTTAAGTTTTATGTCCAAAACCTTGTAATGTGCATTTGTGACCAGTAGTATCCTCTTGCCCATATCCTTCATGACCCTTAAGAAGTCCTCAACATTTGGATGAACCTCAATGAGATGTCTTATTTGTTCCTTAAGTGCCGGGATATCAAGGTCTAACTCATTTGACCAAAAGTCAATGTCCGTCCAGTTTAATGTCTTTTCATGTGCTTTGTAGAGATTAAATAGTTCTTCTTTTGCTTTGTTTACAGGAATGTTGTTCTTTTTGGAATACATTTCAGGGACGAGATGCTCCCAAAAATAATCATCAAAATACTTGTCAAGCATCGTCCCGTCCATATCAAGCATAACAGTATTGATAGTCCTGAAATCAATCTCTTTCATTGATGTTTTAAGATAGGGGTTTAAACTGTTTTAGGATTATCTTTCGTACCAAGACATGTCAATATAGTCATCTGTTTCTTTGTAGATAAACTCCATTGTATCTTTCAACTCCTTGAATATATCATCAAACATCTCTGCATCCAATCCGCCAACATAGTCTATGTCGTAGTAATATGTCAGCTCGTATTCTTTAAATGAACCGTTGATTGTTGTAAACTCCTTACATACCATCTCTACATCAGTATCCTCAAGCCTTGATAAAACCTTTTCATAAAGACTTTCCATAATTGAATAGTTGGTCAATACGGGTATGTTTATCTTAAATTCAAGATCAACGGTTGTATCCACTGCTGGTTCCAATTCATCTTCATCATCTTCGTTTTCGTCCCAATAAAGACTATGCCCTGTCTGGAAGGCATCAAAGGTGTATGATACCATCGCTGTTATAAGATATGGAGACTCCATATCTTGGAGGGTCAAAAATATCTTACTTTCTCTATCAAGGGTAAACTGTTCTGTAAAGACCTGCATGCTGTATAAATCCAGATGCCTCGTTGCAGATTCAACCAACATCATTTGCAATTCCTCAAATCTCGCCATCAAAGTTTCCTCCTCTTTTCCTTGAAAAAATGGGTAGCGTTATTTTAGCAGATAATAACAACTTCATTCCTCTAAATCATCATTCACTGATACCCCCAACTACCATCTCCCCAATCCTTACAGTAGGCATTGCGTCAGATACAGGGACTGATTGTCCGTCCTTGCCACAACTTCCAATAGAAAAGCCCAAATCCCATCCCACCATGTCAATAGATGATAAGACTTCCAAACAATTACCAATGAGGGTAACTCCCCTCACCGCATTGCCAATACTACCGTTTTCTATGACATACCCCTCTTGCACATCAAAGACGAAATCCCCTGTTACTGTATTTACCTGACCTCCTCCCATCTTTTTTACAAACAGCCCCTTTGGTGTAGATTTCACGATATCATCAGGGTTATCCTTACCGCTTTGAATAAATGTATTTGTCATCCTCACAATAGGTCTTGATTCAAAACTCTGTCTTCTGCCATTGCCAGTGGGTTTTAAACCGTATTTGATGGCATTGTATCTATCACAAAGATAAGAAACCAAAACACCATCTTTGATAAGCACAGTGCGAGATGAGGGGGTGCCTTCATCATCAAAGTTGTATGAGCCACGCTTTCCCAAAAGGGTTGCGTCGTCAATGACAGTAACAATTGGTGAAGCAACTGTTTGACCAATCCTGCCAGTAAATACCGACAATCCCTGCATTGCAAGGTCTGCCTCAAGCCCATGCCCGACTGCCTCATGTATCATGGTACCGCCAGCACTTGATGAAATAACAACAGGCATCCTTCCACCTTTTATCCTCGGTGCGTCAAGCATCATCACTGCCCTATTTGCTGCAGTAAGGGAAATCTGCTCTAATGGGGTATCATCAAATATCTCAAAACCCAATGTTCCGCCAACTGCCTCAACGCCTGTCTGGATATTGCTATTATCCATCGCTACAGTATGTATCATAGCACTTATGTATAACCTTTTATCCGTTACGAGGTTTGCATCCGATGTTAAAATCTTTACATCTTGGTTCATCTCCGAATATATTGCCTTAACCTGTTTTATCCTTAAACTGGAAGAGCGTGCAACCCTATTTGCATCTTTAAGCATTTTGACCTTGTTACCAACAGGCACCGAAGACGGATGTTTCTTAATGTATCCTATCTCTTTGCTATGATGCTTAATCTCAGTAATGGATTTTGCAGGATGCGATTTGTCTATCGCATTAGTGAGGCTTTTACAAAGGGTGATTATCTCATCATCTGATAGGTTGTTGCCATAGGCATAGTATGTCTTCAGGTTGTGGATAAGCCTAATACCTATACCTTGTCTGTTTCCATTTATAATCTCATCAATCTTATTATCGTCCAAGATGATACTCAAGGATTGTCTGTCTTCACAGAAGATATCTGCGTATTCTCCCCCTGTTTTCATAAGTATCTCTAAACAATCAAACATCACATTATCATCAATCATTTCTCCTCCCAAGACACTAAAAGATGACCACTTATTGTATACTAACAAATCATCAAAAGTATTGTAGCAAGTCAACAAAAAAAACGGAGGTATCATCACATGATTGGCTTTATAGGTGGCGGAAACATGGCGGAAGCGCTGATAAAAGGACTAATATCTAAAGGTCATAGAGATATCATCTTCTATGAGCCATCGGATGTGAGGGTAAGACACCTTATGAATGAATATGGTGTTGGTTTTGTAGGTTCAAACATTGAGGTGGTCAAAAGGTGCGATACAATCATCTTAGCAGTAAAACCCCAGATAATGCATGAGGTTTTAAATGAGATCAAGGATGATATTTCACCCAATAAAATAGTCGTCTCTATTGCAGCAGGTATTAGGATTGCATACATCAAAGGTATTCTCTCAACAGAAAAAATAATACGAGTCATGCCAAATACACCTGCTATGTTTCAGGAAGGTATGAGTGTTATTTCAATTACAGAGGCAGTATCAGAGGAAGAAACAAACGGCGTATTAAGGATATTTGAAAGTGTTGGAAAGGTAGTAATCATGGATGAGTCCATGATGGATGCGGTCACCGCAGTTTCTGGCAGTGGTCCGGGATTTTTGGCATACATTGTTGAATCTATGATTAACGCAGCAGAAAGATTAGGTTTTTCAAAAGATGATGCAAGTCTTCTTACTATACAAACATTCATCGGCACCGCAAAAATCCTGCAATCTGGAATGAAACCAGATAGATTAAGAGAGATGGTAACATCTCCAAAAGGCACTACCTATGCAGGTTTAAATGTTTTAAAAGAAAGAGGGATTGATGATATAATCTTATCAACCTTTATTGCTGCAAGAAACAGGGCAGAGGAGTTAGGTAGTATCAACAATTAAGGAGGCTAATGTCTGTGAAGGGTTATAGAATATTGCATAAAGAGGCGATAAGTGATGTTACGAAATTAATCGTAGTTGAGGCACCTCATGTTGCAAGAAATGCAAAGGCAGGGCAGTTTGTCATCATAAGGATTGATGAAAAGGGTGAGCGGATACCCTTGACTATTGCAGATTACGATAAGGATGAAGGAAGTATAACTATGATTTTTCAAGAAGTAGGCAAGACAACAACCCAACTTGGAAGTCTTAAGGTTGGAGACATCATCTTAAATATCACAGGACCTCTTGGTCATCCATCAGAGATACAAAACTACGGCAGTGTGATATGTGTGGGTGGTGGTGTTGGAATCGCCCCTATCTACCCGATAGCAAGGGCATTGAAAGAGGCTGGAAATCATGTTATCTCTATCATCGGTGCAAGGACAAGATCGCTGATATTTTGGGAGGAAAAACTCAAGGCAGTGTCTGATGAACTCGTTGTGTGCACTGATGATGGGTCATATGGCAGGAAATGTCTTGTCACAGAACCACTAAAAGAAATACTTTCCGATACAAAAAGGACGATATCGCGTGTATGGGCAATAGGTCCAGCGATAATGATGAAATTTGTTGCAAGCACTACAGAACCATTTAAGATACCTACAATAGTGAGCCTCAACACAATAATGATTGATGGCACAGGGATGTGTGGTGGATGCAGGGTATCACTCAAAGAAGGGGCTAAATTCGTATGTGTTGATGGACCTGAATTTGATGCACATACTATTGACTGGGAGTTATTGTTAAGAAGACTTTCGTATTATCGTGATGAGGAGACATATTCATTACAAAGATATAAACATAAATGTAATCTTGATAACCTTTAAGGGGGGGTAAAATCAATGTCAAACTTGACTAAAAAGCAGAGGATGGAGATTAAAAGGCAGGTTATGCCTGTGCAAGACCCGAAAACAAGGATTAAAAACTTTGAAGAGGTCGCATTAGGATATAACGAAGAAACAGCCATACTTGAGGCACAAAGGTGTCTGCAGTGTAAAAAACCCCTCTGTGTTGAGGCTTGTCCTGTAGGTGTAAGAATACCACAATTTATCAAGGCACTTAGAGAAAAAGATTTTACCCTTGCAGTTCAAGAGATGAAGATAAAAAACAACCTCCCTGCAATATGTGGAAGGGTGTGCCCTCAAGAGACCCAGTGTGAAGGCAGTTGTATAATGGGCAAACACTCAAGCCCTGTTGCGATTGGTAGGTTAGAAAGATACATTGGCGACTATGAATTAGCACACAGAACATGCCCATTGCAAAAGACAACATCCACAGGTAAAAAGGTTGCAGTAGTTGGTTCAGGTCCCTCTGGACTTACATGTGCTGTGGATTTAGGTAGGTTTGGACATAGTGTTACTATATTTGAGTCCTTGCATGTGGCAGGAGGGGTTTTAGTATATGGCATACCAGAATTTAGACTTCCTAAAAGGGTGGTTCATTCAGAGGTTGCCTATGCAATGGACTGTTTAGGCATTGAAATCAAAACCGACCATGTCATCGGAAGGACTCTTACCCTAAAGGATTTGACAGATGAATTTGATGCGGTATTTATTGGTTCTGGGGCAGGACTGCCACAGTTTTTGAGGATATCGGGTATAAACCTAAACGGTGTGATGTCTGCAAACGAATTTCTTACAAGGGTAAACCTCATGATGGGATATCTCTTTCCTGAATATGACACACCTGTAAAGGTAGGGAAAAGGGTTGCTGTCATAGGGGCTGGCAATGTAGCAATGGATGCTGCAAGGTGCAGTCTGAGACTTCAAAGCATTCTTTATGACTCACCATGCGAGGTTTACATCATCTATCGTCGTTCAAGACAAGAAGTACCAGCAAGACAAGAAGAGGTGCACCATGCAGAGGAAGAAGGTATAGTCTTTCATTATCTGACCAATCCTGTTGAGATTTTAGGTGGCAATAACGGTGAGGTCAAGGCAATAAGATGTATTAGGATGGAATTGGGTGAACCAGACAACACTGGGAGAAAAAAACCCATACCAATACCAAATACAGAGTTTGAGATTGAGGTTGATACCGTCATTGTTGCACTGGGCACATCACCAAATCCGTTAATATTTATTGGGGCTGATGAACTACAAAGAACAAGGCATGGCACTGTAGTTGCCGACCCGCTTACTGGAAAGACCTCATTACAAAAGGTATGGGCAGGTGGTGATGTGGTAACTGGGGCTGCAACGGTAATTAGCGCCATGGGTGCTGGAAAACGCTCTGCAGAAGACATTCACAGATACTTGATTGGTTGAGGTTTTTTTAGTTAAAACCTAATAGTTGTTTGTCAATCTCGTGGTTTTTGCTGCCTCTGATGTATTCAAAATACGATGTCAAGACCTTTTTGACATAGTTGTTTGTCTCAGTATAGGGGATATCCTCAATAAATTCATCAATGTGTGTGTAATTACCACCTTTAAGCCATTGAGAGACTGGGTCTTCACCAGCGTTGTATGCTGCCAAAGATGGTGGTAATGAACCAAACTGTTTTAACAGATGTTTGAGATATGCGCTTCCGATGGCTATGTTTATCCTTGGATTGTAAAGTTGCCTATTGTCATTGAGAGAAACATATGTTGCCTTCTGAAAGATTCTTGCAGTGTTAGGCATGAGTTGCATCAATCCAATTGCCCCAGCAATAGACCTTGCATCTGGATCATATCGTGATTCCTCCCTCATCACTGCCATAATCAACAAGGGGTCAATGCCTGTGTGTCTTGAAGCCTCATTAACCTCATCCCAGAAAACGATTGGATAGAGTAGATTGTGATAACCCTCAGTATATGGGACCTTTGAGATTATGCTCACAGAGTATTTATAACTGCCGATTGCATTTAGGAAACTGCTTGCAGAGACCGTCTTTATTGCACTTCCACTGTTTCTGACAGAATGAATAGCCTCCCTTGTTGCCTCTCCTTTAAGACCAATCTTATAAAGTATGTCAGCACGCTCAAGTGGTGGAGGCACGGTATGACCAATACCCTTAATGTCAATCTTGCTTATCCTTTGATTGTTTTTTATAGCATTGAGGTATCCATAATAATCTCTGTAGCCAATCAGATATCTGTCAGTGATATTTATTTCCTTTCCAACCTTTTCTTTTGTCCTGTTTAACCAATAGAGATACTTGCTATCCTTAAAATCTTCATGTAACGATGAAAACACCCGCATAGCCTCATCGTAATTCCTCGTAATATAGTGATTCCAACCGATTGCCCAAAGTATCGCCTCTTGTTCTTCCCTTGATTTATGTTTTTTGAGTAACTCATCTAATATATCAAGGGATTCCTTAACTTCTCCGTTTCTTCTCTTGATGTTGCTATACGAAATCAATACCGAAACCATCCTCTTATCAGTGCTCTTTTTAAACCTACTCAATCCCTTTTCAAACTCGGCTATCTCTTTTGCCCTTAAGAGCGACCTTGCATACCAGTATATATCTCCAACCTCCTTATACAATGAAGCAGACTCATTGTATCTCTTTTGTCTAAAAAGGCTATATGCCAAACCCTCCTTTATGGTTGTCTTAAAGACACCTTTTTTATCCCTTTTTTGTGCCTCTTTAAAATATCTCTCTGCCTCAGCAAAAAACCAAGCCTTATTGAGATTGTTTGCCTTCTTTAGCAGTGTTTCAGCAGATAGTTTGTTGTAATCAATCTCCTTGATAGCCTTATTTGACAATGACTCCGGTGCCTCTAAAAACACCTCTAAAAACAGTTTATGAGCCTTTTGTGACTCATTTTTTTCCTTCAGATAGAGTGCGTAAGAGTATTTGATGTGATAGTCATTAGGGAACTCCTTTATGTATGCATCAATGCTATTTTTATACGCATTAATATCGGTTGTTTTCAAGATATCCAACATCCTCTCCCTTGCAGGTTTATAAAGTGGAGAGTCTTTAAACTTCTCTATAATGACCTTTAGGTCTTTTATTGCCTTATCATAATCCTTCAGATTTTGATACGCAATACTACGCCAATAAAGTGCGTAGTCTGAAAGTATGGGTAGTTTTTCAATAGATTGGGTTAGGTGTTCAATGGCTTCTTCATACTGCTTGTTATCTAAATAAATCTTGCCTTTGCTTAGATATTGATAATCTGATTCTGAGGCAAATACAGGAGATGAGCAAAAAAATATGATTAATAAAAAGATGGCAAACATCAGAACAAACTTACCTGATTTAAAAAACCCTGATAGTTTCTCTCTGTCTCATCCATAGAATCCCCACCAAATTTCTCAAGAAAGGCATCCAATATTGTCAAAGATACCATAGCCTCACCGATTACTGAAGCAGCAGGCACCGCACAAGCATCTGACCTCTCATATGTTGCTTTGACTGTCTCTTTTGTGCGGATATCAACTGACTGTAGTGGTTTTTTAAGTGTTGGGATTGGCTTCATCCCAGCCTTAAGGACAATAGGCATTGCATTTGATATTCCACCTTCAATACCACCCAAAAAGTTTGTATTCCTGTAAAAACCCTTTTCATCAAGGTAGTGTATCTCGTCCATTACATCCGAACCAAACGCCCTTGACATCTCCATCCCTTTCCCAATCTCAACGGACTTTATCGCCTGTATGCTCATAACGGTGTAAGCAAGCCTTGCATCTAATCTCAAATCCCATTGAATGTGGCTGCCTAAACCAAACCCTACACCCGTTACAATCACAGAAAATACCCCCCCTAAAGTATCACCCTTTGATATAGCAGTATCAATAAGTCTTACCATCTCATCAGAGGTCTTTTCATCAGGGCATCTCACAGGAGAGTTCTCAGCCCTTTTATGTATCTCCTCAAAATTAGTATAAGGGTCATAGATAAAGGCATCATCAATCCTGACACTTCCAATACTAATTACCATACTGTAAACACTTATACCGAAATTCTTTAGAAAAACCTTTGCAACAGCACCACCTGCTACACGCATTGCTGTTTCTCTTGCACTTGACCTTTCAAGAATGTTTCTAATGTCTTTAACATTGTATTTAACTGCACCAGAAAGATCAGCATGACCTGGTCTTGGTCTTGTAACCAACGGGATTGAACCTGATAGAGTTTCATTAACAGACATGCCTTCTTGCCAATTGACCCAGTCTTTGTTGTAGAGAAGTAACAATATTGGTGAACCGAGTGTCTTTCCCCATCTAACTCCTGATAGGATTTCGACCCTGTCTTGCTCAATCTTCATCCTTGAACCTCTGCCATAACCACCTTGCCTTCTTTTTAATTCTGAATTGATGTCGTCTTCTTTGAGATTTAGCCCTGATGGTATGCCTTCAAGGATGCAGGCGAGTCCCTTTCCGTGGGACTCACCTGCCGTAAGAAATCTTATTCTTTTAAACACTTAATCTTAAGCCTTTTAGGACTATTCCTGCTGTATAGCTGAGAGTTGCCATTGGTTATTAGGGCCTGCCATCCTTGTAAATGTCCAATACTCTACAAACTTTACTGGCTCAACATTGCTACCCTCTAATACCCTTCCAGCCTCATCGGTTATATAATCAAGGACATTTGCGTTAAATTCAACAGTGATATAATCCTTACCCTCCTCTTGCCATGCCTCTGTAATCTCAACATTTCTTATAGCAATATTTTCAAGACGGTTTATCCTACCTTCTCTCTTCATCTTGTCTGTGTCTTCTTTCATGATGTTATACATCTCTTGTGTTAGGAGGTGTTTAACATTGTCCATGTTTCTTGCCATCCAAGCAGCTTGAACCTTAAAGAATATGTCAGTTGCAGTTTCCTTGAACTTCCTTTCATCAAAAGAGGCATCAAGTTGTCTGATGTGAGAAATCCCGGTCTGGACATCGTCAGCAATGTAAGAAGTTGGACTGTAGGTCGTTCCAGAATATTGCATTGGCTGATTATCAAACCCTTGCCCAGACTGTTGAGAATAACCTGTGCTATAAGCAGGTGCCTCTTGTTGTCTGCGAGATTTGATTAACCTATAGATGATGAAGATGATCAAGCCTATTAGTATAATGTCAAAGAGTCCGGGACCTCCATAACCACCCGTTGCACCCATTCCGTGTGCAAGTGAACTAAAGAGCAGATTACCAATCATTCCACCAATGATGCCTCCCGCCAACATCCCCATAAATCCTCCCCATCTTGAAGGTTGTGCTGCTGGTGTAGTGGGTATTGGTTGCTGTTGTCTTTGAACCTGAGATGGAGACGATGGTGAAGGGGCAGATTTCATTGGTGCATTGTAGGTTTTAGATCCTCTGCTTCCCATACCACCACTTTTACCACCTCCAGCCCTTGCAAATACATCTGTGGACACAAAGAGGATGATAATCAAGATAGCAATAGCCATTGTTAGTGTTTTCTTCATAGACTTTATACCTCCTTTAAAAGTTTAATATCTTTATTATACTGTAAAAAAATAGTTTTTCTAAAGCCTGCTAAATTGCCTTTTGCATACTATCAACATTCAATCCTTTTGAAACATCCTAAAAGGCAAGAGCATAGGAACCTTTTGACTGTATATCTCGTATTGCCTACCATAAAGTTTCAGATATCTCCTGCTTTCAATCCATGCACCAAATATCAGGTAGATATCAGCAAGTATAGTTACGGTGATACCATTGACAGTAATCACAGGATTGAAGGTAAATATGAGTATCCCTGCAAGATACATGGGGTGTCTTACTATCCCATAAACACCGCTTGTTATTAGCCCTGTTTTTTTTAGCCCTTCAATATCAGCATCAGAGAGATTATCCTTTCTAAAAACCTGCCTAATCCCTATGAACTCAAAAAAATCAAAATGCCTACCTGCCAATAGTAATATTATGATGCCAAGAAATTGGATTGCCCTAAATGTAAAATCAAATGGGAATGTTAGTCTTAATATCTCCTTGTCAGGCAATCTAAAAATGATAAATGCTGCCATGATAAGCGTTACAATGCTTACAATAGTAAAGAAAAGCCTATAGTATCTTTGCATCCATCTCTCACCTACAATCTCTTTTATCAATGATTTAGTCCTATTAGCCACAAGGATGCTGTGTATGGATGCAAAGACTATAAAGACTAAAACTGTAATTATTACCGAATTTTCCATCTGTTTATATTACACAAAAGGATGAGTTGTGATATAGTAAATACAAAACTTATAAAGAAGGAGGTCTTGATGCTAAGGTTTTTCGTTGTGTTTTTTTCAGTTGTTTTATTAACAACTAATCTGTATGCAAAGGAGTTAAAAAAACAATTCACAAAGGAGGAGATAAAAAAGATGTCAGAGACAACTGCAGTAATTGAAACAAGATTTGGTTCTATGGAATTGAGATTCTTTCCAGATGTTGCCCCTAATCATGTAGATAATTTTATCACACTGGCTAAAAAGGGTTTTTACGATGGGACTACATTCCACAGGGTAATCCCCGGATTTATGATTCAAGGTGGAGACCCAAACTCAAAGAATCCTGATAGATCAAAGCACGGGATGGGTGGACCCGGCTACACAATAAAGGCAGAGTTTAACAACAAGCCACACAAAAGAGGGACTCTTTCAATGGCAAGGGCAATGCATCCTGATAGTGCTGGCTCACAGTTTTTCATATGTGTTGCTGATACCCCATTTTTAGACGGACAATACACTGTATTTGGTGAGGTT